>JBEKKM010000217.1:0-6304 GCA_050010715.1 Xanthobacteraceae bacterium | reverse complement strand
CGGTATCATCGACAAGCTCGTCGTCTATCCCGCCAATATGAAAAAGAATCTCGACCTTCTCGGCGGCCTGGTCCATTCCCAGCGCGTGCTGCTGGCGCTGACGCAAAAAGGCGTCGCCCGCGAGGACGCCTATCGCCTGGTGCAGCGCAACGCCATGAAGGTGTGGGAGAGCGGCGGCGAATTCCTCACCTTGCTCAAGGCCGACAAGGACGTCCGCAAGCATTTGAGCGACAAGGAGCTCGCCGCCAATTTCGACATGGATTTTCATTTCTCCCACGTCGACACCATCTTCCGCCGCGTCTTCGGCCGCGCTTGAGAATCAGCGCCGCCTGACACGACGTCGTTACGCTGTCCACGACAGCTTCACCGCCGCAGCGACGCGTATTCAGCGCCGCGGTCGATTGTTTGTTTGCCCGACTCACTCGCCCCGGCGTAACTTCGCTGCAACTTTGCAAGAAGCGAATCACTTTTAGGAGCGAATCATGGGCCGATTGGTACGCAAACCGGTAGTGCCCGACCTCGATCTGCAAATCGCGGGTCTGGAGGGCGTGCTTCAGTCCGATATCGCCGGAATGCAGCTGGCGGCTGCGGTGCCCGGCGACAATTACGTCGAGCGCATGATCAAATATGTTCCGGGCGAAGTGATCGGCTTTTCCATGCTGATCAACGCCATCCTCGATCAGGCGATGAAGGCCGGCGGACCGGGCGCCGCCATGGCCGGCCTGCCGATCGGCGCCATCGCCACCGGCGCCCTCCTGATCGGCTGCATCCTGACCCCGCTGTTCTGCTGGTATGTGCGCGAGGACGGCGACGCCTGGATCGTCAATGCCGCGGTCTCGACCGTCGCATTCCCGTTCTGGGCCTATCTCATGGGGGCGGTCGCCTTCGCCGGCATCCACGACGGCAATTTCGCGGCGATCCTGGTGCTGACCTTCACCGTCATCAGCGGCCTGATCTCGCCGATGGCGAGCCGGCCCAAGCTC
Organism: Xanthobacteraceae bacterium; assembly: GCA_050010715.1. Lineage (GTDB taxonomy): Bacteria > Pseudomonadota > Alphaproteobacteria > Rhizobiales > Xanthobacteraceae > BOG-931. The sequence goes on along the minus strand of JBEKKM010000217.1, from coordinate 5,321 downwards.
GCCGCCCGGCAGGAGGCCGCACCGCCCAAGGAAGGGCCGCGGCTGGTCGAGGCTTTCGCTTAGGCGCGGTTAACGGTCCCAACCGCGGGGCGATTGCGGACGGCCAAGGCCTCGTGGCATGTATCGCGCCATGGCGCGGCGGGAAAAAATCTTGATGCTCGATTCAGGGCTGGGCGGCCTCACTGTGTTTTGTGAGGTCGCGGCGGCGCGGCCGCAGGCTGATTACGTTTATGTTGCAGACGATGCGGCCTTTCCCTATGGCGCGATCGAGGAGCATGTGCTGGTCGCCCGTGTCGTCGCGCTGATGGGCGAATTGATCGAGGCCCATCGCCCCGATCTGATCGTCATACCCTGCAACACCGCCTCGACCATCGTGCTGCCCGACCTGCGCAAGAACTATGCGGTGCCGTTCGTCGGCACCGTGCCGGCAATCAAGCCGGCTTGTGCGGCCTCTGTCACGCGGCGCGTCTCCGTGTTCGGCACCGAGGCGACGGTTAAGCGCGAATATACTCGCGCGCTGATCCGCGATTACGCCGGCGACTGCAAGGTGACGCTGGTCGGTTCGAAGAATCTTGCGGGCTACGCCGAAGCGGAACTGGCCGGCGCTCCCGGCAGCGACGCCGCGTTGCGTGAAGAAATCGCGCCCTGCTTTGTTGATGACGGCAAGCGCACCGATACGGTCGTGCTGGCCTGCACCCATTATCCGTTGCTGCTCGATCGCCTGCAGCAACTGGCGCCTTGGCCGGTGAATTTCATCGATCCGGCGCCGGCCATCGCACGCCGCGTCGTCGATCTGCTCGGTCCCGCCCCAGCGTCGGCCGGGCGCGGCACCGCGCAGGCCATTTTCACGTCGGGCCGGGCGCCTGCGGCCGCGCTTGATCGTTTCGGCATTCGCACCGCCGAACTAACAAAGCCTGCCTAATCGCCGGTCAGCCCCTGCATCGAATTTCGGCTCGATCCGGCTTGTCGCACCGACCCGTCGCCGGTACGCTTTGCGCCGCCGGGAATGCGGATCGGGAGACAGACCATGACCGTTGCCGTGCCAACCGTGCGCGCCACCTGGTATCTGAACCGCTGGAATCAGCTCATCCTCGGCGTCATCGCCATGATGGCGATCTCCAGCCCACAATACGTGTGGACGCTGTTCACCGGCCCGCTCAACCAAAAACTCGGCACCACGCTGGCTGAGCTACAGTGGACGGTCTCGCTGTTGATCATCTTGCAAACTTGGTTCTCGCCGTTCCAGGCCTATCTGGTCGACCGCTTCGGGCCGCGCCTGCTGATCTCGGTCGGTGCGTTGTTGTCCGGCGCCAGCTGGGTGTTGTCCGCTTCGGTCGACAATATCTGGGCGCTCTATTTCACCTATGGCGTGCTCGGCGGGTTTGGCACCGGCATCATCTATGTCGGCATCATCGGGTTGATGGTGCGCTGGTTCCCCGACCATCGCGGCCTTGCCACCGGCCTCGCCGCGGCGGGCTATGGCTTCGGCGCCATCTTCACCAGTTTCCCGATCGACAGCATGATCAAAAGCTCCGGCTATGCCCACACGCTCATCGTGTGGGGGATCATCCAGGGCATCATCGGCATCCTGGCGGCGCAATGGCTGCGCACGCCGGCCGAGAACTATCAGGCGCCGGCCGCCGCATCGCCGAGCGCCATCGCCGCCCAGCAGACCCGCCGCAGCTATGCGCCGCGCGAGATGCTGCGAAGCCCGATCTTTTATCTGTTGTTCGTGATGATGAGCATGATGTCGACCTCCGGACTGATGGTCGTGTTCAATGTCGGACCCTTCGCCAAGGATTTTGGCGTCGCCAACACCCTGGTCCTAGGGATGGCGGCGCTGCCGTTGTCGCTCACGCTGTCACGCTTCACCAACGGCCTGACCCGGCCGTTCTTTGGTTGGGTCTCCGACCATATCGGCCGTGAGAACACCATGGCGCTCGCCTTCTCGCTCGAATGCGTTGCCATCCTGATCCTGTTCGCCTTCATCGACCAGCCGGCGCTGTTCGTCGTGCTCACCGGGCTGGTGTTCTTCGGCTGGGGCGAAATCTTCTCGCTGTTTCCCTCCACGCTCACCGACACGTTCGGGCCGAAATACGCGGCGACCAATTATGGCTTCCTCTATATCGCTCAAGGCGTCGGCTCGATCCTCGCCGGACCCGCGGCCGCGTTCCTCAAGCAGACCACGGGGAGTTGGACCTTGGTGTTCATCGTCGTCGCCGTCCTCGACGCACTGACGGCGCTGCTTGCGATCGCGGTATTGCGCCCCATGCGCCGCAAGCATTTGGCGCAAGGCTAGCGCCCTGCCGGTATTTAGGGGTTCTGCGAAGGTCAGAAAGCGGCCTTGATCAATCCAAAGCGTAATGGCGCCCTTGCCCGGTTTGACACCGCACGGCTTTCCCCCTAGAAACCAGCCACTTCGCGGGCCCTAGCGGCCCGCGCGGTGTTTCGCACCCGCGGTTTGCGCCAGAATCGGCGGCAAAACCTGTCGGTTCCGACCCCAACGGGCGGAACAGGAGGAGGGCGCGATCCTCAACATACGGCATGATCCCGAAAAGTGGTCTTCCGGTTTTCGGACAAGATCATGCCGCAACAAAATTTTTAATGAGGACGCGAATGACCAAGCGCCACCAGGCGAAGTACAAGATCGACCGGCGTATGGGCCAGAACATCTGGGGCCGGCCAAAGTCACCGATCAACAAACGCGAATACGGCCCCGGCCAGCACGGCCAGCGCCGCAAGGGCAAGCTGTCCGACTACGGCGTGCAATTGCGCGCCAAGCAGAAGCTCAAGGGCTATTACGCCAACATGTCGGAGCGGCATTTCCACGGCATCTATGACGAGGCGCGCCGCCTGAAGGGCGATACCGGCGCCCACATGATCGCGCTGCTCGAGCGCCGGCTCGACACCGTGATCTACCGCGCAAAATTCGTACCGACCGTGTTTGCCGCGCGGCAATTCGTCAGCCACGGCCACATCACCGTGAACGGCAAGCGCGTCACGGTGGCGAGCTACCGGGTCAAGGTCGGCGATCTGGTCGAGGTCAAGGAGAAGTCGCGGCAGCTGGCGCTGGTGCTCGAAGCCACTGCGCTGGGCGAGCGCGACGTGCCCGACTATATCGACGTCGATCACTCCAAAATGTCGGCCAAGATGTCGCGGGTGCCGGGGCTCGGCGACGTGCCCTATCCGGTGCAGATGGAACCGCACCTGGTGGTCGAATATTACTCGCGCTGACCGGCGCGCCATACGCGAGCGCCCTCATGGCGACCGCGAAGGATTTCCGCCGCATTGCGCTGTCGCTCGACGGCACGACTGAAGCGCCGCACTTCGATCGCACGGCGTTTAGGGTGCGCCGCATCTACGCGACGCTGGCGGCCGACGGCAAATCCGCGAACTTGATGCTGACGCGCGACGAGCAGGCGCTCAAATGCGAGGTCGCGGCTGACGCATTTTCGCCGATACCAAACGCCTGGGGCGCCCGCGGCGCCACGACTGCTGAAGCTCTCGGTGCTCTCGGCGGCGGAATTGCGCGACGCGGTGACGACGGCGTGGCGGCACGCGCTGGCCAAAAAGCCAAGCCGCTAGGGGCTGTGACGGCGGCGCGCCGCCGTGCGCCGGTTTCGCCTGAGACCAGCCACTTATCCCCAGCCGGCGGACTTTGAACGCACTGCGGTAAGTCTTGTCAAAATGCTGGGAAAAACGGCGAAGCGGCGGCACGCTCGCGGCCAATGCCACTGGCTGCCTTGTCGAATCCGCCCATTCCTCATACGCTGATGCAGCAAATTGTCGCACACGGCAGTTTGTAAGCATAGCGTTCGGGTTGGGGCTTCTTCAACAAACAAACCGGGAGAACGCGCATGGATGCGTTGGGAAGAATTAAGGGCTGGATCGGCTCGCTGACGGAAATCGGGCTGATGCTGTTGGCGCTGGCAATCGTCGCGGCGCTGCTGGTCGGGGCAAACCTGCCGTTCTTCGGCAATGTCACGGCCAACATCATGGCGCTCGTCAAATCGCTCGGCGATGCCGGCCTGGTAGGTCTGATCACGCTGGGCATCATCATGTGGCTGTTCGCGGGACGGAAGACGGCCTGAGCCGTTACCTCTGACCGGCACAACCATCACGCATGATCAAAACAGCGTTGGGTGGGGAGCGAATTCCACCCAACGCTAGCGCATGATCCCGAAAAAGGCCCGCCCCTGACTTGATCCGGGTGGATAACGGTTTTCGGATGAGATCGTGCGCCCGCCAAACCGGGCTGCGTGTGATGCTCGACTACCTGCAAAAGGCCAAGCAGTACCTTTGGGCCTTCGTTGAAATCGGATTTTTGACGGTTCTGTCCGTCATCCTGATTTATTTGATCCTCGGCCCGGATTCGTCCGGCGTGTTTGTCTCCGGCGTCGCAGACAATGTCTTGAAGTTTGCTGCCGCGCTGCCGGCGCAAAGCCTGGTTGGATTGGCGATCGTGCTGGCGCTGGTGATTCTGCTCAGCAACCGTTTGCGCTAGTTCGCGAGCAGGACGGCTCGCGCGGGATTAGGCCTGCGCCGATTCCTTCACCGGAACGCCCTTGTCCTTGAGCAGCAATTGCAATTCGCCGGCCTGGAACATTTCGCGCACGATGTCGCAGCCGCCGACGAACTCGCCCTTGACGTAAAGCTGCGGGATGGTCGGCCAGTTTGAATAGTTCTTGATGCCGCCGCGCAAGTCGTCGTTTTCCAGGACGTTGAGGCCCTTATAGGGCACGCCCAGGTAATCCAGGATCTGTACGACCTGGCCGGAGAAGCCACACATCGGGAACTGTGGTGTGCCCTTCATGAACAGCACGACGTCGTTGCCCTTCAGCTCATTGTCGATGAATTGCTCGATTGACATCGCGGTCATCCTTCCTGACGCCGCCGGCTGCCCCAGCCGCGCGACTCTCACCCTTTCAAGGCCTCGATATATGTAGCGCAAATGCGTAGCGCAAAACAGTGCAAAGCCCATGCCGGGATTTCATGCCTGGTTGGTCCAATCTCATCGGCAAACCCTGCCGGCCAAACCATTGCCAGTAATTAATGCCGCCCGCCCGTCGCCTTGGAGCATGGCTTTCCAAGCGGGCGTGGCCGCGCAGCACGGCCGCCGGAAACGACTTGTTCAGCGTTCCGGAATTCCGGTCTGCAACGCCAGCGCATGCAGCTTGCCGCCCATTTCGGCCTTGAGCGCCTCATAGACGATCTGGTGCTGTTGGACTCTGGATTTGCCGCGAAACGATTCGGCGATCACGGTGGCGGCATAGTGGTCGCCGTCGCCGGCGAGATCGCGGATCGTCACCTCGGCGTCCGGA
>JBEKKM010000216.1:0-6382 GCA_050010715.1 Xanthobacteraceae bacterium | reverse complement strand
CGGGCGAGGAACGCCAGAGCGTGAATATAGCCGCCGAGATCCGCCCATTGGCCGGGCCCGAGCTTGCGGTCGATGGCGATGAACAGCGCGACCGGCGCGTTGAAGAACTCGAAATTGCGCTTGTATTGATCGAGCCGCCCCTCGGCATCGTCGCGCGCGATATTGAGCGCGCCGTAAAGCTGCACGCCGTGCTCCTCTCGGCGCGACTTGTAAGGCTCCCACATGGTCTTCGGGTAGATCGGATATTCGGCATCGTCGTGGCGCGGATCGCGGCCGGCGACATGGGCGGCGACCTTGCGCTTGAGCTCGGCAAGCGGCGCGCCGGCGAGCGCATAGACCTGCCATGATTGCAGATTGCCGCCGGACGCGGCGCGGGCGGCGCGGGTGATGAGATCGCGGACGATTTTGGCATCGACCGGCTTGTCGAGGAACCAGCGGCAGGCGATGCGCGAGTCGACGGCTTCGAAAACATCCATGGGCATGACCATCCAGGGCAGGCAAATTGCCGCGCCGGTCATATACCCTGGAAAGGCGAATGCCGCACGCCGATGCGACTTATGTCGCAGTCGCGGAGCGCCGGCATCGCCTTGACCGCCCCACAAGCGCAGTAGAAGATGTTTGCGGCCTGGGCACGGGCGAGCCCCGGCACAAGAACAAAACAAAACAAGACACCGACATCAGGGAGGATAGGAATGTCTCAATTCGACACCTCGATACGCCGCCGCACGTTGCTCAAGGCCGGCGCTGCGCTCGGCGCCAGCCAGGTCATCGCCGCACCGTTCATCGTCACCGCGCTCGGCGAGGAATCGGTCAAGATCGGCATGGTCAATCCGCTGACCGGCGTGCTCTCCGCGCTGGCGCAAAGCGAGGTCGACGGCGCCAAATATGCCGAGGCCGAGATCAACAAGAAGGGCGGCATTCTGGGCCGCCAGGTCGAGCTCCTGGTCGAGGATTCGGCCAACGACGTCGGTACCGGCGTGCAGAAGACGCGCAAGCTGATCGACCGCGACCAGGTCTCCGTCATCCTCGGCGACGTCAATTCCGGCATCGCCTACGCCATGTCGCAGGTGACGTCCGAGAAAAAGGTGTTCCACATCGTGCCCGGCGGTCACACCGACCCGATCACCGGCACCAATTGCAAATGGAACGTATTCCGCGTCTGCAACACCACGACCATGGACGCGTCCGCGGTCACGCCGGAGCTGGTGAAGAAATTCGGCAAGAAATGGTTCTTCATCACGCCGGATTACGCCTACGGCCACACCCTGCAGGACGCCTTCATCAAGGCGCTGACAAAACTCGGCGGCACCTATGACGGCGACTACCTGCCGATCAACAACACCGATTTCTCCGCCACCCTGATCAAGGCCAAGGGCTACAAGCCGAACGTGCTGCTCAACAACATGGGCGGGCTGACCCAGATCAACTGCATGAAGCAATTCACCCAGTTCGGCATGGGCAAGGAAATGGCGCTCGGCGGCGCGCTGTTCGAACTGGAAAGCATCAAGGGCTGTCCGCCGGACGCGCAAGCCGGCTGGTGGGACATGGAATGGTGGTGGAACCAGCCCAACGTGCCGGAAGTGGTGAAGTTCGTCGCCGATTACCGCGCCGCGACCAAGAAGACGCCGTCGGCGCGCGACTGGTTCGGCTACGTGTCGATGCATTCGGTGCGGCTCGCCGCCGCCAAGGCCAAGTCGCTCGAAGGCCCGAAGCTCGCCAAGGCGATGGAGGACATGGAGCTGCCGCCCGACGTGGCGCTGCAGCCCGGCAAGGTGCGCTATCGCGCCGGCGACCACGAACTGATGCCGAACATCTTCGTCGGCGAAGTGCATCCGCCGAAGTCCGGCGCCGATGACGTCTTCACCGTCGAGACGCTGGTGCCCGGCGAGCAAGCCGCAGGCTCGGTCGCCGATACCGGATGCAAGATGGAGCAGCCGGCCTGATCTGCACCCCGCGGCGACACTCACTCACACGTCATTGCGAGGAGCTAGCGACGAAGCAATCCAGCGCTTTACCGGGCGACTGGATTGCTTCGCTCTGCTCGCAATGACGCCCAACCCGTAGAGCGGCAGATGTGGCAGGTCGTACTGTTCAACGTCACCAACGGGCTGATCATCGGCGCGTTTTACGTGCTGATGGCGCTCGGGCTGTCGCTGATCCTCAATCTCTCCAACGTCATCAACTTCGCCCACGGCAACTTCCTGGCGCTCGGCGGCTATCTCGCCTACACGCTGTCGCCGACGCTGGGCTATTGGGGCTCGCTCTTGGTTTCGCCGCTGCTCACCGCGCTGCTCGGCGTCGCTGTCGAGCGGCTGATGATCCGCCGCATCTATAACCGCGATCCGGTCTATAGCCTGCTGCTGACCTTCGGGCTCGCCTTCGTGATTCAGGATGCCTGCCGCTACATCTGGGGCCCGAACGGCCTGCCGATGGGCCTGCCCGACATGCTGGCGCAACCGATCACGCCGACGCTATTCTTCATCACCTGGTACCGCGTCTTCATGGTGACCATCGTCATCGTCACCGTGGTCGGCCTGTTCGCCTTCCTGCGCCACACCCGCGTGGGCTTGCGCATCCGCGCCGGCACCTTCGATCTCGAAACCGTGGCGACGCTCGGCGTCAACGTGCGCAATCTGCGCACTTTCAATTTCGCCGTCGGTTGCCTGCTCGCCGGCTTGAGCGGCGTGCTCGCCGCCGGACAGATCGGGCTCAACCCGAACATGGGCGACGACCTTCTGATGCCGAGCTTCATCGCCATCATCGTCGGCGGCGTCGGCAGCCTGATCGGCACTTTATGCGGCGGATTGCTGATCGGCATGGCGGCAGCGCTGACCACCGTGTTCTATCCGTCCGCCAGCGAGGCGGTGATCTACGCCATCCTGATGGCGGTATTGCTGCTGCGGCCGCGCGGGCTGTTGGGTGAGGAGGGCATGTTCTCATGAGCGCCTTCTTTGCCGCCGCCAGGGAGCGCGTGCCCAAGGGCCCAGACCTGATCGTGCTCGTCGTCATTTGGACGCTGCTGGTCAGCGTGCCGTTCTGGCTGCCATTGCTCGGCGGCTACACCGCGCTCGCCAGCAAGGTGCTGGTGTTCGGACTGGCCGCCATGGGGCTCAACATTTTGCTCGGCTTCACCGGCGTATTGAGTTTTGGCCACGCCGCCTATTTCGGCCTTGGCGCCTACGGCGCCGGGCTGACGCTGCGCTACCTCGTGCATTCGACGCCGCTTGCCATGCTGGCCGGTACGCTGTTCGGCGGTTTGGCCGGCACGCTGTTCGGCATGCTGATCGTGCGGCGCCGCGGCGTCTATTTCGCCATGTGCACGATCGCCTTCGGCCAGCTCTGGTATTACCTCGCCTATAGCTGGAACGACTTCACCGGCGGCTTCGACGGCTTGCGCGATTTTCATCGCGAGCCGATCGGCTTCGGCCGCTTCACCTTCGATATCACCCAGGGCGAGACCAGGTTCTACTTTTTTCTGCTGGCGATCTTCGCCGCCGCCGTGGCCGTGATGGGGCTATTGCTGCGCTCGCCGTTCGGCCGCACCCTGGTCGCGATCCGCGAGAACGAACGCCGCGCCCGCTTCCTCGGCATTCCGGTGGAACGGCATATCTGGCTGTCGTTCTCGATCTCCTGCTTCATCGCGGCGCTGGCCGGCACGCTCTATGCGCTGCTCAACAATTTCGCCGACCCGCTGACCTTGCATTATTCGCTGTCGGGCTATTTCGTGGTCATGACCGTGACCGGCGGCATGCGCACCTTCTGGGGGCCGCTGGTCGGCGCGGCGCTGTTCGTGCTGTTGCAGGACTACATTTCGTCGATGACGGTGAACTGGATGTTCTTCATCGGCGTGATGTTCATCCTGGTCGTGCTGTTTTTCCCACGCGGGCTCTTGGGCATGCGGCGGCAAACGCGATCTGCAGGCAAGGCTTGATTAACAACGATCGCCGAATCAACGTTCCGCTTCAGCGTACAGTCCACGGCGACACGATTTCTTCACTGCGCTTACTGACCCTCACGCCTGCGGCTTACATTGTTGGCCGCGACCAGAGGCCAGCGCATGAATCAAGGCGAGACCGAGCGCGCGGACCGGCCACGTCTTTCCGACCGGATCATGTTGCGCTTTTCGGCCAACCGATCCCTGGACGGGCGATGGATCGGCACCTGGGAAACCGAGGCGGAGCCGATTCTACAGCGGATCGAAGAAGCGCTCCGGCTCATCAAGCGCTACGACCGCATTCGTTACGACCGATTGCTCCGCGATCTGCGGCGCGTCTGGGTTCTTTTGCTGCCCTCGAGCGTCGCGATCTTCGAATACAGAATTTACACGTGCGAGATCGACAGCCGCTATTGCCTTGCCGAGACGACGACGCCGGAACTGCTCGCCTCCGCCATCGTCCACGAAGCCACCCACGCGCGCCTCTGGCGCCGCGGGATCCGCTACGAGGAAGCGCAGCGGCCGCGCATCGAAGAAATCTGTGTGCGCCGGGAAATTGCCTTTGCGGCGAAATTGCCGAACGGGGAGGACGCGCGCGACCAGGCGGAGCGAACGCTCGCGCTCTGCGCCAGCGGCGAGTATTGGACCAGCGCCGCATTCCGCGAACGCTACATCGAAGGTGGCGTCGAAGTCGTGCGTTACATGGGCGCGCCCGGTTGGCTCGCGCTGGTCTTCCGCTGGCTCTTGGTGAAACGCGGCTGCGTCCGGCGCGGTCTGGCGCGCCTCAAGCGCGCGGTGTAGTGCGATCATTCCGGCTGGATGTCGGCGAACTTCACCACCTTCGCCCATTTCACCGTTTCGGCGGCGATGTAGCTTGCGAATTCTGCCGGCGTCATCGGATTGACGACGACGCCCAATTCGCTCAACCGCGCCTTGAATTTTTGATCGGCAAGTCCGGCCGTGACCGCCTTGTTGAGCGTATCGATGACATCGGCCGGCGTGCCTTTCGGCGCGCCGACGCCGAGCCAGCCGCTGGCCTCGTAACCCGGCACGAACTCGGCCACGGTCGGGACATCCGGCAATACATCCAGCCGCCGCGCCGTGCTGACTGCCAGCGCACGCAGCTTGCCGCTCTGGATGTAGCCGATCGCCGCCGGTACCGGACTGAACACGACCTGCACCTGACCGCTGAGCAGATCGGGAAACAGGCTGTTGCGATACGGGACATGGGTGAGATCGATGCCGGCCATCATCTCGAACAACGCACCGGCGACGTGCAACACGCTGCCGTTGCCCGACGAGGCCATATAGACCTTGCCCGGATTGGCTTTGGCATAGGCGATGAAATCGGGAACCGTGTTGGCTGGGAACGACGGCGTGACCGCCATGGCCAGCGGGATGCCGCCGATGCTGGCGACCGGAGCAATGTCGCGGCTGAAATCGTAGTTGAGATTTTTGAACACCGAGCCGTTGACGGTGTTGCCGGCGACGACGAGCAGCAGCGTGTAGCCGTCCGGCGCCGCGCGCACGACGAGCTCGGTGGCGATACCGGTGGCGGCGCCGGGTCGATTCTCGACCACGAAAGCCTGGCCGAGCTTTTCCGACAGCCATCCGCTGATCAGCCGCGCGATGATGTCGGGCGAATTGGCCGGCGGCAGTCCAACGATGACGCGCACCGGCCGCGACGGATAAGTGTCCGCCATCGCGAAGTGCGACATGACCGGCAGAGCGGCCGCACCTGCCGCGAGGTGCAGAAAGCTTCTACGCGGAGTCTTCATGCAAGCGGTACGCGGTTTTCAATACGGCGTCTTGTTGATCTCGCCCGAGCCGGTGACATACCAGCGCTCGCTGACAAAAGCCTTGCCGGCGAGACGATCGGCGAGCCAGTCGGCGAGCAGGATCGGCGGGAACGGGCCGAGATTGGCGGCGGGAACGTTGCCGACCGAGTGGCGCGATTCCTGATAGACAACCATCTGCTTCGGCCCCTGCAGCGCCGCCATCAGCCGCTCGGAATGTTCCAGCGGGCTCAGCTCCTCGGCTTCGCCGGCGACGCACAGATACGGCACCTTGATCCTGTTGGCGTGGCCTTCCCAGGTGATCTTCTTGCGAAACGCGTCGAACTCGTCCTCGTCGGTGATGCCCGACATGTACATGAAGCGCTTCTTGAAAGTCGGCGAAGCCTCCTGAAAAATCGTGTGACCGCCCGGCTCATGACATACAGACATCACCGCGCAGGCCTTGATGCGCGGTTCATTGCCCGTGAGCACAGTGCCGAACAACGAACCGAAGCTCGTTCCGGCAACGCCGATGCGGGCGACATCGAGCTCGGGCCGCGCGGCGATCCAATCGACCAAGGCTGGCCCCGCAGCCGCCCAGTTTTCCATGGTGAAGTGAAGACCGATCATCGGCGCCTCGTATTGGCCCGGCCCGTCGATCGCCAGCACCGCC
>JBEKKM010000215.1:0-6525 GCA_050010715.1 Xanthobacteraceae bacterium | reverse complement strand
GGCACCGCCGCCGAAACGTTCGCGCCCAACACATCGCGATAAACCGCCGTCGCCTTGCCGAGATCGCGCACCGCGATCGCCACGTGATTGAGCCTGCCGATCATTTTAAAAATCTCCTGCATCCCGGCAGACGCATCTTACACCGTGAGCACATGCACGTGGCAGATCGGCTTCTTGTTCCAGCGCTGCGCAATCGCCCCGCGCGCCGCCCGCCGCACCGCCTCGGCAACCGCGTCGGGATCGCGCCGGCGCGGCTTTGGCATGGACTCGAACGCCTCCTCGACCGCGTCGCGGGCGATCTCGTTCATCGATGCGCCGCCGGCGTCGGTTTCCGGGATGCCGATCAGCTCGATTTCGGGGTCGGCGACCAGCGCGCCCTTCTCGCTCAGTGCCAGCGCAATCGTGACGATGCCGGAAAAGCTCAGGCGGCGCCGCGCTGCCACGGTTTTGGCCTCGGCGCTGATCAACAGCGAGCCGTCCTTGTAGAGCCGGCCCGAGGGCACTTCGTCGATGATTTGGGCGCCGTCCTGCGCGAGGCGAACCAGGTCGCCATTGCGGCAAACCAGGACGTGCGGCACGCCGGCGCGGCGGCCGAGCTCGGCATGTTCGGCCAAGTGCAGCGCCTCGCCATGGGCCGGGATCAGGATTTTTGGCCGTACCCAGCCGATCATGTCGAGGAGCTCGGCGCGGCGCGGATGGCCGGAGACGTGGACGAGATGGGTGCGGTCGGTGATGACCTCGACGCCTTGGCTGACCAGGCCGTTGATCACCCGGGCCACGGCCTTCTCGTTGCCGGGAATGGCGCGGGAGGAAAAGATCACGCGATCGCCCTTGGCCAGCGTGACCTCGGGATGCTCATCCTCGGCGATGCGCGACAGCGCCGCGCGCGGCTCGCCCTGGCTGCCGGTGCACAGCGCCAAAACCTTGTCCGGGGGCAGATAGCCGTAGCTGTCCATGCTGCGGAAATCCTGCACGCCGTCGAGATAGCCGGTCTCACGCGCCACTTGCGTGACGCGCTCCATGGCGCGGCCGACCAAAACCACTTCGCGGTCCACGGCGCGGGCGGCCTCGGCGACGGCGCGGAGGCGCCCGACATGGGAGGCAAACGTCGTGACCGCGACGCGAGCCGGCGCGGTACGGATCAGCTCGGCGAGCGTGCGTGCCACGTCGGCTTCCGACGGCGAACGGCCGTCGCGCACCGCGTTGGTGGAATCGCCAATGAGCGCGAGGACGCCCTCGTCGCCAAGCGCGGTCAATCTGGCCTGGTCGGTCGGCGGGCCGAGGATCGGCGTCGGATCGATCTTCCAGTCACCGGTATGCAGCACGATGCCGGCGGGCGTGCGGATCGCCAGCGCATTGGATTCGGGAATCGAGTGGGCGACGTTGATGAAATCGATCGTGAACGGCCCGAGATTCAAACGACCGCCGAGCGGCACCACTTTGACCGGAATTTGCGGCGCGCCGGGCTCCGACAGCCGCTTGGCTTCGAACAGAGCGGCCGTGAACGGCGTGGCATAGAGCGGCACTTTCAAGCGCGGCCAAAGGTCGATCAGCGCGCCGATATGGTCCTCGTGGCCGTGCGTGATCACTAGGCCGACGATGTTCTTTCGCTCCTCGATGAGAAAGCCGATGTCCGGCAGGATCAGATCGACCCCGGGCAATTGCTCCTCGGCGGCGAACGACACGCCGCAATCCACGATCAGCCATTGCCGGCGGCGCTCGTCGCCAAAACCGTAGATCGAGAGATTCATCCCGATCTCGCCGATGCCGCCAAGCGGCGCGAAAACCAGTTCGTTCTGCGCCATCAGTTTCGCTCGCTCGCCGCGACCGGGAAAACGTCGCCGGCCGTGATCGTCTGTAACGTGCCGTCCGCAAGGCGCAACAGCAAGCGGCCGCGTTCGTCGAGCGCCTCGGCGCGGCCGACAAATTCGCGATTTTCTGGTAGCCGGACCCGCATCTCGCCGCCTATTCCCGAGGCACGATCGAGCCAATCGGTGCGAATGGATTGGAAAGCAGCACCGCGGCGCCATTGCGCGAGCCGCCGCGCCGTCGCGCCGGAAAGCGCGAAGAATAAATCCTCTGCGGAGACCGCCACGCCAGCAGCCGCAAGGTCTGTCGCCGGGTAAGCGGTTTCCACTGGGTGATGCATGCAATTCACGCCTATGCCAACCGCGACAGCAAGCCGCGTGGCGATGGTTTCGCTCTCGATCAAAATACCCGCAAGCTTGGCGCTTCCGCAAAGAATGTCATTCGGCCATTTCAGCGCAAGTCTTTTGCGCAATGCCGTGGCGCGATCGACGATGGCGTCGTGAACGGCAAGTGCGGCGACGAACGACAATTGCGGAACATTCTCGGGCGCGGCCGGATCGCAAAGCAGCAGTGTGGCATGGAGATCGCCGGGCGTCGAAATCCACGCGTTGCCGCGGCGGCCGCGGCCCGCGGTCTGCTGCCGCGCCGTCACCCAGAGCGGGCCGTTCTCGCCGCGCCGCGCCAGCGCCAAAGCTTCGGTATTGGTCGACGGCAGGGTGTCGTGGACCAAAAGACGAAAACCCGCGGCCTCTGGCTCGAGCCGCATCAGAACAGGGAACGCGCAGCCGCGCTCGCCGCGCCGACCAGCGGCCCCGGATAGAGGAAGAACAAAACGTTGAACAGGCCGCAAACCGCGAGCACCACTTTCAGTTCGACCGGCGTCGGATAAAAACCTTCAACCGCGTCGTCGAAATACATGATCTTGATGATCGCCAGATAATAATAGGCGCCGACCACGCTGGCGAGCACGCCGATCACCGCCAGTATATAGAGCCCGGCCTTGATGGCGGCGAGGAAGACGTAAAATTTCGCGAAAAAACCGGCGAGCGGCGGCACGCCGGCCATGGAGAACAATAGCATCGCCATGAAGAACGCCGCGGTCGGGTTGGTGCGGGCGAGGCCGGCCAGCTGGTCAATCGACTCCACCATGCCGGTCGAGCGCCGCATCGACAGGATCACGGCGAAGACACCGAGCGTCATGGTGAGGTAGATCGCCATATAGAGCAGCACGCCTTGCACGCCTTCGGTGGTGCCGGCCGCAAGCCCGACCAACGCGAAGCCCATATGGCCGATCGACGAATAGGCCATCAGGCGCTTGATGTTGCGCTGGCCGATTGCCGCAAACGAGCCGAGCAGCATCGAGGCGATGGCGACGAAGACGACGATCTGCTGCCACTGCGACGTGATGCCGGGAAACGCCACGACGGTTGCGCGCACGAACATGGCGATGCCGGCGACTTTTGGGGCGGCGGCAAAGAACGCGGTCACCGGCGTCGGCGCGCCCTCATAAACGTCCGGCGTCCACATGTGGAACGGCACGGCGGAAACCTTGAAGCAGAAGCCGGCGAACAGAAAAACCAGGCCGAAGATCAGGCCGATGCCGCCATGTGTCGCGGCCTGCGCGATGCCGGCAAAGCTCACGGTGCCGGTAAAACCGTAAACCAGCGACGCGCCATAGAGCAGCATTCCCGACGACAGCGCGCCGAGCACGAAATACTTTAGCCCGGCTTCGGTCGAGCGCAGCGAATCGCGATGGCTGGCGGCGACCACGTAGAGCGGCAGGCTCATCAGCTCGAGGCCGAGATAGAGCGCGATCAAATCGGCGGCCGAGATCAGCATCATCATGCCGAGCGTGGAGAGCACGATCAGCACCGCATATTCGAAGCGCTGCTGCCGCTCGTGCTTGGCGTAGTCGAGCGACATGGCGATGGCGGCGGCCGAGCCGGCCAAGGCCAGAATTTTGAGGAAGCGGGCAAAATTGTCGACGACGAAGCTACCGTTGAAGCTCACAAGCTTGCCGGCGGGCAGCAAATACAGGATCACGCCGGCCGCGATCAGAAGCGCGATCGCCAGCCAGTCGATGACACGCGCCGTGCGCGCGTCGCCATAGGCGCCGAGCATCAACAGCGCCATGGCGCCGATGCCGAGCACGATCTCCGGCAGCAGCGGATAGAGCGTCGACATGTGCACAGCCGCGTTCATCGCCTCACCTCGCCATCGCCGCTTTGATCGGCTCGAGCGCGTGCTGATAATTGTCCATCAGCTGCGCCACCGAGGCGGCCGAGATGTCGAGCACCGGTTTTGGATAAATGCCGAACACGATGGTCAGGATGACCAGCGGCGCCAGCACCACCATCTCGCGCCAGCCGATGTCGCGGATATTGAACAGGCTCGGTTTCTCGAGCTTGCCGAATATCACCTTGCGGTAAAGCCACAGCGCATACGCGGCGGACAGGATGGTGCCGAGCGTCGCCAAAGTCGCTACCCAGGTGTTGACCCTGAACGTACCGATCAGCGTCAAGAACTCGCCGACGAACCCCGACGTGCCCGGCAGCCCGACATTGGCCAGCGTGAAAATCATGAAGGCGAAGGCGTAGAGCGGCATGCGGTTGACGAGCCCGCCATAGGCCGCGATCTCGCGGGTGTGCATGCGGTCGTAAACGACGCCGACGCAGAGGAATAGCGCGGCCGAGACGATGCCGTGGGAGATCATTTGGAAAATGCCGCCGGCGACGCCCTGCGCCGTCATCGCGAAGATGCCCATGGTGACGAAGCCCATATGCGCCACGGAGGAATAGGCGATGAGCTTCTTCATATCCTCCTGCATCAGGGCGACCAGCGAGGTGTAGACGATCGCGATAATCGACATCGCGTAGATCAGCGGCGCCAGGGATTGCGAGGCGTCCGGGAACATCGGCAGCGAGAAACGCAAAAAACCGTAGCCGCCAAGTTTTAACAGGATCGCGGCCAGGATCACCGAGCCGGCGGTCGGCGCCTCGACATGGGCGTCGGGCAGCCAAGTGTGGAACGGCCACATCGGCATTTTGACGGCGAACGAGGCGAGGAAGGCGAACCAGGCCCAGGTCTGCAGGTTTCGCGGGAAAGCGTGATGCAGCAAGGCCGGGATGTCGGTGGTGCCGGCCTGCCAATACATCGCCATGATGGCGAGCAGCATCAGCACCGAGCCTAAGAACGTGTAGAGGAAGAACTTGAAGCTGGCATAGACCCGGCGCGGCCCGCCCCACACGCCGATGATCAGGAACATCGGGATCAACCCGCCCTCGAAGAACAGATAGAACAGCACGAGGTCGAGCGCGCAGAAGGTGCCGACCATCAGCGTCTCGAGAACAAGGAACGCGATCATGTATTCGCGCACCCGGCGCTGGATCGCGGTCCAGCTGGCGACGATGCAGATCGGCAACAGCGCGGTGGTCAGGACGACGAACGGCAACGAGATGCCGTCGATGCCCACCGAATAGGTGATGGTGCCGCCGAGCCACGGCCGCTTTTCCAGAAACTGGAAATCCGCCGAACTCGGATCGAAGCGCCACAGCAACAGCAGCGAAATGACGAAGGTGATCAGCGTGGTCCACAGCGCGACCCAGCGGGCGTTGTGCACGCCCGCTTCATCCTCGTTGAGGAACGCGATGAACAGCGCGCCCGCGAGCGGCAGGAAGATGATGACGGAGAGGATCGGCCAGCTCGTCATCCGTGCGCTCCGGAGAACATGAACCAGGTGATGAAGGCGGCGACGCCGATCAACATGGCGAAGGCGTAGTGGTAGAGGTACCCGGTCTGCAGGCGGACGACGTTGCGCGTCACATCGAGCACCCACGCGGACACGCCGTCAGGCCCAAACCCGTCGATGACAAAGCCGTCGCCGCCTTTCCAGAACAGCCGGCCGAGCCACATGGCGGGACGCACGAAGAGGAAATCGTAGATCTCGTCAAAGTACCATTTGTTGAGCAGGAAGCGGTACAGCACAGGCTGATCGTGCGCCAAGGCTTCGGGCAGATCGGGCCGGCGGATGTAGAACTGATAGGCGACCAGGAAGCCTATGATCATCATTACCGTCGGCGCGAGCGAGATATAAAGCGGCAGCTGCTCCATGTCTTCGAGCACTTTGTTGTCCGTCCCGAATTTGAGCGACTCGCGGAAGAAGCCTTCGACATCGGCGCCGGTGAAGATGGAGAGGAACGGCCAGCCGGCCGCGATCGAGCCGATGGCGAGCAGCGCCAGCGGCACCAGCATCACCTTCGGGCTCTCATGGGCGCCCTCGTAATGGTGATGGTCGTGCGGGGTGCCATGGAAGGTCTTGAAGATCAGGCGCCACGAATAGAACGACGTCAGCGCCGCGGCGGCGACCGTCATGATGAAGGCGTAGCTCGCCATCGGATTGGTGCCGGCGGCGGCCGCTTCGATGATCTTGTCCTTGGAGAAATAGCCGGCGGTGAACGGAAACCCGGTCAGCGCCAATGTGCCGACCACCATGACGCCGTAGGTGAACGGGATTTTGCGCCACAAGCCGCCCATCTTGCGGATGTCCTGCTCGTGATGCATCGCCAAAATCACCGAGCCGGAGCCGAGGAACAACAGCGCCTTGAAGAAGGCGTGGGTGAACAGGTGGAACATGCCGACCGAATAGGCGCCCACGCCCATGGCGACGAACATGTAGCCGAGCTGCGAGCAGGTCGAATAGGCGATGATGCGCTTGAT
>JBEKKM010000214.1:0-6545 GCA_050010715.1 Xanthobacteraceae bacterium | reverse complement strand
GCGGTCGCCGGCCTTGAAGCGGGCAGGGGATTTGGCCGGGCGGCTGAACGAGCCGCGCGACAAAGTGTTCGGCACGTCGGCGGCGGTGAGTTTGCGTTTAAGGGGCTTGCCGGGACGCAGCGCGTGGCCGGCCTTGATCTCGTCGGCGCCGGCCAGCCCGAGTTCGACGATCAGGTTTTCAAGCCTGATTTCCCATTTTCTATAATAGGAGCTGGTCAGATAAACGTCCGGCGGCAGCTTCTCGATGCCGTAGCGGGTCTGGTCGATGGTCCAGATGCCGGTGTAGCCCATGGCGCGGTTGAGCGCGAGCGTGCGGCCTTCCCACGGCGCGTGAAACACCGGCTCGTTCGGCTCGGGCTCCACTTTGCCGAAACCGTGCATGCCGCCCATGTCGTGGATACCGTCCATTATGAAACCTCTTTCGCGCTTTTCGGCAGGCCGGTGCCGATCATGCAATCGCGCGTCACCAGCGCCGCGAGTTTTTCCTCGCTCCAGCCTTCGCTGCCCGCAGGCCGCATCGGCAGCACGATGAAGCGCGTCTCGGCGGTAGAATCCCAGACGCGGATGTCGGTGCCGGCCGGTAACGTCACGCCGAAATCGGCGAGCACGCCGCGCGGATCGTTCACCGCCCTGGACCGATACGGCGCCGATTTGTACCAGACCGGCGGCAGGCCGAGCACCTCCCACGGATAGCAGGAGCACAATGTGCAGACGATCATGTTGTGCAGTTTCGGCGTGTTCTCGACCGCGATGAGGTGATCGCCGACCCGGTTCATCAGGCCGAGCGAGGCCACCGCCTTGCTGCCGTCCTCGAGCAGCGCGCGCTTGAACGCCGGATCGCTCCAGGCCTTGGCGACGACGCGAGCACCGTTGTGCGGGCCGACCTTGGTCTCGTAGGCCTCGATGATGACGTCGAGCGCGGCCGGATCGATATAGCCTTTCTCGGCCAGCACGGTTTCGAGCGCGCGCACGCGCAGCTGCATCTCGGAGAGCTCCGAGCCGTGCTCGTGATGATCGTCATGATGCTGGTCATGATCTTGCGCCATGGCGTGCTTTCCTTCCCTAGGCCTTGCGGGGCCCATTATAGTATGCGGGGGAGCCATGAGAAATACGGCCGAACGCATCGCCGACAGCATCGATCGCGCCATTGCGGCCATCGGCCGAGCCGCGACCTGGTGCTGTCTTTATATCGTGCTGGCCGAGTTCGCCGTGGTGGTGATGCGCTATGCGCTCGGCTTGGGCTCGATCCGCCTGCAGGAATCGGTGCTCTATGCCCACGCCGCGCTGTTCATGCTCGCGTCCGCGTGGACGCTCCAAATCGACGGCCACGTGCGCGTCGACGTCTTCTATGCCCAGGCGAGCCGGCGCCGGCGGGCCGTCATCGACCTCGTCGGCGCCGTGATCTTTCTCTTTCCGTTCGCGATCGCGGTTGCGGCGCTGTCGATGCCTTACGTCGAACGCTCCTGGGCCGTCCTTGAAGGCTCGCGCGAGACCAGTGGCTTACCGTTCGTCTATCTGCTCAAGGCGCTCATCCCGCTGTTCGCGCTATTGATAGGCCTGCAAGGCATCGCCCAGGCGATCCGCGCCGCGCTGGTATTGGTCGAGCCGCGCGCACGATGAGCGAATTTCTCGTCGTCACGATGGTGGTGGCGGTCTGTGCGCTGCTGCTCGTGGGTTATCCCGTGGCGCTGACGCTGGCCGGCGTGTCGCTCGGCTTCGCCGGGATCGGCGCGGTGTCGGGCGTGATGAATCTCGCGCTACTCGGCGCGCTGCCGGCGCGCATTTTCGGCGTCATGGGCAACGACGTGTTGCTCGCCATCCCGCTGTTCATTTTTATGGGCGTGATGCTGGAGCGTTCGCGCATCGCCGAGGATTTGCTGGAGACCATGGGCCGGCTGTTCGGCGCGCTGCCCGGCGGCCTCGGCTTCTCGGTGATCATGGTCGGCGTGTTGCTCGCCGCCGCCAAGGGTGTCGTCGGGGCCACCACGGTGACCATGGGCTTGATCGTGCTGCCAACCATGCTGCGCCACGGCTACGACAAGGCGCTCGCGGCGGGGACGGTGGCTGCCACTGCGACCTTGGCGCAGATTTTTCCGCCGGCCACCGTGCTGGTGCTGCTCGGCGATCAGCTCAGCAATTCCTACCAGGCCGCGCAATTGGAAGAGGGCAATTTCGCGCCGCAGACGGTGTCGGTCGCCGACCTGTTCGCCGGCGCCATCATTCCCGGCCTCGTCCTGGTGCTGCTCTATCTGCTCTATCTGATCGGCGTCGCGATCTTCTTTCCGCAAAAGTCGCCGGCGATTGCGCCCGATCCCGCTGCGCCGCACGGTCTCGCGCTGATTCGCCGGCTGATCGCGGTCCTGATCGCGCCGATTGCGCTGATCCTCGCCGTGCTTGGCTCTATCCTCGGCGGCGTGGCGACGCCGACGGAGGCGGCATCGGTCGGTGCGGTCGGAGCGATCCTGCTGGCCGCGCTGCGATCCGGCGCTACCGGCCTGCTGATGCCGGTGATGCTGCGAACGACGCAAATCACCAGCATGATTTTTCTGATCCTGATCGGCGCGACCTTATTCAGCCTGGTGTTCCGCGGCCTCGGCGGCGACGTCATGGTGGAGCGCGCGTTGACCAACCTGCCGGGCGGCGTCGCCGGCGCGACGCTCGCGGTCATGGCGGCGCTGTTTTTGCTCGGCTTCGTCATGGATGCCTTCGAGATCATCTTCGTCGTGGTGCCGATCGTGGCGCCGGTGCTGCTCAAAATGCCGGGCGTCGATCCGGTCTGGCTCGGCATCATGATGGCGGTGAACCTGCAGACCTCCTACATGCACCCGCCGCTCGGCCCGACCCTGTTCTACCTGCGCGGCGTCGCGCCGCCGGAGGTGACCACGCGGCACATCTATCTCGGCATCATTCCCTATGTGCTGATCCAGCTGACGATGCTGGTGGCGCTGTGGTTTCTGCCGGCGCTGGCGACCTGGCTGCCGCACAAGCTGTATGGGTCGTGATCTTACAAATCGTCGAGCCCGTATTCCGCCCACCGCGCATCGACCCGCGCCGCATCGTCAGGATGCGGCTTGACCGTCGGCGGAAAGCGCTCGTTGTTCCAGCGCGCCTGCCGCGGATGTTTCCACGAGCGGGTGGCGTCGATCAGCATGCGGTTCCACAGTCCGGTGCCGAGCTGTTCGACGTTGCGGTCTTCCAACGGCGTCGACGGATCGATCGGCGAGCCGAATATTCCCGGGAATATTACCACGCCGCCTTCGCCGGCATTGACCCTATGCGCATAAGCCCATTCGACCTGCTCGTCGGCGGCGGGATCGATGTCCTCCTCGACCACGATGACGTGCTTGTAGCGATATTGCGCGGCGGCATTGCCCCACAGCGCCGCCGCGATCTGCTTCGGCTGGCCCTGGTAATGCTTCTTGATCTGGATGCGAATGTTGACGCCGTTGGTGATCGGCGGCGCGTAGACGTCGAGGATGCCAGGAATGCCGGCGCCGTTCAAAATATTCCAGGCGATGGCGGCGCGCTGCACCGAGGACATCACGCTGTTCTCGCTGTAGGAGCCGGGCAGCGTGCCTTCCAGCGAGCCGCAGAAGATCGGGTCGCGGCGGTGGGTGATGCAGGTCACCTTCATGGTCGGCCGCGGCGTCGGCAGGTCGGAGACGTAGCCGGTATATTCGCCGAACGGCCCTTCCATCTCGTAGCTGGCCGGATCATCGCTGATCGTGCCTTCGATGACGATCTCGGCGCTGGCCGGCACTTCGAGGTCGACGGTCTCGCAGCGAACGAGCTGCGCCGGCTCGCCGCGATAGCCGCCCATCACGTCGTATTCGCACACCCCCGACGGCAGCGGCGAGCCCGAGAGAAAGGACATGATCGGATCCCAGCCGATCACGCAGGCGACCGGCATCGGCTTGCCGCGCGCCGCCCATTTGACGAAATGGGCGCCCCAATGCTGGCCGCCTTTGACCAGGAGGAACGGCGCGGTGTCCTTGTGCCCGATCATGCCGCGGTACATGCCGACATTCATTACGCCGGTGTCGGGATCCTTGGTGACGATCGAGGAGAAGGTGTGGATATAGCGGCCGCCTTCGAGGTAATGCCATTTCGGCACCGGGAATTCGGTCTGGTCGATATCCTTGCCGCGGACGATGACCTCTTTCACCGGCCCAGAGTCGACGAGCACCGGCGCGATGGTCTCGCGGTTCTTCTTCATCACGTATTGCACCAGGTCGCGATTGGTGGCGTCGTGCGGGAATCCCAGCGCCAGCGCCAAGCGCGATCTCGAGCCGAGACCGCTGGCGAACAGTTTCGTGCAACGGCCGTTGCCGTAGCCCTTGATGTTCTCGAACAGCACCGCCGGGCCTTTTTTCTCCAGCACGCGGCGTGTCACCGCGCCGATCTCGCGGTCCCAATCCACTTCGGCCTTGATGCGGCGGAGCTCGCCATGCTGTTCGAGCTGCGCCAGCCATTGCCGCATATCCAAAAAGCCCATTCCGCACTCACTTTCACGTCTGCCGCTGCCGGACAGCGGCTTGATAACCGCATTAATTCCCGCAATTCTCAAAGCTGGCAATGGGCCAGTCCGGACGCCGGGAGCGACCATGACCACGAGCGAGATTTTCGATCTGCACGGCAAGGTCGCATTGGTGACCGGCGCGTCCAGCGGGCTCGGCGTGCGCTTCGCCGAATGCCTCGCCGAGAATGGCGCCGCGGTGGTGCTGGTGGCGCGTCGCGCCGATCGGCTTGCGGACCTCAAAGCGCGTATCGAAAAATCCGGCGGCCGCGCGCTTCCTGTCGAGGCCGACGTGCGCGACCGCGCGGCCATGGCGTCAGCCTTCGATGCCGCCGAGAAGGCTTTCGGCACCGTCACCATCCTGGTCAACAATGCCGGGGTGGCGCACGCCGGCCGCGCCGTCGACATGCCGGAAGAGGAATGGCGGCGCATCCTCTCGACCAATCTCGACGCGGTGTTCTATTGCGCCCAGGAAGCGGCGCGGCGGATGCTCGCGGTCGGCTCGGGCGGCGCCATCGTCAATATCGCTTCCGTGCTCGGCCTCGGCGTCGCCAAGGGCGTCATCGCCTAT
Organism: Xanthobacteraceae bacterium; assembly: GCA_050010715.1. GTDB lineage: Bacteria > Pseudomonadota > Alphaproteobacteria > Rhizobiales > Xanthobacteraceae > BOG-931. Next base: position 1,458 of record JBEKKM010000214.1, on the reverse strand, counting down.
GCCACCGCCAAGGCCGGCGTGATCCAGATGACAAAAGCGCTGGCGCTAGAGCTCGCGTTCAAAGGCATCCGCGTCAACGCCATCGCGCCGGGCTGGATCGTCACCGAGCTCAACCGCGATTATCTGATGAGCGAGAAGGGCGCGGCGCTCAAGCGCGAGATCCCGATCGGCCGCTTCGGCGAAGAGCGCGATCTCGACGGGCCGCTGCTTTTGCTGGTCTCCGACGCCGGCCGCTTCGTCACCGGCGCGACCATCGTCGCCGACGGCGGCCAGGTGGTGGCGCTACGAGGTTAGGTCGAGCATTTACGCGCAGCCAGCGATGCCCTGATTTCACTACCGCATTCGGGGCACAACGGACATAGCCGAGGCTGCCGCCGGTTCGGGCCAGTTGTGAATGGCCCGGAACTCGGATTTCGCTGAGGCGCGGCGACCGGTTGCAAAAATGGCACTTACAGCCGGTGACTGCACTTTAGGTGTGCTGTATACTTGTTCTGAGCGCTGCAAGCTCGGATGTTCCGATCAACCCCAATTAGAACGAAGCCTGGGCAGCACAACACGGCTCATAAGGCGCGAACCGAGAGGCGCCAATCGAGCCCCGACAGGAGCAGACAATGGTTGATCCAAAAACTCTCCAGGACAATCCAGATCTGGCGGCTCTGCAGATCGCTGAAGCGATCCGTGCAAGTGGAGGCTCCCTTCAACCTGTCTACGAATCGATTGAGGCCGCGCTAGCGAGCGTGGAGCGCAGCGGGATGCCGCCTGAGGCACTACTTTCTTCCGAAGCCCGATTGGGCTTTCTAGGTCGAAAAAAGAAAGACGGTGCATCGTTTTTGGCGGCCTACAGCGAGGTCATTGGCGAGAATCTCTGCAAACCTGGATGCAAACTCCGCACCGCGGTGGAAAGCGGACTGACAGCCAGTGGAGCGGGCTTGGTGACGAGCATCTTAGCTGCGTTGGCTCTCCCGCCAGTGGCAATCGGCATCGCTGCAGCGATCGGCGGCGCGATCCTAGCGCTAGGGGTGGACGCCTTTTGTCGCGCGACGGTGGTGGCAGATGGCGCTGCCTGAATTAAAGAAGCTACTCGAAGGAGCAGCCTACAGCCCACGGTCGCTCAGCTTCGCTTTCGATGCTGAGAAGCTTTGGCCTAGCCTTTCTGCTCGGGCTCACGGATTTCTGTGGATCGCGACGGGAATGGCGGAGCCGGGTCCTGTCCCATTTGATCGGATGTATGGTCGGGTTTGGGCAGACGATCCCGATACCATGACTGTGTTTGACAGCCTCAATCGAGACGAGCAGGCCGAAGTACTCGCAGTCTATACGTATGAGATTCACGAACTAACACATCATTCGGACTATTTGATCACCCCTTATGGATTCAACATACACGGCAAGCTCCTTCGCGAATATGTAGCCTTTCAGAGATTTGTCCCGCTCTTACTTGCCGACCCTCCACCCGCC
>JBEKKM010000213.1:0-6562 GCA_050010715.1 Xanthobacteraceae bacterium | reverse complement strand
GTCGCGCCGCCGAGCAACAATGCGACAACGATGATTGCGCGTATCATGATCGATCCTTCAGTGGCGGCGAAAGGCCGGCTTCCAATAAGTCGGCGAAGATCTGGAGGCGGTTCAAAGTGACGTCTATGCGCCGTCCTTGACTTCAAATTCTCTCTGCGCTTTCGGTCGGCCGTGCGATTTAAGGGAGATTCCGCCCCCCGCCGGCGCCTTATCTGTACTGCAGGACGGGCCGTTGCATGGGCGCTTGCCGGGGTGCATCATTACGGAAATTCAACAGCCAAGGCGCGATTCACATGCGCCATTAAGGGAGCGACATCCCATGTACGACATCGTCATTCGCGGCGGCACCATCGTCGACGGCACCGGCAAGGCGCCTTTCTCGGGCGACGTGGCGATCGCCGGCGGCCGCATTGCCGCGGTCGGCGGCAAGCTCGGCCCCGGCAAGCGCGAGGTCGACGCCGCGGGCCTGATGGTCACGCCCGGCTGGGTCGACGTGCACACCCATTATGACGGCCAGGCGATGTGGGATCCCCTCCTCGCGCCATCATGCTGGCATGGCGTCACCACGGTGATGTTCGGCAATTGCGGCGTCGGTTTTGCGCCGGTGAAGAAGGAGCACCGCGGCGCGCTGATGGATCTGATGGAAGGCGTCGAGGAGATTCCCAATCCGGTGCTGGCCGCGGGCCTGAACTGGGAATGGGAAACGTTCCCGCAATTCATGGATGAGCTGGAGCGCCGGCCGCGCGCCATCGACATCTGTGCGCAAGCCGCCCACCTGCCGACCCGCGTCTATGTCATGGGCGACCGAGCCATCCGCCGCGAGCCGGCGACGCCGGACGACATTGCCGAGATGCGCAAGCTCACCGTCGAGGCGCTGCGCGCCGGCGCCTTCGGCTTCACCACCTCGCGCACGGATTCGCACAAGACGCCGGACGGCGAGCTGGTGCCGTCGCGCGACGCCGACGATTACGAGCTCCTCGGCATCGGCCAGGCGCTCGGCATCACCGGCACCGGCGCGTTCGGCATGAACTCCGACTTCGACGACGAGGAATTCGAGCTGCGCTGGATTCACAAGCAGGCGCGCGAGACCGGGCGGCCGGTCTGGTTCCTGCTGACCGACCGCTACTCCGACCCGCAGCGCTGGCGCCGCCTGATCAGCGCGGTGCACGGCATGCGCGCCGAGGGCCTGCCGGTGACGGCGCAGATGGCCGGCCGGCCGATCGGCGTGATGATGGGCATCGGCACCGCGCTCAATCCGTTCACCGTGCGGCCGAGCTACAAGAAGCTCGAGAGCCTGCCGATCGAGGAGCAGCGCAAGCGGCTGCGCGATCCGGAGGTGCGGCGCCAGATACTCGCCGAGACGCCATCGGCGGCCGAGATCGCCAAGCTCGCGCAATTCCGCCAGGTGGTCGCCAAGGATTTCGAAAAATTCTTCACCATGGGCAATCCGCCTGACTACGAGCCGGGACCGGAGAAGAGCGTGGCGGCGATCGCCAAGCGCGAAGGCAGGAGCTGCGAAGAGGTGGCCTACGACTACATCCTCGGCGAGGCGCAGTACCTCTATTTCCCGGTGGTGAACTACGTCACCGGCGACCACGCGCCGATCCTGGAAATGCTCAACGATCCGGCGTGCCTGCTCGGCTTGAGCGACGGCGGCGCCCATTGCACCTCGATCGTCGATTCCGGGGTGCCGACCTTCATGCTGACCCATTGGAGCCGCGACCGCAGCCGTGGCCCAAAACTGCCGGTGGAGATGCTGATCAAGCGCCAGACCAGCGAGACCGCCGATTTCTTCGGCCTGTCCGACCGCGGCCGGCTCGCGCCGGGCCTGCGCGCCGACGTCAACCTGATCGATTACGACCGCCTGCAGGTGCAAAAGCCCGAACTGGTGCACGACATGCCGGCCAAAGGCCGCCGCTTTGTGCAGAAGGTCGACGGCTACGAGGCGACCTTCGTCGCCGGCATGCAAATCTTCGAGCGCGGCGAGCATACCGGCGCACTGCCCGGCCGGCTGGTGCGCGACGGCCATGTCGGCGAGGCCTTGCACGCGGCGGAATAGGCGCAGCAGAATTTAAAATCACGCGTCAGGCGCAAAATAACGGGGATGATTGCCGGCACCGTCATTGAACGTATCGACAAGCCGGCCGATTGTGGTCGAGCCAACGCTGGGGTGACCGAATGACTGTTCCGCCGCTTGATTATTTCGACGCCGGGTTCCCCGGCGCCAGCCAAACCGTGCGCATCACTTCACTGCATGAGGCCAAGGTGTTTGCGCGCCGCTGGGTGATCAGAGACAAGGATCCCGCCTTGAAGGCGCTATTGCGGCACATGGAAAAGGCCAACAGCTCCGCGACCGCCGACATTGCGATCCGGCAATTGAAGCAGGCGCTGGCGTGCCGCGGCATGCTGGTCGACGCAATTCCGCTACGCGGCGATCTTTGATCCGGTCGCCCCGCCGCGTCGATCTATCCGGCGGCGTAACCCGGCAACGTGCGCAGTTCGCGAAAGCTGATCAGCCGGCGCGCCGCTTCGTCCCACAGCACCAGGCGCACGCAAAGAATGCTCTGAACGAGCGTAAGCCGGCCGATGTTTGCCAGTTCCGGATGCCGGCGCAGCGCCAGCGGCAACCGGTAAAACGGAATCCGGCTGCACAGATGATGGACGTGATGCACGCCGATATTGGCCGTGAACCAGCGCAGCACGATCGGCAGATCGTAGTGCGAGCTGCCGTGCAGCGCCGCCTCGTGCAGGTTCCAGGCCTTGTCGGCCGCCCAAAAGGTATCCTCGAACTGGTGCTGAACGTAGAACAGCCAGACCCCGAGCGAGGCGCTGATCAGCATGACCGGCAGCTGCACGAGCAGGAATGGACCGATACCGATAGCCCAAATGATGATGGCGGCGACCAGTGCGATGGAAAGGTTCGTGGCCATGGTGCTCAGCCAAGGCTGCCAACCGGCGCGCATCAGCCCGGCCGGCAAACGATGCCGCAAGAAAAAGAGATAGGCCGGGCCGAGACCGAACATCACCAGCGGATGCCGGTAGAACCGGTAGCGCAGCCGGCCCCAGCGCGACAGCGACAGATATTCGCCGACCGTGAGCGTGTCGACGTCGCCAATGCCGCGCCGGTCGAGATTGCCCGAGGTGGCGTGGTGCTGGGCGTGGGTTCGCCGCCAGAAATCGTACGGCGTCAGTGTCAGCACGCCGATGACGCGCCCGACCCAGTCGTTGGCGAAGCGGTGTCGGAAAAACGCGCCGTGGCCGCAATCGTGCTGGATCATGAACAGGCGGACCAGAAAACCGGCGGCGGGCACGGCCAGCAACAAATAAAGCCCGTATCCGAGCTTGAGGGCGAACCACATCGACAGCCACAACAGAATGAGCGGCACGATCGTGATCAGGATTTCGATGACGCTGCGTCCATGATGCGGCTCGCGGTAACCGGCGAGATCTTGTGTCAGGGCACGCATGTCGATGCCGGCCGAGTCACCGGCGGCTTTCAGTCTTTCCTGCAATTCTCTCTCCGAGGTTCCGCTGCGTTCATTTTCGATCGAAAACGGCACAACGCAGGTGCGTCAGCCCGCATCGTCAATCCGGTGCATCGCTACTGGCAAAGCTTAATAGAAATCACCCGCGGTAACTTTCCCGATAGCCTTTTGGATTCATCGGCCGCATGCGACGCGCCCTTTGCCATGTCGCGCGTCAAGGAGAACAACCGGGGAAGCGGGCGTTGGTTGCGGCATTCAAAGCCGAATCGCCGCCGATCAACCGCGTAACATCATATAGTGTACGAAACCGTACGTCCATGACGCCAAGCCGCTCGTTTGTCGCGTTTTCGAATTAATTCCTCGGCCGGATTGGTAATGTCGTGTTTTGTGCTTATATATAGACGAAAGTTCATTCGACGCCTATTAGGGCGAAATTTAATCTCGATTTTGGAACCCTGTGCGATGACCAACTTCGATTACAATGCCTCGGCCGAGCTGTATTCCACGCGCCGGCGGATGCCGCGGCGTCAGCCGCTCGGCTATCGGCGCTTTTCCCAGGCAGCGGACGCCATCCGCTTCGCCATCGAAGATCTCGAGCCGGAACTTCTGCTCGGTGCTTACCTCGAAGTCGGCGAGGAGAGATTCGACAGCGGCGGCATCCGGCAATTGTACGACAGCGCCGAATATCCCTTGGCGCGGCGCGTCGTCCATTCATGACCGACAAGCCCATCGATCTCGACCAGCATCGCGGCATGTCGGCCCAGAAGGCCACCGGCCTGCGCCGGTTGTTGGCCGAAGTGGAAGCCAATGAAAGGACGTTGCGGCTGCGGCAAGATGAATTGGAAACGCAGCTGCTCGCGGCGCCGGCGGCTAATTGGCATGATGCCGCCGAGAAGGCGCGCTACCTGCTCAATCTGTTTGCCGCGACGCTGCGGGCTCAGGACCCGCGGCGGCAGAAGCTCATCGCGGCGGTCCTTGCCGATTTCAAGCGGCTTTCCGACGAAAGCTAGCGGAAGCTGCCAATAAATCGGTTTCTCGACGGCGCCTCCTAACAGAAAGGTTACCAATAGCGTGGCAATGTGCCTGCGGCGGCAGGCTGCATTCGATTGCGCGCGGCGCGGTACGCCCGGCCCAAGCTTCACGAACCGATGCTTCACGAACCGATGCTTCATGAACCGATATTTCAGCTCGTTGGCACAAGGAACAACGTTATGAGAAAGACCCTTCCCGATACGATGTTCTGCGATCCCGAACGGAGCCGGCTCACCATGCTGCGGACATGGGTGCTCGACAACGCGGTCACCGAGATCGAGATGAACGAACGGCAGTTCTGGAATTTTGCGCAGCTTCAGCCGGTCGCGGAGAAGCCCTGGGTGACATTCATGGGCCGCATCATCTGCGTTTCCGATATGCCGATTGCCGCGCAAAAGCAGCTGGGTATTTTCGACACCCGCAATCCCGCCGCCATATGAGCCGGCCGGCGAGCGCTCGAAGCGCCGTCAGAAATCCGCCGCCGCAAGCTCATAGGACCCTTTACGGCTGCGCTTGTAGGCCTTCTTGGCCGCCGCGTAGATCGCCAATCGAGAGCTATCGAAGGCCGAAAGCAAGGCCGCCTCGTCGCGCGTCATGGCCGGTTGCAGCAGCTTGAGCGCATCCTCGCTGACGTAGAACGACCATTCCATCGCGCCGTCATGGCCCCAGAACCGCACGGCGCGCCGTGTTGGATCGAACACCCGGCTCTGATTGGGAAAATCGAGCATGATCTCTTGGCGCTATCTCTTGGCGCTGCTTTTATTCGGCGCTGGCAATCCAGCATTTGCGCAAGCCCTCGGCATCGCGCGCCCACCAATAATCGCCCTCCGGATTATGTCCGGACACGTTGAATGTTTTCAGATGCCTCTTCACCGCAACCAAGGCTTCCTGGCGCGTGGAGAAGCCTTGACCAACTTCGCTCGTGGGCGCCGAAACCGCGTTCTTGAGCTCAAGAATCTTGAACATCGTCGGCCTCCTGGCCGGAGTTATCAAGGCTCGTTGCGTCGTCGCGCCGGTCCCCGCAAAGTCTCGAATTTGCGCGCTTGTCTTCAGTCACTATCGAAATTCGAATGAGCCGAAGATACCAGATCGCTTTCCGAAACCACGCGTTCGTGGGATTCGCTTTTGCTCTTGACCCGATACTGCGGGTCGTTGCCGCCGTCGGTCGGCCGCAGGCTGATGATTTGATACCGGCCTGAAGCCGCGGACCGCGCCGTTGACGTGATGAGATCGACGGTCTGGCCGATCTTGTACTTGTGCATGGAGTCCGTCATCGCGAATACTCCGTCAGCATTGAGGTCAGTGCGCTCATCACATGAACGCCTTTGCCGAAATCGTCAGGCCTTTTTGCCCAGACGAAAGAGCTGAAAGCCTTGGCCGTTGATCGCCGTCTCGATCACGTCGCGCGAAAGATTGTACGGCGGAGCCTGGTCCGGGGCGACGGCGCCGACCACGTGCCAGGGCTTGAACTGGCTCGGCAGTTGCGTGCCGGCCAGATCGCCGCCGAACGCGCGCAGCTCGGCGTTGGTGTCGGATTTGAAGATGAAGATTCGCATCGACCGGCCTCCATTTGCCGAACCGTCATTGGCGCTATCGAAGCTATTGCTGGCCATGTGTCACCGCCGGCGGAATTGGTTGCGTTGCGGCGGGCGGTTCACTGAACCGGCGCGCTCGTCCTTGTGACGAAAGATCAATCGCCCCTTTTCCAGGTCATAGGGCGACACTTCGACCGTCACCCGGTCGCCGGCGAGCGTCTTGATGCGGTTTTTTTTCATCCGCCCCGCCGTATAGGCGACGAGCTGATGGCCGTTGTCGAGCTGAATGCGGAAACGCGCGTCAGGCAAAATCTCGGTGACGAGGCCCTCGAATTCCAAAAGTTCTTCTTTCGGCACTTTATGATCCTTTCGACTGGCCGGTCCAACGCTGCGGCCGCTGCTGGCGGTCGCGCCGCGGCGGGGCGTTGCGCTTCAGGAAAGCGACCGCTTCAATGCCGCCTGCGCCTGATCCGGCGGTCTCGCTCGGTTGATGACGGCGGACTTGCTTAT
>JBEKKM010000212.1:0-6649 GCA_050010715.1 Xanthobacteraceae bacterium | reverse complement strand
TCTGCAAAACGTGGCTTCCCTCAAAGCTCGGGAGTTTCGCTATGCGTCCGTTGCTTATTCTCGGCACGATGGTGCTGTCGGCCACGCTTGCATCCAGCGCTTTCGCCCAGGCGCCGACGCCGCAGCCGCACAATATCGTTCTATTCGTCGCCGACGGTCTGCGCTTTCGCATGGTCGACGACACGACCGCGCCGACCATGGCGGCGATCGGGCGCGAAGGGGTAAGCCTGCGCAACAGCCACGCGCTGTTTCCCACCTTTACCACGGCGAACGCGTCGGGCATGGCGACCGGCCACATGCTCGGCGACACCGGCGACTTCTCCAACACGATCTACGCCGGCTTCCAGGTGCCAGGCGCCGGCAATACGCTCACCCCGTTTCTGGAAAACGACGCGGTGCTCGGCGACGTCGACGAGCATTTTTCCGGCAATTATCTCGACGAGGCGACGATCCTCAAGCTCGCCCGCGACAAGGGCTACAGCACCGCCTCGATCGGCAAGATCGGCCCGGCGCTGATCTTCGATCCGACGGAACGCTCCGGCGCGCAGACGATCCTGATCGACGACGCCACCGGCACGCCGAAGGGCATCCCGTTGTCCGCCGAAGTCACCCAGCGGCTTCAGACGGCGAACCTGCCGCTGGTGGCGCCCTCGCGCGGCGCCAACGGCGCCGCAGGCAATATGACCACGCCCGGCACACTCGCCGCCAATGTCGTGCAGCAGGATTATTTTGCCGCGGTGACGACGAAGGCCGTGCTGCCGATGTTCAAGGAGCGCAACAAGCCGTTCGTCCTGGTGTTCTGGTCGCGCGATCCCGACGGTTCCCAGCACAATCAAGGCGACAGCTTGAACTCGCTGGCTCCCGGCATCAACGGCCCGACCTCGCTCGCCGCCATTCGCAATGCCGACGACGACCTGGCACGCATCCGCGCGGCGCTGCGCGAGCTCGGCCTCCTCGATTCGACCGATATCATCACCACGGCCGACCATGGCTTCTCGACGATCGGCAAGGAAAGCCAGACCAGCGCCACGGTGAAAATGAAGTTTTCCGACACGCCGCCCGGCCGCTTGCCGCTCGGCTTCGTCGCGCTCGATCTGGCGCATGCGCTCAACTTGCCGCTGATCGATCCCGACGACGGCTACAAGACCATCGGCGACGGCCAGCACACCAAAAACGGCAACGGCCTTATCGGCGGCGATGCCAACAAGCCCAAAGTGGTGGTGGCCGCCAATGGCGGATCGGATCTGATCTATCTGCCCGACGGCGATAAAACTTTGGCCAAGCGCATCGTCGATTTTTTGCTCACGCAAGATTACGTCAGCGGCCTGTTCGTCGATACCAAACTCGGCAAATTCGCCGGCACCTTGTCGCTTGACGACATCGCGCTCGAAGGCAGCGCCATCACTCCGCACCCGGCGATTGCGGTCAATTTCCGTTCCTTCGACACCGTGTGCGGCGAGCCGGTGCGCTGCACGGTGGAGATTGCCGATACCGTTCTCCAGCAGGGCCAGGGCATGCACGGCTCGTTCAGCCGCGCCGACACCTGGAATTTCATGGCGATGCAGGGGCCGGACTTCAAATCGGGCTTCGTCGACCCGGCGCCCGCCAGCAACGCCGATCTCGGCCGCACCATCGCGCAATTGATGGGGCTCGACGCGCACGACAACGGCAAGCTGATCGGCCGCGTGCTCGCCGAGACGCTGCCGAATGGCGCGCTGCCTGACGTCACCAGCCGCGTCGTAACGTCCGACCCGGCGCCAAACGGCCTCGTCACGGTCCTCAACATGCAGATGGTCGGCAACACGCGCTATTTCGATGCCGCGGGCTTCCCAGGCCGGACAGTCGGTTTGTCCACCGCGGCGCTGCCCAGCGCCACGCAGTGACGGCTCACATCGGCAGGTAGCTGCGGCCGGCGTAGCGGCTTTCAGCGATAATCCAGTCGAGAATGGCGATATCGACCTCGTCGAAATCGGCGAGAAAACGCTGCGCCGGCTCAGCCACGACGATTTGCGAATGCGCAATCACCGCGGCGAGCGTTTCGACGTCAGGACGTGCCATCTTCATCGGAGCCTCCCGAGCGCTTGCAAAGAGCAACGCGCGCGGTCCTGGAGCAGTGTTTTGATCCCCTACCCTTGACCTTTAGTCGGCTGAGTCGGGGTTACGGTTCAAAACTGAAATGGCAGGGTGGCCGGCCAAGGGCGGTACTTGGGCATTCTCGCGGCGTTCCAGTCACCGCTCGGTGATCGCGCACTTATCGGACGTTGGCTGATGGCAATACCGCCGCCGATGGTTGTATCGACAAATTGCTTCACGGCGCCTCGCAAAAATATTTCACAATCCGTTGTGGGTGCAGAGGAAATCTCACAGCACCGAGTGCGTTTCGAACGAATAATGCTCAGCCTGAAGGGCTAGCATTGGCAGCCATTGAACCGTACATGTTAACGGCGAATTACATTCGAGAAAATCAGATCAGCCCGGAATAACGATCAACCCAGACGGAGGTTTTCCCATGGCTCTGGCAATTGGCGATACCGCCCCGGATTTCGAAGCCGAAACGACCGAAGGCAAAATCCGCTTCCACGACTGGATCGGCAACAATTGGGTGGTGCTGTTCTCGCACCCGAAGGATTTTACGCCGGTCTGCACCACCGAGCTCGGCACCATGGCGCGGCTGAAACCGGAATTCGACAAGCGCGGCGTCAAGATTATCGGGCTCTCGGTCGACCCGGTCGACAACCACAAGAAATGGGCGGCCGATATCAAGGACGTGGTCGGCTTCGCGCCGAACTATCCGATGATCGGCGACACCGATCTGAAGGTCTCAAAGCTCTACGGCATGCTGCCGGCGTCGACGAGCGGCACATCGGAAGGCCGCACGCCGGCCGATAACCAGACCGTGCGCAATGTCTTCGTCATCGGACCGGACAAGAGGGTCAAGCTGGTGCTGGTTTATCCGATGACCACGGGGCGCAATTTCGACGAGGTGCTGCGCGTGATCGATTCGATGCAACTCAATGCCAAGCATCGGGTGGCGACGCCGGCCAACTGGAAGCAAGGCGAGGACGTCATCCTCACCGGCGCCGTGACCGACGACGAAGCGAAGAAGCTCTATCCGCAGGGCTGGAAGACGCCGAAGCCGTACATCCGCATCGTGCCGCAGCCGCGGCAGTAATTTAGCCGGCATTGGGTTAAGGTATTCGGGCGCGGCTTCGGCCGCGCCCTTCGTTTGATCAGCCGTAGCTTTAAGGACGCCGTTATGAATCGCGGAGCCGAATTGCAGCCGCCCTTTGCCGAGTTCATGGGGATGAAGATCACCCATCTGTCCAAGGACAAGGTCGAAGCCGAGCTTTTCGTGCGCGAGGAGCTCAACAATCGGTTCGGCGCGATGCACGGCGGCGCGGTCATGGCGCTTGCCGACAATCTCGGCGGCACCGCGACCTTTGCCAACCTGCCTGAAGGCGGACGCACCGCGACCATCGAGAGCAAGACCAATTTCTTCGCGCCGATCCCGGTCGGCGACACCGCGCGCGCCGAATGCACGCCGCTGCATCGCGGCCGCACCACCATGGTCTGGCAGACCCGCATCACCCGCAACGATGGTAGACTGTGCGCGTTGGTGACGCAGACGCAGATCGTGATTGCGCCGGAGAAGAGCTAGCGCGAGGCAGCCGGATGCCCGTAACGAAATCACCCGGAAAGGCCGCCCGGCCGAAAAGCACGGCCGGCCGCTTTCGCATCAAGCGGATCTACGAGCCCGCCAGCAAGGACGATGGCTTACGCGTACTGGTCGACCGGCTGTGGCCGCGCGGCATTGCCAAGCAGAAGGCGCACATCGATCTGTGGCTTCGAGATCTGTCGCCGAGCGACGAACTGCGTCGCATGGTGCATGCCGACCCGGCAAAATGGGGTGAATTCGTCAAGGCCTACGGCCGCGAGCTCAAACAGGAGCCGGCGCGGACGGCGCTCGCGGACTTACGCAAGCTGCCGCGCAGCCGGCCGGTGACGCTGCTCTACGCGGCGCGCGATGAGGCCCATAACAACGCCGTGGCATTAAAGCGCTGGCTTGAGCGGGCGAAGTAGCGGTTTGCCCTCCCCGCTTCACTAAGCCACCCCGGCGAGGCGGATCAGCCCATAGCTGATCAGGCCGAGAATGATCAGCGACGCCGTCACCGCGAGCGTCACCCGCACGCCGCTCTTCGCCACGACGCGAACATCGACGCCCAGACCGAGCGCTGCCATCGAGACGGTCGTCAAGATCGCTGCGAGGTGGGTGACGGTGGGCAACACGCTTTGTGGGATCAGTCCCAGCGAGCGGACGATCAGGACCACCAGAAAGCCGGCGATGAACCACGGCACCAGTTCGCGCACGTCCGGCCTGCGGCGATTGGCGCGATCGAGCCGCGGGTCGGTTCGCAGGTCTCGCGCGAGCAGCGACAGTCCGAGCACCACCGGGCCCAGCATCAGCACCCGCACCAGCTTGATCACCGTTCCGACCTGATTAGCCAATGCGCCGATCGGCAAGGTCGCCGCCAACACTTGCGGCACGGCGTAAACGGTCAACCCCGCCAGCACGCCGTATTGGGTCAGCGACAATTGCAGGATCGGAACCAGCAACGGCAGCGTCAGGACCACGACAACGCCGAGCACGGCCGTGAACGAGATCGATGCGGCGATGTCGTCGCCGTCGGCGCCGATCACCGGCGCCACGGCGGCAATCGCCGAATTGCCGCAGATCGAATTGCCGCAGGCAATCAAGATGGCCATGCGCAACGGCAAGCCGAGCATCCGGCAAATGATGAAGCTCGAGCCGAGCGCGATGGCGACGATGGAGGCGATGCCGAACAGGAGGATCGGCCCAAGCGCCAATACCGTCGCGACGCTCACCGACGCGCCCAGCATGACGACCGCGACTTCGAGCAGGAGTTTTGCGGAAAACGCGATGCCGGGGACGAAGCGCTTTGCCGGCGTCCACGCCGTGCGGATGGCAACGCCGAGCAGGATCGCGAGCACCAGCGCTTCGAGATAAGCCTGCCCCGCGAAATGAACTTCGACCGCCTGCAACAGGACCGCGACGGCGGTGATCGCGATGCAGAGCAAGATACCCGGCAATAATCGGCGCAAATACTCGATCAAATCACAGTACCTTGTAGAAGTTGAGCTTCACGCCGGCGGGTTCGCGTTCGCCGCTGCAGACCACAATGCACTTGGTGAGCCAGCCATAGCGCGCTGCGCCGGTCTCGAAGAAGGTGGCGCCGTGGAAATAATAGCTGCCGGGCGCCACAGCGCGGCCGGCGGCGAGCGCCGCCATCACCTCGGGAGGACCGTGGCGCAGCGCCAGGTTGCGGACATTGATCAGCGCGCCGTCGTCGGTTTGCAGCGTGTAGCGCGCCTCGAGCTCCGACACGCCGTCGCCGCGCAGGATCTGCCAATCGGCGCCGCCCGACAACACTTTGCCGCGGATGCTTGGCCCGGAAAATTCGCCGCCGGTGATCGGGACGATGCGGCGCGCGCCCTTGCCGACGTCGCCGCAATCGAGCGGTGGACCGACCGAGACGTCGGCCGCGAAGATCAACTCCAGCTGCGGCGTATCCGCCATGGCCGGCTCCCGAACCATTGCATTGTGGGGACGAAATTCCGGATAATCGCCGCCACACGCCAGTCAATCACCAAGCCACGCTTTTGCAAAGCACGCGAGGAGCGCCATGGATGTTCGCGCCGCCGTAGCCTTCGGCCCCGGCAAACCGCTCGAAGTGACCACTGTCCAGCTCGAAGGCCCGCGTGCCGGCGAAGTTCTGCTCGAGATCAAGGCGACCGGCATCTGCCACACCGACGAGTTCACGCTGTCGGGTGCCGACCCCGAGGGGCTGTTTCCGGCGATCCTCGGCCATGAGGGCGCCGGCATCGTCGTCGATGTCGGCGCGGGCGTGACATCGGTGAAAAAGGGCGACCACGTCATTCCGCTCTACATCCCAGAATGCCGCAACTGCCCGTCGTGCCTGTCGCGCAAGACGAACCTGTGCACCGCGATCCGCACCACCCAGGGCCAGGGCGTGATGCCCGACGGCACTTCGCGGTTTTCCTTCGATGGCAAGCCGCTGCACCACTATATGGGCTGCTCGACCTTTGCCAATTTCACCGTGCTGCCGGAAATCGCGGTGGCGAAAATCCGCGACGACGCGCCGTTCGACAAGGTCTGCTATATCGGCTGTGGCGTCACCACCGGCATCGGCGCGGTGATCAACACCGCCAAGGTCGAGCCGGGTGCAAAGGCAATCGTGTTCGGGCTCGGCGGCATCGGCCTCAACGTCATCCAGGGGCTGCGGCTCGCCGGCGCCGACATGATCATCGGCGTCGATCTCAATCCGGACAAAAAAGCCTGGGGCGAACGCTTCGGCATGACCCACTTCGTCAATCCGAAGGAGGTCGACGGCGACCTCGTGGGCCATCTCGTCAACATGACCAAGAGCGGCGCCGACCAGATCGGCGGCGCCGACTACACTTTCGAATGCGTCGGCAACATTCACCTCATGCGCATGGCGCTGGAGAGCTGCCATCGCGGCTGGGGCCAGAGCATCATCATCGGCGTCGCCGGCTCGGGACAGGAAATTGCGACCCGGCCGTTCCAGCTCGTCACCGGCCGGGTGTGGCG
>JBEKKM010000211.1:0-6680 GCA_050010715.1 Xanthobacteraceae bacterium | reverse complement strand
TTCGACGCCTTTGACATTACCCTCGACGCCCTTCTCCTTGTACTTGAGCATCGCCGCAAGATCGACGCTCGGCTTGCCGACCTTGATGCCCATGTCGCCGAACTTGTGGCCCGCCTCCTCGTATAGCTCCGACGCATTGAGCATCGCCTTCGACGGGATGCAGCCGATATTGAGGCAGGTGCCGCCGAAAGTGACGCGCTTCTCCACCACCGCGGTCTTCATGCCGAGCTGCGCCGCGCGAATGGCGCAGACATAGCCGCCGGGGCCAGAGCCGATGACGATGAGGTCGTAGGGCATGAATATGCTAAGTGCGTCTCTATTCGGCCGCCATGTGTTTCACAGCGTTAGCCTCGGCTTGCATGCGCTGGGCGTCGGGGCAGAAATCAATGTCGTCGCCAGCGTCATCGACCCACAGTAACGCCGAACCATTGTGCGCGACCTCCACGGTCTTGAATCGATCCGGATTCTTCATGAATGCGAATATGCCACCCTTGGCTACCGTATCGGCGAAATCTCGCCAACGAACCCGTCTGAGTAGGAAAGGCGCAGACGGTATTCGCCAATCGGCACTGCGGAGACAAGTCTCGGCCAATCCGTCATTCGATTCTCCTCGGCTTCTCGCTATTTTGAACGGCCTTCCAAGCGGCCGATAGGTCTTCTTGATGCTCACCGGCCCACTTTAGCACGCGCCGCCTCTTATTTGCAGGTTACTCGCCATCAATGATTTTCAATGTCGCGATACTCACTTTGGCGCGAAAATCGCCGCAGTCGACGTGAAAATGCGGCGGGTCGTGGTCGTTGAAGAAGAACATGATCAACATTCCATCGACGATGGCAACAACCGGCATGGCAGCTCACAAGTCCAGCACCAGCCGCGCCGGTTCCTCCAGGCACTCTTTCACGCGAACCAAAAATGTCACCGCCTCGCGGCCGTCGACCAGGCGGTGGTCGTAGCTCAGCGCCAGATACATCATCGGCCGGATTTCGACCTTGCCGCCGACCACCATGGGCCGGTCCTGGATCTTGTGCATGCCGAGGATGCCGGATTGCGGCGCGTTGAGGATCGGCGTCGACATCAGCGAGCCGTAGATGCCGCCGTTGGTGATGGTGAAGGTGCCGCCCTGCATCTCGTCGATCTTGAGCGCGCCATCGCGGGCGCGCCTGCCAAAATCCGAAATGCTCTGCTCGATCTCGGCAAGCGATTTCTGGTCGCAGTCGCGCACCACCGGCACCACCAGGCCGCGCTCGGTGCCGACCGCGATGCCGATGTGATAGTAGTTCTTGTAGATGATATCGGCGCCGTCGATCTCGGCATTGACGGCGGGGATTTCTTTCAACGCCTGCACGCAGGCGCGCACGAAGAAGCCCATGAAGCCGAGCTTTGTGCCGTGCTTCTTCTCGAACAGGTCGCGGTATTGCGTGCGCAGCGCCATGACATGGCCCATGTCGACCTCGTTGAAGGTCGTCAGCATAGCGGCGGTGTTCTGCGCGTCCTTCAGCCGGCGCGCGATGGTCTGCCGTAGCCGCGTCATCTTCACGCGCTCTTCGCGGGCGGCGTCATCGGCCGGTGACGGCGCGCGCACCTGCACCGCGGCAGCCGGCTGCGCCACCGGCGTCGGTTGCGCGGCGGCACGTTCGATTGCGGCGAGCATGTCGCCCTTGGTGACCCGGCCGTCCTTGCCGGTGCCGGACATGGCCGAAGGATCGATGCCGGTTTCGGCGGCGATCTTGCGCACCGACGGCGCCAGCGGCCTGTCGGCGGCGGGTGCAGGCGTGGGAGCGGCCTTTGGCGCTGCAGGTGGCGGTGTAGGTTGCGCCGCCGGGTGCGGCACCGCTTTCGCCGACGTGGCGCCGGCGCCTTCCTTGATCTGGCCGAGCACCGCGCCCACGGCGACGGTGTCGCCGTCCTTGGCGGCGATATCGCTGAGCACGCCCGCGGCCGGCGCCGGCACTTCAATCGTCACCTTGTCGGTTTCGAGCTCGACCAACGGTTCATCGACGGCGACAGCATCGCCCGGTTTCTTGAACCATTTGCCGATGGTCGCCTCGGTGACCGATTCTCCAAGCGTTGGCACGCGAATTTCAGCCATTGCAAATCCCTCGGCGTCCTGTCGGCGTGCGGATTATCCCAACGCGTCTTCCAGAAACTGCTTGAGCTGCGCCTGATGCAGCGACATCTGCCCGACCGCGGTGGAGGCGGACGCCGGACGCCCGGTGTAACGCGCGCGGCGATGTTTGGCGCCGATCTGGTTGAGCACCCATTCGAGGAAGATATCGACGAACACCCAGGCGCCCATGTTGCGCGGCTCTTCCTGGCACCAGACGATCTCGGCCTGCTTGAAGCGCGATAGCTCCGTCATCAGCGCCTTGGTCGGGAACGGATAGAGCTGTTCGATGCGCAGCAGATAGATGTCGTTGATGCCGCGCTTCTCACGCTCCTCGTAGAGATCGTAATAGACCTTGCCGGAACAGATGACGACGCGGCGCATCTTGTCGTCGGGGACGAGCTTGATCTTTTCGTCCGGCAAGAGCTGCGCGTCGTCCCACAGCAGCCGGTGAAACGAGGTGTTCGGCCCCATCTCGTCGAGCCGCGACACCGCGCGCTTGTGGCGCAGCAGCGACTTCGGCGTCATCAGGATCAACGGCTTGCGGAAGTCGCGGTTGAGCTGGCGGCGCAGGATGTGAAAATAGTTCGCCGGCGTGGTGCAGTTCGCGACCTGCATGTTGTCCTCTGCGCACATCTGCAGGAAGCGCTCGAGGCGGGCGGACGAATGCTCCGGCCCCTGCCCTTCGTAGCCGTGCGGCAACAGGCAAACGAGCCCCGACATGCGCAACCATTTGCGTTCGCCCGACGAGATGAACTGGTCGAACAAGACCTGTGCGCCGTTGGCGAAATCGCCGAATTGGGCTTCCCACATGGTGAGCGTATCGGGCTCGGCAAGCGAATAACCGTACTCGAAGCCGAGCACGGCCTCTTCCGAGAGCATGGAGTTGATGACCTCGAAGCGGGCCTGGCCGTCGCCGACATGATTGAACGGCGTGTAGCGATTCTCGTTCTCCTGGTCGATCAGCACCGAATGGCGCTGCGAGAACGTGCCGCGCTCGGAGTCCTGGCCCGACAGCCGCACCTTGTGGCCTTCGAGCAGCAACGAGCAGAACGCCAGCGCCTCGCCGGTCGACCAGTCGATGCCCGTTCCGGTCTCGATCGCCTTGCGTCGGCTGTCGAGGAAGCGATTGAGCGTGCGGTGCAGATGAAAGCCCGGCGGCAGCGTGGTGATCTTCTCGCCGATCTCCTTGAGCTTGGCGATCTCGACGCCGGTATGGCCGCGGCGCGGATCGTCGGCCTCGCCCGCGGTCTTGAAGCCGGCCCAGCGGCCGTCGAGCCAATCGGCCTTGTTGGCCCGGTAGCTTTGCGCGGCTTCGAGCTCGACGTCGAGGCGGGCGCGCCAATCCGCCTTCATCTTGTCGACTTCGCCCGCGGTGACGACGCCTTCGCCGATCAGCTTGTTGCCGTAGATTTCCAAGGTCGTGGGATGCGCGGCGATCGCCTTGTACATCAGCGGCTGGGTAAACGAGGGCTCATCGCCCTCGTTGTGGCCGTGGCGGCGATAGCAGAACATGTCGATGACGACCGGCTTTTGGAATTTCTGCCGGAACTCTGTGGCGATCTTGGCGGCGAACACCACGGCTTCGGGATCGTCGCCGTTGCAGTGAAAAATCGGCGCCTCGATCATCTTGGCGACGTCGGAAGGATACGGCGAGGATCGCGAATAGCGCGGATTGGTGGTGAAGCCGATCTGATTGTTGAGGATGAAATGCACCGAGCCGCCGGTGCGGTGGCCGCGCAATCCGGAAAGCCCGAGGCTCTCCGCGACCACGCCCTGTCCGGCAAACGACGCATCGCCGTGGATGAGGAGCGGCATCACCATGGTGCGGTCTTCCGGCGTGGCGCCGAGCTGATCCTGCTTGGCGCGCACCTTGCCGAGCACCACCGGATCGACGATTTCCAGATGTGACGGGTTCGCGGTGAGCGAAAGATGCACTCTGTTGTGGTCGAACTCGCGGTCCGACGAGGCGCCGAGGTGATATTTGACGTCGCCCGAACCCTCGATCTCGTTGGGCGTCGACGAGCCGCCCTTGAACTCGTGGAAGATGGCGCGATGCGGTTTGGCCATGACCTGCGCCAGCACGTTGAGCCGGCCGCGATGCGGCATGCCGATGACGATCTCGCGCACGCCGAGCGCGCCACCGCGCTTGATGATCTGCTCCAGCGCCGGGATCATCGATTCGCCGCCGTCGAGACCGAAGCGCTTGGTGCCGGTGAATTTCAGGTCGCTGAATTTTTCAAAGCCTTCGGCTTCGACCAGCTTGTTGAGGATTGCGCGCTTGCCTTCGCGGGTGAACGTGATCTCCTTGTCCGGCCCTTCGATGCGCTCCTGGATCCAGCCTTTCTGCGCGCCGTTGGAGATGTGCAAAAATTCGACGCCCAGCGTCTGGCAATAAGTGCGCCGCAGGATGGCGACGATCTGGCGGATGGTGCCGAATTCAAGGCCGAGCACCTTGTCGAGAAAAATCGGACGATCGAGGTCGGCTTCGCCAAAGCCGTAGGTGCGCGGATCGAGCTCTTCCTCGTTCTTGACCGGCTCGAGCCCGAGCGGATCGAGATTGGCGTGGAAATGGCCGCGCGCCCGATAGGCGCGGATCAGCATCAGCGCCCGCACCGAGTCGCGCGTCGCACGTTCGATATCGGCGTTTGAAAGCTCGACGCCGCGGCTTTGCGCCTGCGCCTTGACCTTGATGCCGACGCCGGTGCCGACCTCGGCCCAGTTGCCATCGAGCGCCGCGACCAGATCGCCGCCCGGCAGCGGTGGCCAGTCCGGCCGGCCCCACGACGGACCGCGGGCATTCTTTTCAACGTCGGCGGCGTTGTCCTTCAGGCTCTGGAAGAACGACTGCCACTCAGCATCGACCGCCTGCGGATCGACTTCGTAGCGGGCGTAGAGATCCTCGATATAGGGGGCATTGCTGCCGTAGAGGAACGAGGTGAGGGCGAAGGCGGCGTTGGCGTCCTGGCGGGACATGGTGCTTTTCCTGGGCGATTCCCTTGAACGGGAATCCGTAACGAAAGGGCGAGAAACGAGGCGCGAAACGCGAAACTGCAGAAAGACGCGAATCAGCCCGGCCCGGCGCAGGGATTTCTCTTTGTACCCTATTTAATGGCTCGATGCGGCAGGCAAAAGACGATAGAAATGAATCAAGATTTTAATATTTCGGCAAGCGTATGGCCGAGCCGAGCCGGCGACGGCGAGACCTTGATCCCGGCTGACTCCATCGCAGCTATTTTGGAGTCCGCCCCGCCCTTGCCGCCGGCGATGATCGCCCCGGCATGGCCCATGCGCCGCCCCGGCGGCGCGGTGCGTCCGGCGATGAAGCCGACCATCGGCTTCTTGCGGCCGCGCTTGGCTTCGTCCTTCAAAAACTGCGCGGCGTCTTCTTCCGACGAGCCGCCGATCTCGCCGATCATGACCAGCGCCTCGGTCGCCTTGTCGGCGAGAAACATTTCCAGCATTTCGATGAAGTCGGTGCCCTTCACCGGATCGCCGCCGATGCCGACGGCGGTGGTCTGGCCGAGCCCTTCCCGCGTGGTCTGGAACACTGCCTCGTAGGTCAGCGTGCCGGAGCGCGACACGATGCCGACTTTGCCGGGCTTGAAGATGTTGCCGGGCATGATGCCGATCTTGCATGCGCCGGCAGTCATGACGCCGGGACAGTTCGGCCCGATCAGGCGCGATTTGGAGCCGCACAGCGAGCGCTTGATCTTGACCATGTGGCTCACCGGAATGCCTTCGGTGATGCACACGATCAGCGGAATCTCCGCCGCAATCGCTTCGGCGATGGCATCGGCCGCACCGGCCGGCGGCACATAGATCACGCTGGCGTCGGCGCCGGTTTTCTCACGCGCTTCGGCAACCGTGTCGAACACCGGCAGATTGAGGTGCGTCGAGCCGCCTTTGCCGGGCGACACGCCGCCGACCATTTTGGTGCCGTAGGCGATCGCCTGCTCGGAATGGAAGGTGCCGTTCTTGCCGGTAAACCCTTGGCAGATGACTTTGGTGTTCTTGTCTATCAGAATGGGCATCAGTGATCGTCCCGCGTGTCGTGTATCAACTGTTGTGTGTAGGCGTGATCCATAAACTCATCAGGCATCTGACTTAGCTCATTCAGCTCCGCATACATCCATCGCCGTATCTTCATCCCAGGATTGAACGGGCTCGTCCCGCTGCCGACCACAATGAACCATTGTCGTTCAAGATCATCCACAGCGCTAAAGAGCCAGTAGTTCCTTCCAATTTCCTGCCGAAAGAGGATTGGACCAGCCGCCTGGAACCCGAGTGGAGGCTCTTGAAGCGCGTAATGATGTTGGCAGTTCCTTAGATACTCTTGGATTTCCTCCGTCGAGTAAGGACAAACAGCGCTTGGGATCGCTTGATCAGAAATTCCGTCGTCCCAAGCGATAGGAAAACTGGCCATTGTTCAATCTCACAGAAATGGCTCTCGCCATCTTCCCCTTTCAGGTGGGTAATGAGGCGCTGCTCGTCATTACGCCGCCTCCTTCACCGCTTTGACGATCTTCTGCGCCGCGTCGTCGAGATCGTCGGCGGAGGTGACGTTCAGATTCG
>JBEKKM010000210.1:0-6720 GCA_050010715.1 Xanthobacteraceae bacterium | reverse complement strand
GGGCGTCTTTACCCGATCTTTACCACGATCCGGCCGCGCACCTGCCCCTCGACGAAACGCCGCCCCGCTTCGATGACATCGCCGAGCCCGATCTCGGTGGTCAACGCCGCGATCTTGTCCCGCGGCAAATCCCGCTCCAGCCGGTGCCACGCCACTTGCCGCAGTGGCAGCGGGCACATCACCGAATCGATGCCGAGCAACGACACCCCGCGTAGGATGAACGGCGCCACCGAGGTCGGCAAGTCCATGCCGCCGGCCAGCCCACAGGCGGCAACCGCGCCGCCATAGCGGGTCATGGAAAGCACATTGGCGAGCGTCGTCGAGCCCACGGCATCGATACCGCCGGCCCAGCGCTCCTTGTTGAGCGGCCGCGCCGGGCCGCTGAGCTCCTTGCGGTCGATGATTTCGCTGGCGCCGAGCCCTTTGAGATAGTCCGCTTCCGCCGGTCGGCCGGTCGAGGCGGTAATTTGGTAGCCGAGCTTGGCGAGGATCGCGACCGCGACGGAGCCGACGCCGCCGGCGGCGCCAGTGACGATGATCGGGCCGCGGCCTGGCGTGACGCCTGAGCGTTCCAGCGCCATCACCGCAAGCATGGCGGTATAACCCGCGGTGCCGATCGCCATGGCCTCGCGCGCGCTGATGTTTTGCGGCAGCCGCACCAGCCAATCGCCTTTGACCCGCGCCTTCTGCGCGTAGGCGCCGAGATGGGTCTCGCCAAGGCCCCAGCCGTTGAGGATGACTTTGTCGCCCGGCTCCCAGGCCGGGTGTGACGAGGATTCAACAGTGCCGGAAAAATCGACGCCGGCGATCATCGGGAAGCGGCGCACCACCGGCGCCTTACCGGTAACCGCGAGCCCATCCTTGTAGTTCACCGTCGACCATTCAACCGCGACGGTGACGTCGCCGTCCATCAGGTCCTTTTCGTCGAAGTCGGCGAGCCGAACCGTCTGCCCGGCTTCCGCCTTGTCGATGACGATCG
This sequence comes from Xanthobacteraceae bacterium, assembly GCA_050010715.1. GTDB lineage: Bacteria > Pseudomonadota > Alphaproteobacteria > Rhizobiales > Xanthobacteraceae > BOG-931. The sequence goes on along the minus strand of JBEKKM010000210.1, from coordinate 5,741 downwards.
CTTTGAAAGTCCCCATCCGAAGCCTCCCGGTGTCATTTTGTCATGGCCGGGAGAGGTAGGACAGAGGTCATCAAGCCAGCGCGGCGGCGGGGCGCTCGACCGGCTTCTCGACGATCGGCAGGTTGATCAGCGCCGAGAGCACGCCGAACAGGATCGCGAGCCACCACACCACGGTGTACGAACCGGTGCGGTCGAACGCGATGCCGCCGAGCCAGACGCCGAGGAAGCCGCCGACCTGGTGGCTGAAGAAGGCAAAACCCGCCAGCGTCGCCAGCCATTTGGTGCCGAACATCAACGCGATGATGCCGTTGGTCGGCGGTACGGTGGAGAGCCACATCAGACCCATGATCGCGGCGAAGATCAGGCACGTGACCGTCGTGACCGGGAACGAGATGAACGCCAGGATCGCCGCGGCGCGGATGAAATAGATCATCGAGAGCAGATAGCGCTTCGGCATGCGGTCGCCGAGCCAGCCGGCGGTGACCGAGCCGATGATGTTGAACAGCCCGATGGTGGCGATGGTCCAGCCGCCGACCGACGCGGAGAGGCCGCGATCGACCAGATAGGACGGCATGTGCACGGTGATGAATTGCAGCTGGAAGCCGCAGGTGAAGAAGCCGAGCACCAGCAGAATGTAGGAGCGATGGGCAAAGGCCTCGCCGAGCGCCTGCCTGAGCGACTGGGTCGAAGCCCGCTCCGTCGTCGACGTCGTCGGCGGCGTGGCGAGTGCCAGCGACAGCGGCAGCACGCCCAGCATGCTGACGGCGAAGATGACCAGCGTCTGCTGCCAGCCGAACGTATCCATCAGCAACACGGCGACCGGCGAATAGAGGAATTGCCCGAACGATCCGGCCGCGGTGCCGAAGCCAAACGCGATCGAGCGATATTCCTTCGGCAATATCTTGCCGAATGCCGCGAGAATGACGGGGAACGAGCAACCGGCGAGACCAAAGCCGATCAACGCGCCGGCCGATGCATCGAGCAGCGGCGCGCTGGTGGCGTGCGACATCAGCACCAGGCCGGCAGCGTAGAGCAGCGCGCCGACGCAGACCACCCGAATGGTGCCGAAGCGGTCGGCGATCATGCCGCCGAGCGGCTGGCCGATGCCCCACAGCAGATTCTGCAAAGCCAGCGCGAATGCGAACACGTCGCGGCCCCAATGATTGGCGCTCGACAGCGGCGTCAAGAAAAAGCCCAGCGTCGAACGCGGACCGAATGCGATCATCGTGATCAGGCAGCCCATGCCGATCACCAGCGCCGGCGTGCGCCACGTAGCGACCATGGCGCCGGATTGGGCAGGATTGAGCCGGTTATCTGCGGTGGTCATGGCCGTCCCGGTCGGTTCGCAAATTTCGAAAAGCCGCGCAATATAGAGCGGCGGGCGTGATCGCCCAAACGAAATCTACCCCGCGTTGAACCGTTCGTGCATGGCTGGCCCATGCCGTTGCGCATGGGTTTGCCACGGTCCGCGACACTAGATATGGGTCTTTGCAGCCGACGCTATTTTGGTAACGAGAGCTACCGATGTCGCTTTATTGTTCCGACGCCTTCGTCTCGCCGCTCGAAGTCGAAGATGTGGTGACGCGCGCGCTCAAGGAAGATCTCGGCCGCGCCGGCGACGTCACGTCGATCGCGACCATACCGGAGGACACAACCGGCCGCGCCGTTGTCGTCGCGCGCAAGCCCGGCGTCGTCTCGGGCCTGCCGCTGGTCGAAGCGGCGTTCCGCCGCCTCGATCCGGCGATCGAGATAAAGCCCCACGGCCGCGATGGCATGGCGATCGGCGCCGGGACCAAATTGATGACGATCGCCGGCAATGCGCGCGCGATTCTTTCCGCCGAACGCACCGCGCTCAATTTTGTCGGCCACCTGTCCGGCATCGCCACCGCGACTGCCGCCTTTGTGCAGCGCATCGCCCACACCAAGGCGCGCATCATCTGCACGCGCAAGACCACGCCGGGGCTGCGCGCGCTGGAAAAATATGCCGTGCGCTGCGGCGGCGGCTTTAATCACCGCTTCGGTCTCGACGACGCGGTGCTGATCAAAGACAACCACATCGCGGTTGCCGGCGGCATCCGCGCCGTGCTGACGCGCGCCAAGGCGGCGATCGGGCATTTGGTGAAGATCGAGATCGAGGTCGATTCGCTCGATCAGCTCAAGGAAGTGCTGGATGTCGGCCTGGCCGACGTGGTGCTGATCGACAATTTCGATCTCGATGCCATGCGCAAGGCCGTGGCCATGGTGGCGGGCCGCCTCGTCATCGAGGCCTCGGGCGGCATCACGCTGGACAGCGCCGCGGCCATCGCCGAGACCGGCGTGGATTATCTCAGCTCCGGCTCACTCACCCATTCGGTGCAGAATCTCGATATCGGTCTCGACATCGAGATGTGAGCGCCGCGCCGCTATTTTTGCGCCTTGTCGGCCGGCGGCGCCGCCGATCGCAGATATTGCTCCGACGGCTTTGCCGGATGATGGTGCCGCTTGCCGCTTGCGGAAGCGCTGAGCGCGACCGCGGCTGCGATTGCGAAAGTGAGCGCGACCGCGACGGCTACTCTCATTGCCAAAGTCATCACGCCAATCTCCGTTTACCCCCGCCTCAATCGATCAATCACAATCGAAGCTGCGGCGTGATGATAGGCGTTCAGAGCTTCGCGGTCGACTCGCTCTTGGCAGGCGTCGCCGCCGCTTGCGGGCCCTTCGCCGTCGCGTCGGGCGTGTCGGCCTTGCTGGTGCTCGGCACCGGGCCGTAGGCCGGATCGGTGTCGCCGTCGCCCCAATTCTTCGGCCGATAGAAGGTATGGACGCCGAGCTTGTAGAGCTTTGTCATCTCGTGGACCCAGCTCGGATGCACCCAGTAGGCGTGATAGTGGGTGGCGTGGCCGACTTCGGCGAGCCAGATCTTGCCGTCGAGCATGTCCTTGGCGATCTTCTTGGCCTGCTCCCACATGTCGGGCTCATCGACCTTGTTGAGGTCCTTGCCTTCGCAGGCGAAGGTGAACTGACAGGCCAGGTGCCGTCCGGCGTTCTGATAAACTACGCCGCAGACGTCGTTGGGGTAATAGCCCGAGAACACCCGGTTCATCACCACCTGCGCCACCGCCTCCTGGCCTTTGAACGGCTCACCGCGCGCTTCGAAATAAACCGCGTCGGCGAGACATTTCTCGGCTTTGGCGAGCGGCTTGCCGGTGAGCTTGAGGCGGTCCGCCGGGCTTTCCAACAGGCTCGAGTCGTCTTTTTTCGCCACCGTCTCGCCGCCGTCGGCACTGCCTTCGAGCGCCGCTATCTTGACGTCCGGATCGACCGCGCGCGCAACCGGCTCCGGCTCGGCACCCGGCGCCCAGCGCTGCAGGCCGCTCGGCGCGCCCATGGTGCCGACGCCGAAGAAGGTAAGCGCTGTGCCTTCCGCCGGATCGGTGTCGGTGAACGTCAGTGCCGCGAGCGACGCCGAGTTTCTCTCGCCGGCGGCGGGAATTTCGGGCGGCTGGTCGGCGATGAAATCGTCGTCGTCGACCGACGGCGCATTGTCGCGCTCGGCCAGTTCCATTGCGCGCAGTGAAACGCTGGGCTGTTCGGTATCGGAAAGTTGCAGCACTGGCGCCGACGGCGGCAATTGCGCCGGCTGCGCCATCGGCGGCACGCTGTCGATCTCATCGGCGCTCTTGAGCGGCAAGATAAACGAAGGCGCGACCGGCCGCGGTTGCAGCGGCGCCGCAGCCGGCGGCGCATTGACCGGTTGCAGTTGCGGCAAGGTTTCCGGCGCGGCGGGCGTGTGCACCGGCAGGCGATTGCCCTTCAGGCGCCGGTTGACGGTCGGATATTCGACCGGCTCGGCGCTCGTCGTATTGAGCGGCGCATCGATCTGCCAAGAGTTCGCGGCAATCGCGCTCGGATCGAAATTGACGGTCTGATAACCAAGGGGCACCGACGTTCCAATTGGGCGGCCGTAGCTGAACGTCGCCGGCTCGATGGTGCCGAACGGCGACGCGATCAAATGGTCGCGCCAGCGTTGCGACACGCCGGGTTGCTGCGCCAACAGCGCGGCGAGATCCTGATATCCGATCGAAGTCGGCATCAGGGCCAGGAAGAACGCACTGAACCAGAAGGGCGCCGACGAGGCGCCCATCATCCGAACACGCGACGCAGCCATTTACCCCTTACCCCAACGCCTGCAACGCAACGCGCACGTAGTTATCGAAACACGGCGGGTGTGGCGCGAATGCGACGGTTCTATCTATTGTCGCGTTAACGTTGCGAACGCGTTAATTGCGCAAGCGCGGCACGGGACTGCAGCACGCTTCGGCCGCTCGCATGGTAAATCAAATTTAAAAATTTGGGCGCGCGTGCGTACAAATGAGCAACACGCGTCGCGTTCCACAACGTTAGAAAATTTTCAGCGGCGCGGCTGCGGCCGTCGGAGCGTCATGCCGTGCTGGCTGTGCCTTTGCCAAGGGCGGCTTGGGCCGCGGCAAGGCGCGCGATCGGCACGCGGAACGGCGAGCACGACACGTAGTCGAGCTTGACTTCATGGCAGAACGCAACCGAGGCGGGATCGCCGCCGTGCTCGCCGCAGATGCCGAGCTTTAGATTTTTGCGCACCTTGCGGCCGCGTTCGGCGGCGATGCGAATGAGTTCGCCGACGCCGTCGCGGTCGATCGACACGAACGGATCGCCCGGCAGGATGCCCTTGGCCGTATAGATGTTGAGAAAGCTCGCGGCGTCGTCGCGGCTGATGCCGAATGCGGTCTGCGTCAAATCGTTGGTGCCGAACGAGAAGAACTCCGCGGTCTGCGCGATCTCGCCCGCCATCAACGCCGCGCGCGGCAATTCGATCATGGTGCCGACCTGATATTTCAGCTTGCTTTTGCTCTCGGCGGCAACGATTTGCGCCATGGCGTCGATGCGTTCCTTGACCAGATCGAGCTCCGCTTTGCTGGCGATCAGCGGCACCATGATTTCCGGCGCCACCTTGACGCCGGTCGCGCGCTCCGCCTCGACCGCGGCCTCAAAGATGGCGCGGGCCTGCATTTCGGCGATTTCCGGATAAGCTATCGCCAGCCGACAGCCGCGGAAGCCGAGCATCGGATTGAACTCGTGCAGTTCGTTGGCGCGATCGGCGAGCTTTTTCCGATCGGCGCCCATGGCTTTCGCCACTTCGTCGATCTCCTCGTCGGTGTGCGGCAAAAATTCGTGCAGCGGCGGATCGAGCAGGCGGATGGTCACCGGCAAGCTGCCCATGATCTTGAACAGCTCGACGAAATCGGCGCGCTGCATCGGCAACAGCTTGGCGAGCGCGGCGCGGCGGGCCTTTTCGTCCTGCGCCAGGATCATCTCGCGCATGGCGCCGATCCGGTTCTCGTCGAAGAACATGTGCTCGGTGCGGCAGAGCCCGATCCCTTCGGCGCCGAATCTGACCGCGGCACGGGCGTCGGCCGGCGTGTCGGCATTGGCGCGCACCTTGAGCTTGCGCGCCGCGTCGGCCCACTTCATCAGCGTGGCGAATTCGCCGGCAAGCTCCGGCTCGCGCATCGCCACCTTGCCGGCGAGCACCTGCCCGGTCGAGCCGTCGATGGTGATCGTATCGCCCTTCTTCATCGTCCGGCCGCTAGCGGTCATGGTCTGCGCCCGGTAATCGACGCGTAGCGCGCCGGCGCCGGAGACGCAGGGCTTGCCCATGCCGCGGGCGACCACGGCCGCGTGCGAGGTCATGCCGCCGCGCGTGGTTAGGATTCCTTCGGCGGCGT
>JBEKKM010000209.1:0-6724 GCA_050010715.1 Xanthobacteraceae bacterium | reverse complement strand
GCGCCGATGCCGACATTGTTGTTGTGATCGGTGCGCCACAGCGGGTGCACGCGATTGGGCCGCAGCGGCACGCTTGTCGTCGCGCGCGCGGTGGCGCGGCGCAGTGCCGCTTCCAGCGCCACCGGACCGCCTTCGATGCGCGCGTCGTTGCCGATCTTGACGTACCAGCGCGGGAGCCCTGTATCGCCGCACATGGCGCGGCGGTCTTCCTTGGCGGCTTCGTAATTCTCCAGCATGGCCTTGATGACGAAGGCCGACAGATCGCCTTTCTCAGTATCGGCGCAGCGGCGCAGGCCGTCGAGATAATCGTCAGGAATTTCGATGGCGGCCTTTGCCATCAAATCCTCGGCGGTGCGCTGAATGCTCGACAGCGGGATCATGTTCGCCTCAAATTTTCATTCGGCCGCGATACGGTCGCGGAGCAGAGTTTCGCCCGGCTTCACGTGGGTGAACTGCACGGGCTGTTCACCGATCTCGATCCCGCTTGCGACCTGCCGCGCCACGGTAAACGTCGAAGTCGCGAAATCGCCGGGTTCCGGGAAATCGGACCGGAAATGGGCGCCGCGGGAATTCTCGCGCTTCAACGCGGCGAGCGCAATGCCCCGGCTCACTTCGCACAAAGAGCGCAGATTGAGCCAGTCATGCCAAGTCAAATTGAAGCGGCGATCGGCGCCGGCGACGCCGGTGGCCAGGAGTTCCGCCTCGATGCGGTCGAGCGCCGCGAGGCCACGCTCGATGCTTAGGCGGTCGCGCACGACACCGACTTCGTCCCACATAGAATCGAGCAGCTTTTCGCGCAGCGCATTCAAGTCGCCGGGCTTTTGCGCGAACGGATGCTGGGCGCGGGTAAGTTCGGCATCGAGCGCGTCAGTGTCAGGGTCGCGATGACCGGGATTGGCGGCAATCCAGCGCGGCATCACGTCGCCGGCAATGCCGCCGAACACCGTCGAGTTGGCGACGCCGTTGCCGCCGAGCCGGTTGGCGCCGTGCATGCCGCTGGCATCCTCGCCGGCGACGAACAGCCCGAAACGTTCCGTCGCGGTATCGACGTCGCAGACCACGCCGCCCATGAAATAATGCGCCGTCGGCACCACTTCGACCAAGCCTCCGGCAAGATCAAAGCCGCAATCGCGGCAGCGATCCACCATGCCTTTGAACTCTTTCGCCACCTTGGCCGGCCCGAGATGGCTCATCTTGATATAGACGCCGCCGTTCGGCGTGGTGCGCCCGGCGCGCATTTCGGCATAGATGGCGCGGCTGACGACGTCGCGGGTGGCGCGCTCCAGTTTCGGATCGTAGTCGCCCATGAAGCGGTGCATGGCGCCATTGAGCAGATGGCCGCCGGACCCGCGCAAGCCTTCTTCCAGCACCGTGCCGGTCATGCGGGTGTCCGGGCCGGCGAGCAGGCCGGTCGGATGGAATTGCACCATTTCCATGTCGCGCAGGGGCAGGCCGAGGCGGAGCGCCATGGCAAGGCCGTCCATACTCTTGTCGCCGGACGGCGTGTGATAGCGATACATGGTCGGGCCACCGCCGGTGGCCAGTAGCACCGCTTGCGCTGCGACGAAGCGAAATGCGCCGCTGCGCACGTCGATCAGCAGCACGCCGGAAAGTGCGCCGTCCTTTGCCGGGATCAGCGCCACGGCGCGATGCTCTTCGAGCCGCCGGATTGGCCGGGCCCACACCTGTTCCATCAGCCGGTTGATGATCTCGATGCCGGTGAGGTCGCCTTTGTGCATGGTGCGATCGAACGTTTGGCCGGCGAAGGCCTTGCCGTGGAGCGTCCCGTCGGGATTGCGATCGAAGAAGCAGCCGATCTCGTTTTCCAGTTCCTGCACCCGCTCGATCGCCTTGGTGACCAGCGTCCAGGCCAACTCCTGGTGCGGCAGCCATTTGCCGCCTTCGATGGTGTCCATGAAATGGCGCTCGATCGAGTCGCCGGGATTGAGCGCAACGTTGTAGCCGCCTTGCACCATGCGGGTGCAGCCGCATTTGCCGAGCAAACCCTTGCTGACGATGGTGATGTCGAGATCGGGATTGGTCTTCAAGGCGTGCAGCGCCGCGAACAGGCCGGCGCCGCCGGCGCCCAGGATCAAAATATCGGTCTTGAGGCGTTCGACGTTCATTCTCACAACACCCGCGCCAAAAATATGAACGCGACGATCGCCGATATCGCCGCAGCGATGGTCGCCAACTGCTTTTGGCCGTCCCGCCAATCGAGGTTCTCGATCACCAGGACGCGCAAGCCGCCAAGCAGATGAACCGTGAGCAGGAAAATCAGCCCGCCTTCCGCAAATTTTACCAGTGGCTGATCGGTCCAGCGCAGGAAGCTTTCGAGCTTCGCTTCGCCGTCGATAGCCAGCCCAAGGGCCAGAAAATGCAACGGCAAGAAAATCGCCAAGGCGAGACCGGATAGGCGATGCACCATCGCTGCGATCCACAGCGCGCTGCCGCGATGCATGGTGCCGCGTGCGATCACGACAGCACCACGGCGAACACGGCACGCGTACCGAGCGCCGCCAAGAGCAAACCGAACAGGAGGGCAAGCCGGCCCGCGTGGCGATTGTTGAGCGGCGACCATTCGGTCAAAACGTTGCGGACGCCGATCGCAGCATGAATGGACGCGGCGGCGACGAAAAGTCCGTAGTACGACGCCCACACGATGCTGCCCTGGGTGCGCGACAGAATGTCGGCGGCCGTCATGCCCTTGCGCGTTGCATAGAAGATGACGGCGATGTGGATGAGGACGAGCGGCGCCATGACCGCCGCCGTCGCCCGCTGCCAAACATAGAGCCGCACATTCATGCCTTGATCTCGCCCTTGAGATACGCCGCCGTGGTGCGGCGCTTGAGTCCGGCGATGGCAGCGGTGGGATTGAGCGCCTGCGGGCAAAGCTCATGACAGGATTGATGCGAGTGGCAGGAATGGCAGCCGCCGGCCCCGGCGACCGCTTGCAGGCGCGCGCTGCCGCCGGCATCGCGTTCGTCGTTGACCAGCGTCCATGCCCGCGTTAGCGCCGCCGGCCCGAAATAATCCTGGTTCCAGCGCACCGTATCGCAGGCGGCGTAACAGACGCCGCAATTTATGCATTCGATCGCCGCGTCGGCTAGGCGCCGCGCCGGGCTGTCGGGGCGGATTTGCTCGATTTCCTCGTGCCTTGTCTTCGTCGGCGCAAAAACCCCTTGAGCCTTTTGCCACTTCTCAAAGAACGGCTGCATATCGGTCGTTAAATCCTTGATGACCGGCAGATTTTCCAGTGGCCCGATCTCCAGCCGCCCGCTGCCGGCAACCTTGGCTACGTGCGTCCGGCAGGTCCAGCGCGGCCGGCCATTGACGGTCATGGCGCAGGAGCCGCAGACGCCGACCCGGCAGGCGAAGCGATACGACAAGGTCGGATCGATGTAGCGCTGCACGAAGGTCACGACGTCGAGCACGGTCTGACTTTCGCGCCGCGGCACGCTGTAGGTCTCGTAGCAGCCGTCCATGCCGCCACGCCAGAGCGATACCGACAGTTCCGCAAGCATTGGATTTAGGCTCCTCGGCTGGCCCTTGTTACGCCGAGGTCCCGGGTCAGTCTAGCAAGCGATCAAGGCCGCTTTCTCGGCCTTCTCCCTAGACTCGCAATGCGCAGGCCGCCGCTTGTCTGAGACGCGCAAAAGGATCAGTCTTGACGTGCTGGAGGCCCGCGCATCTCAAGACGCGCCCCAGTCTCGCTCCGCCGATCGTTGCCGCTCAGGCGCATCGATGGCGGGGCACAAGGGAGGAGGACTGGAAATCATGTCCAAGCATGACGAAGGCCGCCGTGCGTTCCTGGTGGCGCTGGGCGCCGGTGCTGCCGCCACCACGGCGTTGGTTCCGGACGCGCTCGCCAAAAGCAATCACCAGCACCAGGCGGATGCGCCGGCCATGGATCATGCCGGCATGGCCGGCATGAGCGCCCGCCACGGCGCCTTTTTCAACGACGAGGATTCCCGCACCATTGCCGCTTTCACCGAGCGGCTGATGCCCGGCGCGCCAGGCAAGCCGGGCGCGACCGATGCCGATGTGTTGAACTACATCGATCTGGCGCTGGCCGGCCCCTATGCCGACGAGCAGTATTTCTACCGCTGCGGCGTCGCGCAGCTCGACGCCCATTGCACGCAAAGCTACGGCAAGCCATTCCGCAATCTCACCTCGGCACAACAGGACGAAACCATCGCCGCGCTGGAGCAGGGCAAGGCGCCCGCCTTTGTGTGGCCGACGGCGCAAGCTTTTTTCAACACCGTGCACAAGCACACCATGGAAGGCCTGTTCGCCGACCCGATCTACGGCGGCAACAAGGACTTTGCTGGCTGGCGTCTCGTCGGCTTTCCCGGCGCCCAACCGGAGTTCACGCCGGAGGACATGCAGAGCAGGGAAGCGTTCACGCGCGAACCAATCATCGGCTTGCAGGTGCGAGCCAAGAGCGTGAAGGGCTAAAACCATGGCAATCGAAAAAACTGATGTGGTCATCGTCGGCGTCGGCGCCGCCGGTGGCATTCTCGCAGCGGAGCTCGGCAAGGCCGGCATGAAAGTGATCGGGCTCGAGCGCGGCCCGCGGCTCAAAACTTCCGACTTCGAGCCGCACGATGAATTGCGCTATTTCCAGCGCCAGGATTTGCGCCCCGACCCCAAGCGCATGCCGGTCACCTGGCGGCCGAACGCCAAGGCGACCGCCCATCCGATCCCGTCGCAGAACAACGGCAATCAGGCGGGCGGCGGCACCGTGCATTACGGCGCGGTGTCGTGGCGCTTCCACGAGGACGATTTCCGCGTCCGCTCGCAGACCATCGAGCGTTATGGCGCCGATGCCATCCCGGAAGGTTCCTCGATTATCGATTGGCCGCTGTCCTATGCGGAGCTCGAGCCGTACTACGAGCGCGCCGAATACGAGCTCGGCGTGTCTGGCAAGGCCGGCAACCTCAAAGGCAAGAAAGTCGACGGCGGCAATGTGTTCGAGGCGTCGCGGCAGCGCGACTATCCGCTGCCGCCGCTGCTCAACGATCAGGTCGGCGCCAATTTCGAGCCGGCGGCAAGAAATCTCGGCCTGCATCCGTTCCCGACGCCGCACGCCATCCTGTCGCAGCCGTACAAGGATCGGCCGGGCTGCACCTATTGCGGCTTCTGCCAGGCCTTCGGCTGCCATGTCGGCGCCAAATCCTCGATCCTGGTGACCAAGCTGCCGGAGGCCGACGCCACCGGCAATTTCAAGCTGATCACCGGCGCCATGTGCTATCGCGTCAATAGCGACAACAGCGGCAAGGTGACGGGCGTCTCGTATTATGGGCCGGATCGTTCCGACAATACGATCGAGGCCGACATCGTCATTCTGGCTCCGTTTATCTACGACAATGTGCGGCTTTTGTTGCTGTCGAAGACGGAAAAATTTCCTGACGGCCTTGCCAATTCGAGCGGCCACGTCGGCAGGCACATCATGGCGCATATCGGCGCGCGCGCTTTTGCGGCGTTCGACGATAGACACGTGAACGTTTATATGGGGCCGAGCGCGCAAAAGAATTCGCTCGACGACTACAACGCCGACAATTTTGACCACAAGGATCTCGGCTTCATCCGGGGCGCGCAAATTTCGGCGGGGCCCGCGGGCCTCGAAGGCGGCCCGCTCGGTACCGCCATGAGCATGAATCCACCGCCTGGGGTGCCGCGCTGGGGCGCGGCGTACCGTGATTTCTTTGCCAAGTACTATACGCGGCACACGGCGCTGACCGGGCAGACCGAGAATCTGCCCTATGCGGATCAGGCCATCGATCTTGATCCCAATGTGCGCGACGCTTGGGGCCTGCCGGCGCCGAGAATGACCTACGACTGGCGGCGCCCGAACGAGAAAGCGCGCGTCGAATTCATCCAGAAGAAGATGGTCGAGATCGGCCGCGCCATGGGCGCGGCGCAGGTCTGGACGGCTCCCTTTGGTCCGGGCGCGCCGGGCGCGCACCATCAGGGCGGCACGCGCATGGGCAGCGAACCGCACGAGTCGGTGGTGAACAAATACAGCCAGAGCTGGGATGTGCCGAACCTATTCATCATGGGCTCATCGACCCATCCCACTATGAGCGGGTTCAACCCGACACTGACGATCCAAGCGCTGGCTTACATGACCGCCGAGGCCATCGTGAATCGCTATCGGAAGAATCCAGGCGCGTTGATCTGACTTGGCCGGAAGCGCTGCTGCATCGCCGACGTCCGGCGACGGACTTGCCGGGCTTCACTTCACGTCGGGATAGAGCCCCGAGGCCTTCACCACGGCCAAACCCTCGGCGCGGTCGGCCGGCAGCTCCTTTGCGAACTGCTCCGCCGAGCTCAACACAGGCGTGAGGCCGCGGTTGATCAGGAATTTTTGCTGAAAATCCGGATTCGATTCCGCCTTGACGATCGCGGCGTTGAGCTTGTTGACGATCGGCTGCGGTGTGCCGGCCGGCGCGAAAATGCCGAAGAAGGTTGCCGCGATATGCTCGGTGTAGCCGACCTCCTTGAAGGTCGGAATGTCGGGGGCCAGCGGCGAGCGGGTGTCGCCGTCGATGGCCAGCCCCATGATCTTGCCGTCGCGAATGAACGACACCAGGTTGCCGATGCCGAAGATGGCGATCTGCGCGGTGCCGTTGAGCATGCTGTTGACGGCGTCGCCGCCGCCCTTGAACGGCACGCGCACGATGTCGGTGCCGTTCTTCTTATTGAACTCTTCCATGAAGGC
>JBEKKM010000208.1:0-6843 GCA_050010715.1 Xanthobacteraceae bacterium | reverse complement strand
TGGCCGTTCCTGATCTTCGGCCCGATCCTGCTCGTCTCCTGTATCGGACTGATGTTCATCCCGTCGACGCTGTGGATCATCATCTGTTCGGCATCGGTGGGCTTCACCACGGCGATCACCTTGATCGCGACGCTGGCGCTGCCGCCGCTGTTGAGCGCGCCGGCCGACGTGCCGCGCACGGCCGCCGGCATGTTCACCATCAGCTACACCATCGCCATCGTGGTTCCGACCATCAGCGGCGCGCTGTGGGACGCAACCGGCGTGCCGTGGACGGCGTTCGTGCCGCTGTGCGTCTGCGCCGTGGCGCTGACCGTGCTCGGCACCGTGGTGGTGCGCTGTAAACCCGCGTTCGAAAAGGGCATAATTGCGCAATGACAAAACGACCGAAGACACCGCAGCGAAAACCCAAACCGGCGAAAAAAGCGCCGATGCTGCCGACCGACCGGCTCGCTTATTCGCCGATCACCGAGCGCGCGCCGCTCAAGCTGCCGAACGGCGCCCGCATGGCGGTGTGGGTCATCGTCAATGTCGAGGAATGGGATGCGACCCAGCCGATGCCGCGCACCGTGTTGACGCCGCCGGCCGGCGGCTCGCCGATGCCCGACGTGCCGAACTGGGCCTGGCACGAATACGGCAACCGGGTCGGCTTCTGGCGCTTCATCAAAGTGTTCGACGAGTTCGCCATTCCCGGCGTCATTGCCATCAACGGCTCGGCGCTGGCCGCCTATCCGGCGATCGTGCACGCCGCGGTCGAGCGCGAATGGGAGTTCATGGGCCACGGCTTCACCCAGCGAAACATGCAGAAGGTGCCGGACGAGCGCGCCGACATCCGCAAAACCCGCGAAGTGATTTTGAAAGCCACCGGCAAGGCGCCGCGCGGCTGGCTCGGTCCGGGTCTCACGGAAACCTGGCAGACGCCCGATCTTCTGGTCGAGGAAGGCTACGGCTATGTCGCCGACTGGGTGCTCGACGATCAGCCGGTGTGGCTGAAAACCCGCGGCAAGCTGATCGTCAACCTGCCCTATACGCAAGAATGCAACGACGTCGCCATGATGCTGATCCAGCACCACAAGGCCTCGGAATATTCCGACCGCGCGCTCGATCAGTTCGAGCAGATTTACGCCGATTCCGCCGACTCGGCCCGCGTGATGGCGATCTCGATTCATCCCTACATCATGGGCGCGCCGCACCGCCTGAAATATTTCCGCCGCGTGATCGAGCACATCCGCAAGAAACAAGACGTCCTGTTCTGGACCGGCGAGCAGATCCTCGACTGGTTCCTCGGCGCCGGACCGCGGGCCCCTTGAGAGTTTCGTGAGAAATCCCGAACCCGTCACTGACGCCGCACACGGCGCCGACACCGGCGCACGCGTGATGCTGGCCGTGCTGTGCTGCGTCTGGGGCGTCACCTGGCCGATCATGCGCATCGCGCTCAACGAAGTGCCGCCGTTCACCATGCGCACGTTCAGCACGCTCGCCGGCGGACTGGCGCTGTTCGCGGTGTGCCTGATCAGAGGCAGCAATCTGCGCCTTCCCGACGCCAAAGCCTGGACCCATGTCACCGTCTCGTCGCTGCTCAACGTCGCCAGCTTCAGTGTGTTCTCGACCTTCGCCCAGCTCGGCGCCGCCACCTCGCGGGTGGCGATCCTCGCCTACACCATGCCGATCTGGGCAGTGGTCTTGGCGTGGCTCTGCCTCGGCGAGAAGCCGACGGGGACGCAGCCGATCGCCATCGGGCTGTGCGTCGCAGGCCTCGCCGTATTGATCTATCCGCTGACGGCGGGGGGAATTCCGCTGGGCATCGTATTGGCGCTCGCCACCGGGGTGAGCTGGGCGGCCGGCACGGTCTATCTGAAATGGGCGCGGATCAACGCCAATCCGATGGCGGTCGCGATCTGGCAGATCGTGATCGCGTTCTTCGTCATCGGCGCCTGCATGATGATCTTCGAGGGCGGACCGGATTTCCACGCCGCCCATGTCGACGGCGTGGTGGCGACCATGCTGTCGGGCCTGCTCGGCACCGGCGTCGCCTACGGCCTGTGGTTCACGATCATCCGGCGGCTGCCGGCCATGACGGCGTCGCTGGGCGTGCTCGGCAGCCCGGTGATCGGCGTCATCGCCTCGGTCCTGGTGCTGGGCGAGCGCCCCACCGCCACCGACGTGGTCGGCTTCGCTCTGATTCTTGCCGCGTCGGCCTGCGCCTTGCTCGGTCGCGCGCCGCCGACGGAAACCGTGTCGCAACCGACTTGAAAGTTATCTGAAAACGGCGGCCGTTCAGACCGGCAGGCACAGCGCGTTGTCGACCAGCAGGTTGTCGTAGACGCAGCGCCGCTCGGCGAGTTTTAGGCCGTCGCCGACCCGGCGGAATTTGTCGTAATAGACGCCGACCTGATGCAGTTTTGCCTCCGGCCGGTCGAACAGCACTTGCACAACGACATAATTGGCGCGGGCGCGGATATCGCCGTTCGGCTCCTCGCCCAAAACCTGCGGGCTGCCGACGATGTGGCGCAGATAGCGCGGCGCGAACATCTCGGTCTTCATTGCGTGGGCGCGGTCCAGTAGCATGCCCTTGTTCTCGCAATAGATCAGGCCGACCGGCATGTTGCGGTCGGCGTTCTCGCGCGAGATCACGACATAGAAAGCGTCGTCAGTGAACATCTCCGCCCAATCGGCCAGGCGCTGCTCGTCCAGCGCCGCCGCATAGGCGCTGTTGAATTCGTCGATCTCGCGATGCAGCAAGAGCGCTTCGATGCGCCGGTCATTGGCGATTGATTTTGGCGAATCGAGCATCGCTCAAAGCCCCATCGCTTCGCGCCAATGCTTGTACATGGCGCGAATGGCGGCTTCGGAGATCAGCGTATCGGCGGTGCCCGTGTTCTCCGGGTCGAGCTTGACCAGATGCCTGCCGTTCGGCACGCGCTGCATGCCGTCCTGGACGAATTTGATCGCCTCGTTGTCCTCGAGCCCGAGGAAGCCTGCCGGCCCCATCAGATTACCCTGGCGCAGGCGATGCCGGGTCATGGCCTCGTCGTCGCCATCGAAGCCGAACATGGTCCACTTCATGATAAACTCGTGCGGGCCGCTCGGCACGATCTGGCGGACGCCGAGCGTGTTCATTTCCCGCTGCACGATCAGGTTGGGCCAGATCGTCGCCATGGTGACCGACCACGGGCTATCGAACTCCTCGATGAAGTCCATGAACCGCGGCTCGCGCAGCGTCAGACCTTCCTTGTAACTTCGCATTTCCTTCTTGGCGTCGCCCGACAAGGTTTTGGCGTCCGACTTTGCCGACGCCATGACGCCGTGCCGTCCGCTCTTGTCGGCAAGCATCAGCGAGCGGTTGCCGACCACAAGCAGGCCGAAGGTCACCAGGAACGTATGCAGCAGCGTGGCGTGATACGGGTCCTTGAGATTCTCGTGATAGAGCTTCCAGTTGCCGGGCAGCGAATGCCGGTAATGGCCGAGCACTTTTAATTTGCGGCCGTCGAACGTCGCCTCGAACTCGCGCATCACCTCTGGCCCGAGATAGTCGGCGAGCGGTTCCATGTCGTCCGCGTAGGAGGCGAACACGACGCCGCGATGGCTGGTCACAGCGAGCTGGCGCAGTCCGTGGTCCTGCATCTTGAAATCGGCGGGCATGCCGCCTTTGCCGGCCATGCCGCGGCGGAACGGAACGCCGATCAGGTTGCCTTTCAGATCGTAAGTCCACTGGTGATAGGGGCAGATGAACTCGTTCGCGGAGCCGCTGAGCTCGCGGCAGAACTCCGAGGCGCGATGCGCGCAGCGGTTCTCGAACGCATGGATCGCGCCGTCCGCGGCGCGCGTCACCACGATCGGGGTCGGCCCGACATTGGAGCGGATGAAATCGCCGGCGTTGGGAATCTCGGCCTCGAGCGCGACATAGTTCCAGGTCGGCCCGTGGAAAATGCGCTCCACTTCGCGCTCGTAAATGGACTGGTCGGTATAGACCCAGTCGGGAATGACGGACAGGTCGTCGTCCGGCCAGACATAGTCTTGCGGCAAGTTCGACAATTGCAACGTCATTTCGATTGTCCTGTCGGTGCCCTCATTGAGGCTATTTCAGCATAGCCCAGCGCCCTCATGTTGCAACGGATTTGCGGCCCGAAAAGCCTTGGCGTAGGCTCGCCGCAACCGGGCAAGGAGGACACTCATGGCGCAGGAGCCGCTCGCGACCAAAGGCAACTATCTGCACATCTACGACTTTCGCGTGATGCCAGGCAAAGAGGATGAATTCATCCGGTTGTTCGAGGCGTTCGATTATTCGGACGGCAACCCGATGCATAAATCCTCGGCGCAGGTGAAGGACGGCGTGCTGTGCCGCGACACCGAGGATCCGCAGCGCTTCTTCCTGATCGCCGAATGGGCCGACATCGAGGAGCACGCCCGCATCCGCAAAATCCTGGCCAACGAGATCAAGCCTGAATTCATCAAATACATCGAAGGCCACAAATTCGTGCCGAAATATGTCGAGGTCGTCTCGTCGACGCCGGACGAAATTTTGAAGAAAGCGGCGGAGTAGCACCGGTCAGCGCGACGCCCTGACCTGCAACGCCAGTTCGGCGATGCGCGCGACCATCGCGCTTTGCGGGTCAGTGAGCAGATCGCACACGGTGAAATGGTTGGTGCCGGCGATCTCCTCGTAGCGGGTCTTGGCCGCGCTCCGCCACGCCTGCACGATGAGCTGGCTCTGGCGCCTGAACTCGCTCGATTCAAGCGCGCCGACCACCGCGTCCAAGGTGCGGCCGGGGCCGATCGGCCAGAATGCCGGCGAGACCTTGCGCACGTCCTCGGCGGTCAGCCGTAAATCCTGGTTCGCGCTCACGCCAAGGAGCGGCGTGAGATCGTACAAGCCGGAGATCGCGTAGCCGGCGGGCGTCAGATCGGCCGGCGCCTTGGGATAAATCGACGGCCAGTCGGTTCCGACTAAGGCTGCGGCAAGATGCCCGCCGGCGGAATGGCCGACGACGAACATCCGCCGTTCGAGCCGCTGCCACAGGAACAAGCAGGCGCGGCGCATTTGCTCGATGATGTCGGCGATCGTGACGATCGGGCATAAATCGTAACCCACAACAGCGACCGTGATGCCGCGCACGTTCAAGCCGCGCGCCATGTGGCTGAACATCGACGGATCGAGCGAGCGCCAATAGCCGCCATGAATGAACAGCGCCAGCGGCGCTGTGTCGCCAGTCTGCGCATGGAACAGATCGAGGTACTGCCGCGGCGTTTCGCCGTAGGCCAAGCCGAGCTCGGCGCGGCCCTGCTTGAGCGTGTCGGCGCGATAAAGCTCGGCGTCGCGAATCCAGCGGGCAAAAATCTCAGCATACTCCGGCACCCGGGCGCGGTTGTTATATTCGGCTTCGTAGTCGATGGCGGCCATCGGCGCGGCGCTCCAGCTTTCCGCATTAGATTGCGGCAAGGCTGCCTCGCGAGCAAGCCGCCACAGCAATTACGAATCGACAGTTTGCCGGAATCTGCTAGTGGAACGCTATGAAAGTCGACGGCAAGGCAATGCGCAGCATCTGGCTCGAGCCGGACGGCTGGTCGGTCGGCGTGATCGACCAGACGGTGCTGCCGCATCGCTTCGCCACCGCACGCCTCGCCACGCTCGACGAAGCGGCGCACGCCATCCGCGCCATGGTGATCCGCGGCGCGCCGCTGATCGGCGCCACCGCCGCCTATGGCATCTGCCTGGCGCTGCGCGCCGACGCCTCCGACGAAGCGCTCGATCGGGCCTACGCGACGCTGCTCGCCACCCGCCCAACCGCGATCAATCTCAAATGGGCGCTCGACGAGATGATGGCCGCGGTCCGCAACCGGCCGCGCGCCGATCGTACCGCCGCCGCCTACCGGCGCGCCGCCGAAATTTGCGACGAGGACGTCGCCATCAACACCGCGATCGGCCGCAACGGCCTGCCGCTCATCGAAGCCATCGCCGCGCGCAAGAAACCGGGCGAGCGGGTCAACGTATTGACCCATTGCAACGCCGGCTGGCTGGCGGCGGTCGACGTCGGCACAGCGACGGCGCCGATCTATCTGGCGTACGACAAGGGCATTGCCATCCATGTCTTCGCCGACGAAACCCGGCCGCGCAATCAAGGCGCTTCGCTCACCGCCTGGGAGCTCGGCCGCCACGGCGTGCCGCACACTGTGATCGCCGACAATACCGGCGGCCATCTGATGCAGCACGGCGCCGTCGATCTCGTCATCGTCGGCACCGACAGGGTCACCGCCAATGGCGATGTCTGCAACAAGATCGGCACCTATCTGAAGGCGCTCGCCGCGCGCGACAACAACGTGCCGTTCTACGTCGCGCTGCCGTCGCCGACCATCGATTTCACGGTCGCCGACGGCGTCGCCGAAATACCGATCGAAGAGCGCAGCCCCGATGAGGTGACGACCATGACCGGGCGGACCGCCGACGGCCGCATCGAGACCGTGCGCATCGCGCCTCCCGGCACTCCGGTCGCGAATTACGGCTTCGACGTAACCCCGGCCCGGCTGGTGACCGGCCTGATCACCGAGCGCGGCGTGATCGCGGCTTCACGCGCCGCGCTGACAGGGGCTTTCCCGGAGCGCGCCGGCACGGCAGAATGATTGGATTGGTAGAGTCGGTTGCGCAGTCGGAGTTCGTGACGTGCGTAAGATCGAAATGCGGCCTTGGCCGAACCGTCCGCTTCCTGGAATCCTGACGATGAGCGTCAATTTGCTGCCGGCGGCTCCGCCGGTCGATGGCCGGCAATCGCCGACCGCGCTCGCCGTAGCGCGCGGCACCGCGCGGTTTCTCCATGCGCTCGGCTATTCGGTGGTGAGCGAACTGCCGCT
>JBEKKM010000207.1:0-6894 GCA_050010715.1 Xanthobacteraceae bacterium | reverse complement strand
GGGCCAGGCCGAGCCAGCCGACCACGCGCGGCAGCAGCGATCCCTGACCGATCAGCGTGACGACGATGACGCCGAAGGTGACGAAGAGAATGAGATCGCGGTCGGGAAATGGCGCGCCGGCCGCCGTCGTCAGCGGAATGGCGAGCGCCGCCGCGAGCGAGACGACGCCGCGCACGCCGACGAATCCGAGAAAGAAGATCCACTGCCAGGGCGGCGTCGGATCACGGCGCGCCAGCGACCGGCTCAGCCAGCGCGGCAAATAGGCCACCGGAAAAATCCAGATGAATCGCGTCACGATGATCACAACCACGGTGACCAGGATGGTCCACGCGAGACCGTGCAGCAAATCCGCGTCCATCCGGTTGAGTAGCGTTCTCGTCTGCATGCCGGTGACCAGGAAGACAAATCCTTCGAGGAAATAAACCAGCAAATCCCAAAAGAAGATTCCCTGCAGCCGCGTCGCCGCCGGAATGAGCAGCGGCCCGTTCCAGCTGACGAACAGGCCGGCCGCCACCGTCGCCAGCACGCCCGAACCGCCCAATTGCTCAGGGACCAAAAACGCGAGGTAAGGGGTCAACAGCGACAGCGTGATCTCGACGCGCGGATCGCGGGCCCAGCGGCGTAGGCGCAGGCTGAGCCAGCCGACAGCGATGCCGTATGCGATCTCGCCCACGACGATGAGTGCAAAGGTGCCGGCGGCGTCGGCGAAGGAGAACAGGCCGGTGCTCACGGCGGCCACCGCAAAGCGGTAGAGGATCAAGGCCGTGGCGTCATTGGCCAGGCCTTCGCCCTCGAGCACCACGACTAGCCGGCGCGGTACGCCAAGACGGCGCACGATCGCCAGCGGCGCGACCGCGTCGGGCGGCGAAACGATGGCGCCGAGCAAAAAGCCGATGGCCCACGGCATGCCGAGCAGCCAGTGCACGGCGGCCGCCACCGCGCAGGTGGTAAAGACGACGGCGCCGAAGGCCAACAGCGCGATCGGGCGCAGGTTGAAACGGAACTCGCGCCAACTCATGGCGACGCCGGCCGAATAGATCAGCGGCGGCAGGATGCCGAGCAGCACCAGCTCCGGCGCCAGCTCGATCCGCGGCAGCCCGGGCGCGAGCGCCAGCGCGATGCCGGCGATGACGAGGAGAATCGAAGGCGCGGCGTTGAGCCGCCGGGCGATGATGGCGACGACGGCCAGGACCGCGAGCAGCAGCAATAGGGTTTGGATTGTCGCTGTCATAGGGTGCAAGTATCCATCATCATCGGCCGCGGAATCAAATGGGCGGTCGGAGCGGAGATTACACCTGGACCCCGAATTCATCCGCGACTTGTTCGCCCAATTCCGCCCGGTGACGATAAAGCGCATGTTCAGCGGCGCCGGCATTTTCGCCGACGGTCTCATGTTCGGGCTGATCGTCGAGGGCACGATCCATCTCAAAGTCGACGAGACTAACATCGCGGATTTCGAGCGCGAAGGCAGCCGGCCGTTCAGCTATACGCGCGGCAAAAGCTCGGGCCGGCCGACGCGCCACGCACTGCCCTATTGGCGCCTGCCGGAGCGACTCTACGACGATCCCGACGAGCTTGCGGTTTGGGCGATACGCGCGTTTGCCATCGCGGAACGCAGGAAGTTAGCTCCGCGAGCACGAGTCAAGCGAAAGACATCGACGAGAAGAAAGTAGGATGGGTAGAGCGCCGCGAAACCCATCATGCGCGCGAAAATTAAAAAGAGTGATGGGCTTCGCTGCGCTCTACCCATCCTACGAGCTTACAAAAAACTCTGCGGATCGACGTCGATATCGCGCTTGATCGAGCCCTTGGCCTTCGGCGCCGCCGCGAGCCATTGGCGCAGGTAAGATGAGAGATCGAAATTGCGCGGCGCTTTGATCAGCAGCCGGAAGCGGTGGCGGCCGCGCACCAGCGCGAGCGGCGCTTCGGCGGGGCCGAGGATGCGCACGTCGTCGTCGGTTGGCGCGGCGCGCGCGAGCGCGCGCGCATGCGCTTCCGTGTCGTGCTTGTCGGGGCCGGAGACGACGATCGAGGCGAGGCGGCCGAACGGCGGATAATGGTCGCGCTCGCGGACTTCGATTTCGGCGTCGTAGAACGCCTCGCGGTCCTGGGCGATCAGGGCACGCATCACCGGATGCTCGGGCTGGTGGGTCTGCAAATAGCCGTGGCCCATGCCGGCGTCGCGGCCGGCGCGGCCGATGACCTGGTGCAGCAGCTGGAAGGTGCGCTCGGCGGCGCGCGGGTCGCCGTTGCTCAAGCCCAGATCGGCGTCGATGACGCCGACGAGATTGAGCATCGGGAAGTGATGGCCCTTGGCGACGAGTTGCGTGCCGATGACGATATCGAAGCGGCCCTGGGCGACGTCGTCCAATTCCTCGCGCAGCCGCTCTACCGATGCAACAAGATCGCTGGACAGCACCAGCACGCGGGCTCCCCGAAACAATTCCCGCACTTCCTCTTCCAGGCGCTCGACGCCCGGCCCGCAGGCGACGAAAGAATTCGCGGCCTGGCATTTTGGGCAGGCGGACGGATGCGGCATGGCGAAGCCGCAATGGTGGCAAACGAGGTGTTTGCGGAAGCGATGATCGACCAGCCAGGCGTCGCAGTTCGGGCAGGAGAAACGAAAGCCGCAGGCGCGACACAAGGTCAGCGGCGCATAACCGCGGCGATTGAGAAACAGCAACGCCTGCTCACCGCGCTCGATGGCGATCTGCATCGCGCCGGCGAGCACCGGCGAAATGAAGCGGCCGCGCGGCGGCGGCGCTAGGCGCAGATCGATCGCCTCGACCGCCGGCTCAAGCTGGCCGCCGAAACGCTCGGGCAGTGTGAGTTTCTGATAACGCCCGCGCCGCGCATTGACCACCGTTTCCAGCGACGGCGTCGCCGACGACAGCACGATGGGAATGCGGGCGATATGGCCGCGCACCACCGCCATGTCGCGGGCGTGATAATGCACGCCGTCCTCCTGCTTGTAGGCGGGGTCGTGCTCCTCATCGACGACGATCAAGCCGAGATCGGCGTACGGCAGGAACAACGCCGAGCGCGCGCCGACCACGACAGAGACTTCGCCATCGGCGACGGCGCGCCAAGTGCGCGCACGCTTGCGCGGGCTGAGTTCCGAATGCCATTCCGCCGGCCGCACGCCGAACCGCGCGGCAAAGCGGTCGAGGAATTGCGCGGTGAGCGCGATCTCCGGCATCAGGATCAGGCTCTGCCGGCCGCGGCGGATGGTGTCGGCCACCGCTTCGAAATAAACTTCCGTCTTGCCCGAGCCGGTGACGCCGTCGAGCAAGGTCACGGAATAACCGCCCTTCGCCACGGTCGCCTTGAGCGCGGTTGCGGCGGCGCTTTGGTCCGGCGTGAATTCGGACTGGACAAAATCCGGATCGGGCTTTTGCGCCACCGGCTCCGGCGGCAGCACCACCGCTTCGAGCGTGCCTCCGTCGATCAGGCCGTCGATTACGCCGGCGGTGACGCCGGCTTCGCGCGCGGCGTCGCTTTTGCCGCGCACCATACCGTCGCCAAACAACGCCAGCGCGCGCTGGCGCGCCGGTGTCATGCGTTGCGGCGGCGCTCCGGCAAGCCGCACGCCGACCCTTTCGCGCTCGGCGCCAAGGTGTTCGCCCATGCGCAGGCACATGCGCAGCACCATGCCGCGCGAGCTCACGGTGTAATTCGCCACCCAATCGACGAAGCCGCGCAGCTCAGGGCGCAATGGCGGCAATTCGAGCTTTTCCTCGACGTCCTTGAGCCGGTTGTCGAGCCGCGGATTGGGCTTTGGATTGTCCGCCCACACCACAGCGGTGGCCTCACGGGCGCCAAGCGGCACGCAGACGATGTCGCCCGGAGCGAGCTCAAGCTGTTCCGGCACCCGATAGGAATAGGCCCGGTCGACGGCGACCGGGACCAGGACATCGACGACGCGCTTGGTCATGGCGGCATAGCTGCCCGCTTAAATATGGACCACGGCCGATTCGGCAATTAAGGAAGCGGGAACGAAGGGGGTGCGATATATCCCGCCGTGTCAAGCACACGACAAAAGTCGCAAGACCTGCCGGATTTCGTGGCGCCGAAAGTCGCCGCCGAGATCGAGGGTTGGCTTAGCCACCTCGGCGCCGAGCGGCGCATGTCGCCGAAGACCGTCGAGGCCTATCGGCGCGACGTGTTGCAGTTCCTGAAGTTTCTGGCGGAACACCTCGGCGGCGCGCCGTCGCTGCGGGACTTGGCCCGGCTTTCCCCTGCCGACGTGCGCGCCTTCCTGGCGGCGCGGCGCGCCAAAAATATCGGCAGCCGCTCACTGATGCGGGCACTGGCCGGCATGCGCGCCTTTGGCCGTTTCCTGGAGCGCAGCGGCAAGGGCAAGGTCGGCGCGCTCACCGCCGTGCGCGCGCCGAAAATCGGCAAGACCTTGCCGCGGCCGCTTGCGATCACCGCCGCCAAGCAGGTCGCCGATCCCGACATCGCGGCCGGCGATGGCCGCGAACCCTGGATTCATGCGCGCGATGCCGCCGTGCTAGCGCTGCTCTATGGCTGCGGCTTGCGCATCGCCGAAGCGCTGGGCTTGAAGCGCGCCGATTTCGGCAGCCGCGACACACTGACTGTCACCGGCAAAGGCCGCAAGCAACGCATGGTTCCACTGCTGCCGCAGGTCGCCAAGCTGATTGGCGATTACGTTGCGCTTTGTCCCTTCGACCTGCCCGACGACGGCCCGCTGTTCGTCGGCGCCAAGGGCGGGCCGCTGTCGCCGCGCATCATCCAGCTCGCCATGGCGCGGCTGCGCGGCGCGCTCGGCCTGCCCGAGACCGCGACGCCGCATGCGCTGCGGCATTCCTTCGCCACGCACCTGCTCGCCCGCGGCGGCGACATCCGCTCGATCCAGGAACTGCTTGGCCACGCCTCGCTGGCGACGACGCAAATCTATACCGAGGTCGACGCCGAGCGCCTGATCGGCGCCTATCGCGCCGCGCACCCGCGCGCGTAGGATTCCGTCATCCTGAGGTGCGAGCGTAGCGAGCCTCGAAGGATGCGCGGCCCGGGCCGTCGCCCCACCCGAAATCGGGTTTACCCGATTTCGCATTTAAATGTCCAAGTCGGCAGCAGCCGACTTGGATGGGCCGCTTTGCGGCCGCCTCAGGGTGACGGTACATTAGTCGTCAGACAAAAACCCCGGGGGCCATCATGTCGGAAATTCACGAGGCGATCGAGAAGGCGCAAGAAGGCGAGCACGGCGAAGGTTTCAACAGACGCATCGCGCTGGTGATCGCGATCTTGGCGCTGTTCCTCTCGTTCTCGGAGACGGCCGGCAAAGGCGCGCAGACCGAGGCGATCAGCAAGAATGTCGAATCGTCGGATCTGTGGGCGTTCTTCCAAGCCAAGAGCGTTCGAATCACGCAGGTCACGACCGCCGCCGAGGAAATGGCGGTTACGGCCGCCGGTGCCACTGATCCCGCGGTCAAGGCGGCGATGGATAAACAAATCGAAGCTTGGAAAGCAACCGCCGAGCGCCTGAAATCGGAACCGAAGAGCGGCCGCGACGAGCTCGCCGAACAGGCCGCCGACGCCGTGAAGGAGCGCGACTTGGCGATGGCGAAATATCACCATTACGAATTATCGTCCGCCGCGTTCCAGGTCGCCATCGTGCTCGCCTCGGCGGCGGTGATCACCGGCATGGTCGGGCTCGCCTGGTTCGCCGGCGGGCTCGGCGCGATCGGCCTTGTGCTGCTGGCGCTCGGCCTGTGGGCGCCGCACGCGGTGCCGTTCATCGCGACGTTGTAGGCGCGTCATTCCGAGGCCGAGCGCAGCGAGGAACCCGGAATCCATAACCCCGGTCAGCGAATATGGATTCCGGGGTCGCCACCAACCAAGTCGGCTATTGCCGACTTGGACTTCAAGTGACGATGTCGGGTAAACCCGACATCGTTGGCGCCCCGGAATGACGGCTAGAAATTAATCGCGCGCTTGGCCACCGCCAGCGCCGCTTCCTTGATCGCTTCGGTCAGCGTCGGATGGGCGTGACAGGTGCGGGCGATGTCCTCGGACGAGGCGCCGAATTCCATGGCGATGGCCGCCTCTCCGATCATGTTGCCGGCATCGGGGCCGAGAATGTGGACGCCGAGCACGCGGTCGGTCTTGGCATCCGCCAGGATTTTCACAAAACCTTCAGTGGTCAGATTCACTTTTGCGCGGGCATTGGCGGTGAAAGGAAACTTGCCGACGTTATAGGCGACCCCGGCGGCCTTGAGCTCTTCTTCGGTTTTGCCGACCGAGGCGATCTCCGGATAAGTGTAAACCACGTTGGGAATGACGTCGTAGTTCACGTGGCCGGCCTGGCCGGCGAGGATTTCGGCAACCGCAACACCTTCCTCCTCCGCCTTATGGGCCAGCATGGGTCCGGCGATGACGTCGCCAATGGCATAGACGCCAGCGACATTGGTGGCGAAGTGCGGATCGACGATGACGCGACCGCGATTGTCCTTTTTCACGCCGATGCCTTCGAGGCCGAGGCCTTCGGTGTAAGGCACCCGGCCGATCGCCACGAGAACGAGATCGGCTTCGATCGTCTCCGCGGCGCCGCCGCCTGAAGCCGGCTCGACCTTCACCTTCAGCGTCTTGCCGGAGGCATCGACGCCAGTGACCTTCGACGCCAGTTTGAAGGCGAGCCCCTGCTTTTGCAGCATGCGGTGGAATTGATTGGCGATCTCGCGATCGACGCCTGGCAGAATGTGATCGAGGAACTCGACGATCGTCACCTCGGCGCCGAGCCGCCGCCACACTGAGCCGAGCTCAAGGCCGATGATGCCGGCGCCGACGATGAGAAGTTTTTGCGGCACCTTGGCGAGATCGAGCGCACCGGTCGACGACACGATGCGCTTTTCGTCGATATCGATGCCGGGC
>JBEKKM010000206.1:0-6937 GCA_050010715.1 Xanthobacteraceae bacterium | reverse complement strand
GATCGTCAGCGCGGCACCGAAGGCGGCGCCGAGAAGCACCAGTGACGTTTTCCGCATCTTCAAGGCAAATCCCCCCGCAAGACCAAGAATCAGCCTGGATTATCGGCCCGGACCGGGTGGTCGAGGCCGCCGTGCCGGCGCGCCTTGCCCATCCCGCCGCGGAGCTTGACCTACATTGGGATCAAAAATGCGGCCAAAACCGGGATCGCCCCCGGAATTCTCACCACGGGCGGCCCGGCGCGGCAGGCCGATCACCGGCTCGGCGAAGCGGGAAATGGTCGCAACCACGTCGTCGAGCGGCACCGCGCTGCCCGGGGTCTCGCTGACGATGATGGCGAGCAGGTTCATGTCGCGCCGGTACAGCGCATCGAGCGCGGTCAGCGTGTGGCTGATGGTGCCGAGATAGCTGCCGGTGACCAGGATCAGCGGCAGGCGCAGCGCCATCATCACGTCGAGGATGGTGCGCTCGCCGTCGAGCGGAACCATGATGCCGCCGACGCCTTCGATCAGCAGCACGTCGCGGCGTTGCGCGATGGCATCCTGGCAGAACGCCACCACCTGATCGACGTCGATGCGGCGGCCTTCCCGGGCGGCCGCGAGATCCGGCGACACCGGATCGCGGAATCGCCACGGCGATGTCCGCTCGATTTCCTCAGGCGTAACCGGCAGGCCGAGCGCTTCCAGCAAAATGCCGGGATCGCTGGTCGCGGCCTGCGCTGGATCGAAACCGCTGACGATCGGCTTGATGGCATCGACCGAGTGGCCGAGCTGGCGCAAATGGCGGATCAAGGACGCGGCCACATAGGTCTTGCCGACGTCGGTGCCGGTCGCGGTGATGAAGATCGCGCTCACGAATGGCGCCCTATAACGCGCGTCCGCACGATTCCCGCAAGGCGCTCGATCTCGGCTTCCGGATGCAGCGCCGTGAAAGCGAAACGCAGCCGTGCCGTGCCTGCAGGTACGGTCGGCGGTCGGATGGCGACGACCAAAAAACCCTCGTTTTCCAACATTGCCGACGCCGCGAGCGCCGCTTCCGCCTCGCCGACGATCACCGGCACAATGGCGCTCTGCGCCTCGGGCAGATTGAGCGCGCGGGTAAAGAGCCGCGCCTTGCGCAACGGCGCATCGGTCAGGGTTCGGTCGCGCTCGATCAGATCGAGGGCGGCGATGGCGGCCGCGACGACCGGCGGCGGCAGGCCGGTCGAATAGATGAACGGCCGGGCCCGGGTGCGCATCAGGTCGATCACGGCCTGCGACGCGCAGAGATAGCCGCCATAGGCGCCGACCGCCTTCGATAGCGTACCCATTTGCAGCGGCACCTCAGCGCCGCCATTGGCAAAGCTCGAGCCGCGGCCGTGGCCGACGACGCCGAGACCATGGGCATCGTCGGCGAGGAGCCAGGCGTCATGACGCTTCGCCACAACCGAGAGGTCTTCGAGCGGCGCGAGATCGCCGTCCATGGAAAAAATGCCGTCGGTGGCGATCAGCGCGTGCGCATGACGGCCGCGGTGCTCAGCCAACAGCGCCTCGGCGTGGGCCACATCGCCATGGCGATAACGTTGCACGGTCGCCCCGCTCAGCTTGGCGCCGGCATGGATGCAGGCGTGGGACAATTCATCGACCAGGACGAAGTCGCCGCTGCCGGCCAGCGCCGGGATGATGCCGATATTGGCCAGATAGCCGGAGCCGAAGACGCACGCGGCGTCGGTGCCTTTCAACCGCGCCAGCCGACTCTCCAACTCGTCGTAGAGTGGGTGATTGCCGGTGACCAGGCGCGAGGCGCCGGCGCCGACGCCGTAGCGCTGCGCCGCCTCGACCGCCGCCTTGATGATCGCGGGATGACGGCTAAGATTGAGATAATCGTTGCACGAGAACGAGAGCAAACGGCGGCCGCCGCGCTCGGCGAAAATGCCGTCGCGGGCCGTCATCACCGGCGTGCGGCGCAGCCGCGCACGCTCCAGCGCCGCAAGCTTGCCGCAGGCGAATTCATCGAGCGAGCGCATCGCGGTGGCATGAAAGCGCCGAATGTCGGGCAATACCAGCGAAAATAAGCAAAAATCGGCCGTTTCGCCGTCCTGGTACGCCAACGGGCTCGATCATGTCTGGCTGCCCTATGCGCAGATGAAGACCGCAGCGCCGCCGCTTGCGGTCACCGCGACCCACGGCAGCCGGATTGTGCTGGCCGACGGCCGCGAATTGATCGACGGCATCGCCTCGTGGTGGACCGCGTGCCACGGCTATAACCACCCCCACATCCGCGCCGCGGTCGAGCACCAGCTTAAGGCGATGCCCCACGTCATGTTCGGCGGTCTCGTGCACGAACCGGCGCTGACCTTGGCGCGGCGGCTGGTGGACCTTCTCGGGCCGGGCGATCTCGACCGCGTATTCTTCAGCGAGTCCGGTTCGGTCGCGGTCGAAGTCGCGCTGAAAATGGCGGTGCAATACTGGGGCAACCAGGGCCGTCGGGGCCGCAGCCGCTTCCTCGCCTTCACCGGCGGCTATCACGGCGACACCACCGGCGCCATGGCGGTATCCGATCCGCACGGCAGCATGCACGCCGCCTTTCGCGGCCTCTTGCCCGAGCAGATCACGGTCGATCTGCCGGTCGATGAGCGAAGCACTGCCGCCTTGGAAGCAGCGCTTGAGCGGCACGCCGGCGAGCTTGCCGCTATCATCGTCGAGCCGCTGGTGCAGGGCGCCGGCGGCATGCGGTTTCACGATGCGCAGGTGCTGCGCACGCTCCGCGCTGCCGCCGATCGCTACGAGCTGCTGCTGATCTTCGACGAGATCTTTACCGGCTTTGGCCGCACCGGGTCGCTGTTTGCATTTCAGGCCGCGGGGGTGGTTCCGGACATCGTCACGTTATCCAAGGCACTGACCGGCGGCACGCTGCCGCTCGCGGCGACGATCGCGGGCAGAAAAGTGTTCGAGGCGTTCTGGTCGGACGATCCGGCGCAGGCGCTGATGCATGGGCCGACCTTCATGGCCAATCCGCTCGCCTGCGCCGCCGCCAATGCCTCGCTCGACCTGTTCGAGCGCGAGCCGCGGCTCGATCAGGTCGGCAAAATCTCAGGCGCGCTAGCGGCGGGCCTCGAACCGTGTCGCAAGTTCCCGCGTGTCAGGGATGTGCGGGTCAAAGGCGCCATCGGCGTGGTCGAACTGGAGCGCATCGAAAATCTCAACACCCTGCGGCAACGCTTTGTCGCGGAAGGCGTTTTTATCCGGCCATTCGGAACGGTAGTCTATCTCACGCCGGCCTTCACCATGGCCGAGGACGAGCTGGCGAAATTGACGGATGCGGTCCGGCGTGTGCTCAGCGAAGGCGTCTAATCACCTTGGCTCGCCGACAAATCCCTGCCGCAGCGCTTCAAGCCGCTCGAGCGCGGCGGCCGGCAGCGGGCCTTTTTCGACCGCGGTAAGCGCATCCTCGAACTGTTGCGGCGTCGCCATGCCGACCAGGATGGTGCCGATGGCGGGGTTTGCGATGGCGAACCGCGTGGCGGCTTCGGTCAGGCTTGCGGCAAAGCCTTCCGTGACCAGCGGCAAGAGGCGGCGGGCACGCACCACATCGGCGTCGTAGCTCATGGCCGAGCCGATCGGGGCCGGTGGCGGACTGGCAATCGGGTGCCGCTCGGCCGAGCCGGACAGCGCGCCGCCGGCAAGCACGCGGATGCCGATGACGCCGGTGCCGGCCGCCTTGGTGCGGTCGAACAGCCGGCCATAATCCTGCGCCGGATAGTTTTTGGGCAGCGCCGTTGCCGCGGACGGATTGAGCATGTTGTAGACCACCTGGGCGCTGTCGAAAGCGCCGGAGTCGACGACCTGCTGCAGTGCCGGCGTGCTACCCACCGCGGTGAGCCCGAGAAAGCGGGTCTTGCCCTGTTGCCGCAGCCGCTCGAAGGCCGGCACCACCTCGCCAAGCACTTGCCGGACGCTGAGCGCCTCGCCGCCGCCATTCTCGGTGATCGCATTATGCAGGTGGAAAATGTCGACCCGCTCGCGGCCCAGCCGCGACAGGCTCTCTTCGAGCGATTGTGTCACGGTGTCGGCGATGCGGCCGAACGCGGCGCTCGGCAGCCGGACTTTGGTGCCGACGACCGCGTTGGCGGGCTTGAGGTTTTGCAGGGTGCGGCCGAGATTCTTCTCCGACTCGCCGTCGCCGTACTGCACCGCGGTGTCGAAGTAATTGACACCGACGGCGAGCGCACGCGCGATGGTGCGCTCCTGGTCGCGCGGATCACCGCGCACCATCAGCCCGCCGACCGCACCGCAGCCGAAGCCGAGCACTGAAAGCTGCATGCCGGTGCGGCCGTATGTCCGCATTTCCATCGCCAAACCTCCGGGATCAGTAGCCGACCGCCGTACCGTGGAGATCGTAGTCGTCGGCGCGCTCGATCTTCACGGTCGCGATCTCGCCGACGCGCAGCGGCCGGTGGCTGGCAACATAGACGGTGCCGTCGATCTGCGGCGCGTCGGCCTTGCTGCGGCCTTTCGCGACTGTTGGCCCAACCTCGTCGATGATGATGCGCTCGCGATTGCCGACTTTGCGTTTGAGCCGCTTGCGTGAAATCTCCTGCTGGCGCTGCATGAAGCGGTGCCAGCGCTCTTCCTTGACCGCGGCGGCAACAGGCGCGCCAAGATCGTTCGCAGCGGCGCCGGCGACGGGCTCGTAGCGGAAGCAGCCGACGCGATCGAGCTCGGCCTCGCCGAGCCAATCGAGCAGTAGCGAGAAATCCTCCTCGGTCTCGCCGGGAAAGCCGACGATAAAGGTCGAGCGGATGGTCAGGCTCGGACAGATGTCGCGCCAGGCGCGGATACGATCGAGTGTCTTTTCCTGCGCGGCGGGGCGGCGCATGCGCTTGAGCACGGCGGGGCTCGCATGCTGGAATGGCACGTCGAGATAGGGCAGCACCTTGCCATCGGCCATCAGGGGAATGACGTCGTCGACATGCGGGTAGGGGTAGACGTAGTGCAGCCGCACCCAGACGCCGAATTCGCCGAGTTCACGTGCGAGGTCGAGGAATTTTGCCCGCACCTCGCGGCCCTTCCAGGCGCTCGCCGCGTATTTCACGTCGATCCCATAGGCCGAGGTGTCCTGGGAAATGACCAGAAGTTCCTTGACGCCCGCAGCCACCAGCTTTTCGGCTTCGCGCAACACATCGGCGGCCGGCCGCGACACCAGGTCGCCGCGCAATTTCGGGATGATGCAGAATGTGCAACGATTATTGCAACCTTCTGAAATCTTTAGATAAGCGTAGTGGCGCGGAGTGAGCTTGATGCCCTCGGGCGGGATCAGGTCGGTATAGGGATCATGCGCCGGCGGGGCGGCCCGGTGCACCGCGTCGAGCACGCTCTCGTATTGCTGCGGCCCGGTGACCGCGAATACGCCCGGATGCACGGAGGTGATCTTCTCCGGCTCGGCTCCCATGCAGCCGGTGACGATGACCTTGCCGTTCTCGGCCATGGCGGCGCCGATGGCCGAGAGCGATTCCGCCTGGGCGCTGTCGAGAAAGCCGCAGGTATTGACGATGGCGAGGTCGGCACCAGCATGCTCGCGCGCCAGCTCATAGCCTTCCGCGCGCAGCCGCGTGATGATGCGCTCGGAATCGACCAGCGCTTTCGGGCAGCCGAGCGAAACGAAGGAAATGCGGGCGGGGCGGTTCATCGCGGGTTCATAGCATGCTGTGGGCGCGTAGCGACACGCGCCGGTCTCCAGTAGTCTTGAGGCAATAGAAGGCGGCAGGTTTGGACGCCGCCCAATCATCGAACCGGTATTTGGGGAGGATCGTCATGAAATGCATGGCATCTGTCGTTGTTACCGCACTTTTGGCCTGCCTGTTCGCCGGCGCGGCGCGGGCGGAAATCAAGACCCAGTGGATCGATTACAAGCAAGGCGATACGCCGCTTCGCGGTTATCTCGCCTATGACGACAGCATCGCCGGCAAGCGTCCCGGCGTGCTCCTGGTCCACCGCTACGACGGCATGTCGGAGCTGACCCTGCAAAACGCCGAAATGTATGCCCGGCAGGGCTATGTGGTGTTCGCGGCGGACATTTACGGCCGCGACGTCCATCTCAAGACCGTCCCGGAGTTCCAGGCGCAATCGGCCGTCTACAACAAGGACCGGCCGCTGATGCGGGTGCGGGCAGAGGCCGGCTTCGAGGTGCTGCGCGACAATCCGATGGTCGATCCGGCGAAGATCGCTGTGGTCGGCTATTGCTTTGGCGGCACGGTCGCCATCGAATTCGCCGAAGCCGGCGCACCTGTGGTCGGGACCGTGACCATCCACGGCTCGTTCCGCAATTTCACCCCTGGCGCCGCCAAGGCCATCAATGGCCGCGTTCTCATCCTGCACGGTTCCGAGGACCCGGTGGCGCCGCTCAGCGAAGTCGAACTCCTGGTCAACGAATTGCGCGCGGCCAATGTGCCCTGGGAGCTCAACCTCTACAGCGGCACCAAGCATGGCTTTTCCACGCCGAAGAACGCCGCGGAGGAGCGCGCCGACGAGGAATCCAAATTCGCGACGGCGCGCTTCTTCAAGCAGGTTTTCGGATTGTAATAGGAACCCGCAAAAGCGCCCGTCCGTGAGGCTGCCCAATCCGCCGCTGCTCCTCGTCACCGACCGCCGGCAAATGCGGCTGCCGCTGCCTGAGATCGTCAGCGCGGCGCTCGGCGCCGGCTGCCGCTGGATCAGCCTGCGCGAAAAGGACCTTCCGCAGGACGAGCAGGTTCCGTTGGCGCGGATGCTGTTGCCGATGATCCGTCGCCATGGCGCGCGTTTGTCGATCCATGGCGCGGCGGCGCTGGCCAAGCTTGCCGGCGTCGATGGGGTCCACCTGCCGTCGGGTGCCGATACCGCCGCGGCTCGCGCCGAGCTCGGTCCGCAACAACTCATCGGGGTCTCGATCCATACGGTCACGGAAGCCGAGGCAATCGAT
>JBEKKM010000205.1:0-8120 GCA_050010715.1 Xanthobacteraceae bacterium | reverse complement strand
GTAAATATCGGAGAGCTTGCCGAACAGCGGCGTCGCCGCGGTGGCGGCGAGCAGATAAGCGGTCACTATCCACGACCGATCGTCGATGCCGCCAAGACTCTTGCCGATCGCCGGCAGAGCAGGCGCGACGATGGTCTGTTCCAGCGCCGAGAGAAACATCGCCAGCATGATGCCGGCGACGATGGCGCGGATGGTGGCGTGATCGAGCGGTGCGGTCGGTGCGTGATGTTGCGGCGGCCGATCCGGCTCTTCGGCTTTGGCAGCCGGCCGCGCCTCGCCCCGGCCCCGCGCTCTCACATCGCCGCCGATGTCGGGGGCGATACTGTGGGCGTCATCGGGGGCGATCTGGCGGGTCATTGCGGGGAAATCCTTGGCGGGCATCACTTGGCCCGCGCCGCGCTGCAATGCAACCGGCCTCGACGCAGAGCAGACGCGCGGTTCGCAACCCGGCAGCTCAGCCCCGCCGCCTTGCCGCCTTCGGCAGCTTCAGCGGCCAGCTGACGATGTAGTCTTCGAGCTCGCTGTCGGGCACATTCACTTCGCTGGCATAGACGCGGCCGCGCACCGAGACGCCGGCAGCATGGACGGTCTCGGGATCGCCGGACACCAGCGGGTGCCACCAGTACAAATCCTTGCCTTCTGCGAGCAGCACGTAGGCGCACGAGGGCGGCAGCCAGGTAATGGTTTTGAGGTTTTTCGGCGTGAGCCGCACGCAATCGTCGACCTGTTCCAGCCGATGCGCGTAGTCGCGGCAGCGGCAGGTCTCGCCGTCGAGCAGCCGGCAGCCGACATTGGTGTAATAGGTGCGGTCCGTCACCTCTTCCTCGAGTTTGTTGAGGCAGCATTTGCCGCAGCCGTCGCAGAGGCTTTCCCACTCTGAATTCGTCATTTTATCCAATGGCTTACGCTTCCAGAACGGGATTTCGGCATCGTCTTGGTTTTGGCCATCATCGGATGCCATGCTGCTCTCCAGGCCGCTCGCCCGCGGCGACGTTGCTCGGGCGGCGGGACTATCATGACGCCACCATGCATAAGCCCAAATTGCCCCCAATTGCCATTCACCCTGTGATCGCCGCGGCATTGGCGATCGGGCTTGCGTCCGCTAAACCAAGACTTGCTAAACTAGGACCTGCCGAAATGGCTGGTTATGCGGGCCAAACCGAAATGGCTGGTTATGCGGGCCAAACCCGTTCCCGGAGCGCTCAATCTTGACGGACATGTTCCCAGATCCGGGCAACGACTGGCTGCCGAAGTTCAAGCGGTTCCTGCTCGATATCGATTCGCGCATCGACTTCGCCGTGTTCCTGAGCGGCAAATGGATGCGGGAAATCTACGAGCGCTTCACCGCCTTCATGGACCGCTGGCATGTCGCGGGCTGGCGGCGCTGGCTCCTCGTCGAGCCGCTGTCGGAGATGGCGACGCTCGGCACCGGCGGCCTCTTCCTCATGCTGGCGCTCGGCATCCCGTCGATGCGCCAGACCTCGGACGAAGACTGGCTGAAGAAATCCGATCTCGCGGTGACGTTTCTCGACCGTTACGGCAACGAGGTCGGCAACCGCGGCATCAAGCACAACGATTCGGTGCCGCTCGACGAAATGCCCGACAATCTGATCAAGGCAACGCTGGCGACCGAAGACCGCCGCTTCTACGAGCATTTCGGCATCGACTTTTACGGCACCTTCCGCGCGCTGATGACCAACGCGCAAGCCGGCGGCGTGGTGCAAGGCGGCTCGACCATCACCCAGCAGCTCGCCAAGAATCTGTTTCTGAGCAACGAGCGCACCTACGAGCGCAAGATCAACGAGGCGTTCCTGGCGCTGTGGCTGGAAGCGCATTTGAGCAAGAACGAGATTCTCAAGCTCTATCTCGACCGCGCCTATCTCGGCGGCGGTGCCTTCGGCGTCGATGCGGCGGCGGAGTATTATTTCGGCAAGTCGGTGCGCGACGTGACGCTGCCGGAAGCCGCGATGCTCGCTGGCTTGTTCAAGGCGCCGACCAAATTTTCTCCCCTGGTCAACCTCCCGGCAGCCCGCGCGCGCGCCAATGTCGTGCTCGACAACCTGGTCGACAACGGCTTCATGACCGAAGGTCAGGTCTACGGCGCCCGGCGCAATCCGGCGACACCGATCGACCGCCGCGACACCGGCGCGCCGAATTATTATCTCGACTACGCCTTCGACGAGATGCGCAAGCTCGTCGACACGTTCCCCAAATCCGTCACCGATCGTTACTTCGTGGTGCGCACCGCGCTCGACAGCAATCTCCAGCACTATGCCGACCGCGAAGTCGAAACCGAGTTGCGCCAATACGGCCGCGACTATGGCGCGAGCCAGGTCGCGGTGGTGATCGCCGATCTCGACGGCGGCGTCCGCGCCATGGTCGGCGGCCGCGATTACGGCGCGAGCCAATTCAACCGCGCCACCGACGCGCTGCGCCAGCCCGGCTCTTCGTTCAAGCCGTATGTCTATGCAACCGCCTTGGCCAACGGCTTCAAGCCGACTTCGGTCATTGTCGATTCACCGGTCTGCATCGGCAACTGGTGCCCGCACAATTATTCCGGCGGCTATTCCGGACCGGTGACGCTGCTGGAAGCCATCACCCACTCGATCAACGTCATTCCGGTCAAGCTTTCCATCGAGCTCGGTCACGGTAATCCGAAACTCGGCCGCGCCATGATCGTGCAAACCGCGCGCAATTTCGGCATCCAGTCGCCGCTGCCGGACACGCCGTCGCTGCCGATCGGCGCCGACGAGGTCTACGTCTACCAGCACGCCGTCGCCTACGCGACCTTCCCCAATCTCGGCAAAGCCGTGGTGCCGCACGCCGCGCTCGAAGTGCGCACCGGCACCGGCGAATTGGTCTGGCGCTTCGACCGCGACGGCAAGAAGCCGCAGCAGGTGATCGCGCCGCAAGTCGCCCTCGACATGATCAAGATGATGAACTCGGTGGTCGAGAACGGCACCGGCCAGCGCGCCAAGCTCGACGGCGTGCCTGTCTGCGGCAAGACCGGCACCACGAATTCCTGGCGTGACGCCTGGTTCGTCGGCTACACCGGCAACTTCGCCGGCGCGGTGTGGATGGGCAACGACGACTATACCTCGACCAAGCGCATGACTGGCGGCACGCTGCCCGCCATGACCTGGCACAACATCATGGCCTACGCGCACCAGGGCATTGAATTGCGGCCGCTGCCCGGCCTGCCGCCGCCGACGCATGCGCCGCCGCTGGCCGCCAACGCCACGTTCACCGGCAACGATGCGCCGCAGCAGGTGCTGTTGACGCGCAAGGGCACCGATGCGCTAGTCCGTCTCGAACGCCTGCTCGATGACGCCGATCATGCGCTTGCCGCGCAATTGCCCGCCGGAACCCAGGGCGCGCTCGATGACGACAAGACGCGCTCGAGCACGGTGGCGACGGCAACCGATCGCGTCGGCGCCGGCACCCGCGGTGACTAGACAGCGACCACTGGATCGAGCGTGCGCCTTCTCTTCGGATCATGTTTCGCGCTGATACTCGCCGCCGCCATCGGTCTTGGCGCGACCTGGCTGACCATTACCCGCGGCGTCGCCTTCGGCTCGCTGACCATCGGCGCCTGGACGGCGTGGCCGAAGAGCGGATCGGTCGATATCGATCCTTACGCGCGCGCCACCATCGCGCGCACCGGCGAATTGCCGCTCGGCACCGGCGACGGCGTGGCGTTCTACGCCCGCACCGACGATGCCGGAAATCATTTCGACGGCCGCTGCACCTTCATTATCAGCGGCGTGACGCCGGCGGCGCGCTATTGGACGCTGACGCTGTACGACCCGGACGGCCATCTGGTCGCCAACACGATCGATCGGCATGGTTTCACCAGTGCGGAAATTTTGCGCGACATCGAGGGCCGCTTCACCATCGCCGTCGCGCCGCGGGCGCGGCCCGGCAATTGGCTGCCGACCGGCGGCATCGAGCGCTACATCCTGGTGTGGCGGCTCTACGACACGCCGATTGGCGTCGCCACGCGCACCGCCAAGGAAGCGCCGATGCCGGCGATCGCGCGAAAGGCCTGCTCATGATCCGCCCGCTGTTATGGCTTCTCGGCGCCATTCTGCTCGGCGGCATCGTGCATCTGTCGACCGTGCTGGTGATGCCGCGGGCGGCGACCCAGGACGCCTATGCGCGGCTGGTCCCGCTCACGCCGGTCAACGCCATGGTGCCGCTCGCGGCGCCGACGGCGGAGAACGCGATCATGCCGCTCATGGATCCTGCCTTTGCCGCAGCGGTCTGCCGTTACGACCTCTCCGACGGCGCGATCAAGCTCAACGCGCCGCTGAGCCAAGCCTACACCTCGGTCACCTTCTATACGCGCAACAGCGTCGCCTATTATGCGATCGACGACCGCGCCGCCGGCCGGCGCGCCATCGAACTCGACCTGATGACGCCGGAGCAGCACGCCCAGGTGCCCGAGGGCGAAGACGTCACCGCCGCCGACCGGCTGATCATCGAATCGCCGACCAAAACCGGGCTGATCGTATTGCGGGCCTTGGCGCCGGAGCCTGGACTGATGCCGATGGCGCGCCAGGCGCTGGCCAATGCACAGTGCCGTCTCGGCCCGGTGCAGTAGTTATTTCTCAGCCACCACAGCCGGCGCCGCCAGTTCGGCGAAACGCGGCAACGGCACGATCTGGTTGCCGGCGATCTGCTGTTGCAATTCGGTCAAGATGCGTTCGGCCTCGGCGGCGACCGGCATCGGCTCGGCGACAGTCAGATGCTCGAGCGCATAGCGATAGCTAGCGCAGCGCTCGGTCAGCGAATGATGCACCCAGGCGATGGTCAAGCTGTTCTCGCCAACGCGCGCCATCGCGCTGATCCGTTCCGGCGGACTCAAGGTGGAGACGAATTGCATGCTCTTCTCGCGCCGTTGATCGATATCGACGATGCGGCGCGCGGTGGAGAAGAACGGATCGATGCGCACGATGTCGTTGCGCATATCGTCGATCAACTGATTGTAGCGCGCCGACGACGAGCGATGGAACGGGCCGATCAGGTGCGCGTAATAGGCGGCGGGATCGAACGCCCATAAGGAGCGCCGAAATTCGCGATTTTGGCCGTATTCGAGGACCACGGCATCCCAGCGCTGCCGGTCGTAAGGCGGCTCGATCAGGGCAAAGGCGAGATCGCGCAGCGTGCGCTCGTCGTCGGTCAGGTTATTGACCGAGACCGGGCCGCCGACATGCGCCGCAGCCTCCTGTCCGACCCAGGCATGAATGTCGTCGTTGACCAGCGGCTGCTGCAGCCGGCCGAAATCGCCGATGCTGGTGCAACCGCCAAGGATCAGGAGGGCGAAAACGGCGAACGGCGCTGTCGCGCGGAGCGGACGGACTCGCGGCGACATCGCTGCAGCAGCTTTCAGCGGCGCCTCATGCGGCGGCGGCCGCCATTGGCGGCCGGCGGCGGCATCTGCGGCTCCGCGCTCTCGGCGACCGGATCGGCGTAGCGCTCGATCCGGATGACCGGCAAGATGATGACGGTCGCGGATTCGCTCTCCACGTCGGCGCGGACGAACCGCACGATACGCCCCTCGTCGGGGAATTTGACAACGATGCCCACCAGCCAAACCCTCAGCCTGCCGGCCACGGACCTCCCGCGCGATCCGCGCTATCGGCGTCGTCACGATTAAGCGGCATGCAAGGTTAACGCTCCGCTAACGCGCACGACTTAGGCTGGTGAGCGAAGTCAGCTCCGTGGTCCCTGTTGCGATTGAGTCGCGTGTGATGAAAATGCCCACCCTGTCGAGTCTCAA
Source organism: Xanthobacteraceae bacterium (assembly GCA_050010715.1). GTDB lineage: Bacteria > Pseudomonadota > Alphaproteobacteria > Rhizobiales > Xanthobacteraceae > BOG-931. Next base: position 2,338 of record JBEKKM010000205.1, on the reverse strand, counting down.
CGGCCTCGCCGATATCGGTTTGCGCAGCGGCGTCGATATGCGTCCGACGCTGATCCGCGTCCTCACCGACCTCTACGTGCAGAAGCTCACCCATACGGCGGACGAGGAACGCCATTACACCGAGCTGGCGCTGCGGCTGCTCGATGGCGTCGATATGCCGACCCGCGCCGCGGTTGCGGTACGGCTGGCAAAGCACCTGTCGCCGCCGCTGCGGGTCATTCAATATCTCGTTAACGATTTGCCGGAAGTTGCCGCTCCGCTGCGTGGTCATGCACGGCTGCAGCCGTCCGCTCAACCTGCCGAGCCAGCGTCACCGCCGATGGCGACCGCTCCGGCGGTGGAAGACACCGCGCCTGTCGAATCGCCGGCGCAAGTAGAGCCGATTGAACACGAGCCGGTCACCGACCTGCGCGGCGCCATGGATTCGACCACCGCCGCCGAGCTCAATGATGTTTTTTTCACCGCCGCCGAACACGAGCGGCGTCTCATCCTGCTCAATCTCCATGTCGCCGCGCCGCTGTCGCCGGGGCAGGTCGTGGTTTTGCGCGACCCGGGCATCGGCCAGCGCCTGGAAACGGCGGCGCTGGGCAATCATCGTGAGGATCTCGCCAAACAGCTCGCGGAAGCCTTGCGTATTCCCCGTGAGCAGGCCCGCCGCATCGTGCGCGATGATCATGGCGAGCCGATCGTGGTGGCGGTCAAGGCGCTCGGCATCTCGCGGGACGTGGTCTATCGGCTGCTGATGTTCGTCAATCCCGCGGTCGGCCATTCGGTCGAGCGCGTCCACGCCTTGGCGATGCTCTATGACGAGATCACCGCGCAAGCGGCCGAAGGCATGGTCGCGATCTGGCAGGCGCTACGCGGCGAAGCGCGCGCGACCGCAAAACGCCAGCCGCTGTTTTGGAACGACGAGCGGTCCCGTGCCCGACCGGCGGCAGCGCCGGCACGGCGCCCGCTGGCCGCGCCGCGGACCAATATCCGCCGCGAAGTGTCTTGAACCTGCAGTCGCTGCCGCGCCGCTTTCAGGCGGCGACGATATCGAGAAAATTCCGCCCCGCGCGGTCCTCGACTTCGACGATCCAGACGTCGGGATCGAATTTGATCTCGCGGGCGAGATAGGCCTCGACCGCTGCGTCGGGCGCGGGTCGCTCCTTGAGGCTCGGGCTGAAGGCGCGGTCGGCGTCGCGCACCGCGTCGAATTCGCTTTGCGGCGCCGGGCCGAACAGATCCGAGGTGCCGTCGAGCCGGCAGATGCGGATGAACACGGCGCCGGCCTCCTCGGCGCCGCGCCGGCGCACGACGGCGGCAGCGCCCTCGACCTGACAGCGGCGCAGATAGGCGGCAACCCAAAGCGCGGTCTTCAGACGCATCGTGCGGCTCACGGCGGCGAACGCGACGACGTATGCCTCGATCCGGCCAAGACCGCAAATTATTCGATCGGATGCCCGGTCATGGCGGCGAGCTCGCTGACCAGACGATCGGACACCCGGCCGCTGACCGGCAGCTTGTGCTCGCGCTCGAACTTCTCGATGGCCTGGCTGGTCGCGTCATCGAGCATGCCGGTTGGCTTGATCTGGCCGTAGCCGTAATTGGACAGCACGCGTTGCACCGCCAGGATGCGCGGCGACGGCCCGATCAGGTCGGCGATGGGATCGTTGCGCCGCGGCGACGGCACCGGCACCGGAACGGTTTGCGGCGGCCGCGCCACCGTATGAGTGGCGCTCATATCGATGATGCGCGGCCCGGGCTGCTCCGCGGGTTTCGGTGCGGCATCGGCCGTCTTCTGCAATGTCGGATTGGCAACGAACGGCGCCGGCCGCGCGCCCGATTGCAGGAAAACCGCATTGACGACGATCAGGATGGTCGCCGCCGTGGCACCGAGAATGGCGAAGGAATCGACCGGCCGGCCGATCGCCTGCGTCCACAGCCGCGCGCCGAACGACAGCGTCCCGACGCGCGCGTTGGCGCGGCTTCTATCGTTGCGGCGGTCACGCACTTTTCTTCACCGCGCTTGCCGGCTGCACGATGCCGGCCGATTGATTCATGGGAATGCTGATCGGGCTGACCACGCCAAAACTGCGCTTTTTCGCCGGCCGCGACCGCTCGCAATCGAGCGGCAGGCCGATCGTGATGCGGGTGCCGTCGCCGACCCGGCTGCGGATCGAGAATTCGCCGCCGTGCAATCGCACCAGGCCTTTGACGATGGAAAGGCCCAAGCCCGTGCCGCCATGGCGGCGGTCGTAGGAAGCGCCGGCCTGAAAGTACGGTTCGCCGACCCGCGCCAAATCCTCGTCGCTGATGCCGACGCCGTTGTCCTCGATCACGAAGGTGATGTTGC
>JBEKKM010000204.1:0-7113 GCA_050010715.1 Xanthobacteraceae bacterium | reverse complement strand
GGATGGACGTACCTCTGGTGGAGCTGTTGTGGCGCCAGCCGCAGTGCAGCGTAGCTATGTACGGACGGGATAACCGCTGAAGGCATCTAAGCGGGAAACCCACCTCGAAACGAGTTCTCCCTTGAGAGCCGTGGTAGACCACCACGTTGATAGGCCGGGTGTGTAAGCGCGGCAACGCGTTCAGCTTACCGGTACTAATTGCTCGATTGGCTTGAACGCTCTCATTTTCAGTGCTCATCGGCGCGCGCGATACGCGTGCGCCCGTGGCGAGAAAGATCAGACAGCTTGCTTCATGTTCGTCGACAGCGGCCCTTTGTGGCTGCTGCCGGCGACCGTTCCGTCCTTCGCCGACCTGGTGGTCATAGCGAGGAGCCTCTACCCGATCCCATCCCGAACTCGGCCGTCAAAGTCCTCTGCGCCGATGGTACTAAGTCTCAAGGCTTGGAAGAGTAGGTCGCTGCCAGGTCTGCCAAGGACGGAACGCTTCAATCCTCATCACGATATTCAGATCAAAAGCCCCGCGGGTTTCCGCGGGGCTTTTTGTTTCGATCACACCAGCTGCATCCTGAGTTCGCGGCCGACAATGCGAGCGGCGCGTTGCAGGCTTTCGATCGTGGCGCTGCCGTTGTCGGGATCGAGCAGGCGATCAACCTGGGCCCGGCTTGTCTTCATCAGTTCGGCCATGCGCTGCTTGGTGATCTTTTTCTTTTTCATTTCACTGGTGAGCTGTCGCGCGATCACGGACTTAATTGCGGCTGCGGTGACCTCTTCGCGGATACCTTCTTCATCCAGCCAACTCTCGAAGCTTGAGCCAATATGCGGGTTTTTCCGTGTCGCGCTTTTTACCGCCATGACTGTATCTCCTTCAATCTTTGCCGAGCCACCGTTAGGTCTTCCGCAGGTGTCTTTTGTGTCTTCTTAATGATCGCATGGAGCGCGATCAGCGTTCCGTCGTGAAATCCAAAGAACACTCGCGCCTCCCGCCGTGTCGCGAGCGACGAGCGGACTTCCCACAGACCGCCGCTCAAGGGACGACATAGCGGTAAACCGATTGGCCAGCCGAATTGCACCTTGGCAATATCGCGTCCGATCGTCCTCTTATCCTCGCGAGACAGCTCCTTGAGCCATTCGCGGACCGGCTCACGGCTGGTCGCGGATCGCCAGAACGCGAGAGGGATAGGCTTGGGGCTTTCGGCCATTTCGCACCGCGATTGTATCAAAAATGATACATGGCGCAAGTGCTATTTGTCGAGTACGCACCGCCCTGCTATTCGCGTTACCATTGCCTGATACTAGTCCAGCCACAAGGAAATCGCCGCCATGCCCACCAACCGCATCTACAACATCGCCGTCATTCCCGGCGACGGCATCGGCAAGGAGGTCGTGCCGGAGGGCGTGAGGGTGCTCGAGGCCGCGGCCAAGAAGTTCGGCTTCGAATTGCGCCAGGATCATTTCGACTTCGCCTCGTACGACTATTACGCCAAGCACGAGCGCATGATGCCGGAGGACTGGAAGGACAAGATCGGCCGGCACGATGCGATCTTCTTCGGCGCGGTTGGCTGGCCGGCGAAAATTCCCGATCATATTTCGCTGTGGGGATCGCTGATTCAGTTCCGCCGCGAGTTCGATCAATACGTCAATCTGCGCCCGGTGCGGCTGATGCCCGGCGTGCCGTGTCCGCTCGCGAACAGAAAGCCCGGCGACATCGATTTCTGGGTGGTGCGCGAAAACACCGAGGGCGAATATTCCTCGATCGGCGGCCGCATCTTTCCCGGCACCGAGCGCGAAGTGGTGATGCAGGAGACCGTGTTCACTCGCATCGGCGTCGACCGCGTGCTGAAATTTTCTTTTGAGCTCGCCCGCAAGACGCCGAAGAAGCATCTGACCTCGGCCACCAAGTCGAACGGCATCGCCATCACCATGCCGTATTGGGACGAGCGTGTCGAAGCGATGGCCAAAAACTATCCCGACATCAAATGGGACAAGTACCACATCGATATTCTCTCGGCGCTGTTCGTGCTGAAACCCGACAAGTTCAACGTGGTGGTGGCGTCGAACCTGTTCGGCGACATTCTCTCCGACCTCGGCCCGGCCTGCACCGGCACCATCGGCATCGCGCCGTCCGGCAACATCAATCCCGAGCGCAAATTCCCTTCCGTGTTCGAGCCGGTGCACGGTTCGGCGCCGGATATTGCCGGGCAGGGCATCGCTAATCCAATCGGCCAGATCTGGTCCGGCGCGATGATGCTCGAACACGTCGGCGAGGCCGAAGCCGCCGCCGCCATCGTCAAGGCCATCGAGAAGGTACTGGCCGAGCCAAAGCTGCGCACCCGCGACCTCGGCGGCGCGGCCGACACCGTGACCTGCGGCAAAGCGGTGGCCGCGGCGCTGGCTTAGTCAGTGATCAGGTATCAGCCATCGGGCATCAGGGCCGAATCCTGATTTCTGATGCCTGATCGGGACCTAACTCTTTCCCGTCAGCCACACCGCGTCGGCGGCAAGCTCGGGCCAGCCAATGGCGCGGCTTGCCCGTTGCGCGGCGTCGGCCGGTTTGAGCCTCGTGTCCCAGCGCGCCGCCGTGATGCGCCGGCCGAAAACTCGCCGGCTTCGTCGGAAACCAGCCAAGCCGTCGGTGGGCCCATGATTTCCGGGCGCAGCATCTTGTCGCGCGGCCAGCCGGAGGCATCGGCGATCAGCGGCGTATCGGTCGGGCCGCCCGGCACCAGCACGTTGACGGTGATGCCCGAGCCGTCGAGCTCCTTGGCCCAGACCGCCGACATGGACTCGAGCGCCGCCTTGGCCGCGCCGTAGGGCAGGACGCGCAGCATGGTGACATAGCTTGTGGTGTTGTTGACGATGCGGCCGAAACCGCGCCGCGTCATGTCGGGCAGCGCCGCGCGCACCAGCATCAGCGGCGCCCGCACGAAGATCGCCATGAAGCCGTCCCAGATTTCGGGCGTCAGCTCGGCGATGCCGGGGGCGCGCGCCTCGGCGTCCGGCCGCACGCTGCTCATGCCGATGCCGGCGTTGTTGATCACGGCGTCGATGGCGCCGAACCGCGTGCGCGCCTCGGCAACGGCGCCTTCACATCCCGCCGCCGTAGCGAGATCGGCAACGATCGGATGCAAGCGGTCCTTGGCGGCACCGTGCTGCGCCGCGAGTCGCGCCAGCGCGGCTGCATCGCGGTCGACGGCGGCGACCGCACGTCCGGCGGCGAGCAGCGCTTCCGTCATGACCCAGCCGATGCCGCCGGAGGCGCCGGTCAGCAGCACCACGCGTGGGCTTGGCGAAGATGGCATCGGTCACCTTCTGTATCCGATCAGTTGGGTCGAGACGTCGCCCTGGTTATCGCTTTCGCCTATGTCACGCCGCCACGCTGTCGGGATCGCGCGCCGGCACAAGATCGCGAAGCTTTGGCGCGACGTGATCCATGAACAGGCGCAAAGAGCGGAACACCTTTTCGCGGGTCGCCCATTTCTTTCCGGTCACGATCAGCAGCGTGCCGAAGCCGCCGGCGGCCTCGTAGAAGTCGCGCAGCTCTTTCGCCACGCTGTCCGGATCGCCGAGATGGTAGACGCCGGCCTCGGCGAGCTGGTCGAAGGTGACTTCGTCGCCCTTGAGCCCGATGTCGTAGTTCGACTTGATCAGCCGGATCAGCCCGCGCTTCATCTGAAAGCCGAGCTCGTAATTGATGTCGGCGCGCAGGTCGTCCATGGCCTCGCGGCGCGAGTCGGCGAGGTAGACGTAGCGCGCCACGGTGACCTCGTTCAACGGCGTCTTGCGGCCCGCGGCCTTGGCGGCGCGCGCATAGCGATTGGCCTTGTCCCGGATCGATCCGGCCGGCTCGAGTTGCGCGCGCAACAGCGCGTAGCCGCGGGTGCCGGCGATATCGATCATCGCCTCGGTGTCGGTCGCCGTCGCCATCGGCATGTGCGGCGGATGAAGCGGTTGCGGCGTGGCGACGATGCTCTTGCCCTTCCAATATTGGCCGTCCCAATCGAACGGCTCTTGCGCCGTCCAGCATTTGAGGATGAGATCGAGCGATTCGCGCAAGCGTCCATGGCGGTCGTCATGGCTGAGCCCGCGCTCGCCGGCGAACAGCGGGTTGGGAAAGCCCGAGCCGAAGCCGAAGATGAAGCGGTTGCCGCCGACCACGTGATCGGTCACCGCCGCCTGGATCGCGGTGTCGACCGGATGGGCGAGATGGATGAGCTTGACCGCAGCCCCCATGCGGATGCGCTTGGTCAGCGCCGCCGCCTTGCACATCAACAGCTCCGGCACCGGCAAGGTGTCGACCTTGCCGATATAGACCGGCTCGCCGTGGTGCTCGCTGATATAGGCGTCGCGAAAGCCGAGCTGGTCGGCCAGCACGATCTCGGCGAGGTCCTCTTCGTAGGTCTGGGAGGCGGTGGTGTGGGGACGAAAGCCGTTCGAGAAAATTCCGAATTCCATTTCCAATCCTCAGTGACGGGCGCGCAACTTACGATCCTGGCCACGGCTTGACAACGCTTGGCCCCACGCGCGCTTTTTCGGCTATTGTCGGCCGCCAAACCGGGAAAGACCGCATGTCCGGCCTGCGCATCTACGGCATCGCCCGCACCCGCGCCTACCGGGCGTTGTGGATGGCGATGGAGCTCGGGATCGATTACCAGCACCTGCCGATCGAGATTGGTGATGCCGGCGCGCGCTCGCCGGAATTTCTCGCCATCAATCCCAATGGCCGGCTGCCGGTCATCGTCGACGACGGTTTTGTGCTGTTCGAGTCGCTGGCGATCACGCTCTACCTCGCCAAGAAACATTCCGCCGGCAAGCTTTATCCCGCCACGCTGGAAGGCGAGGCCAAAGCCTGGCAGTGGAGCTTTTGGGCCATCGCCGAGGTCGATCGCGGCGTCAATATCTGGTCGCTGCATGCGGTGCGTCTGCCGCCGCAAGAGCGCAACGCCGCGTTGCGCGAAGAGGCGCTGAAAGGCGTCGCCGCGCCGTTCGAAGTGCTCAATGCGGCCTTGGCCAAAACGCCGTATCTGCTCGGCGAGGATTTCACCGTGGCCGATCTCAATGTCGCCGCCGTCATCAGCCGCGCCATCGACATGGATTTGTCGCACGTGCCGCACCTGAAAGCCTGGTTGACGCGCTGCCTCGGCCGCCCGGCGGCGCGCGCGGCGCTTGAGTTGAAAACCAAAGCCGATAACGAGACGCCGCCGGAAGTCACCCGGCGTATCGCCCGGATCAATCGCCTGTGAGCCAAAGACCCGGACCCTTCGACCTCGGTCAAGCCATGAACGAGGCTTTGGTGCTGCACCGGCAGGGTCGGTTGCGCGAGGCTGAGAAGATTTACACCCGCGTGCTCAAGGCAGCGCCGGATCATTTCGACGCGCTCAACCTGCTCGGCACCATCAAGGCGCAGCTCGGCCGGGTAGGCGAGGCGCATCGCCTGCTCAGCGCGGCGGTCAAGCTCAATCCGCGCGCGCCGCAGGGCTGGGCCAATCTCGGCCAGGTGCTGCATACACTCAAGCAGGACCAGGACGCGCTCGGCTGCTTCGACAAGGCGCTGGCGCTTGCACCCGACGACATCGGCATCCTCACCAATCGCGCCAACGCGCTGTTGAGTCTGGGCCGCAGCGAGGAAGCGCTCGCCGCGTTCCGCGAGATTTTGGCGCGGGTGCCACAGCACCCGGAGGCGCGGCTCAACAGCGGCATCGCGCATGCGGCGCTGGGCGCGCTCGACGAGGCAGTCGCGGAATTCGATCATGCACTGGCGCTGGTGCCGAACCATCCGGCCGCACACTTCAACCGCGGCGTCGCGCTCTACGATCTCGGCCGCTACGCCGACGCGGTCGCGGCCCACGACAGCGCGCTCGCCGCGGCGCCCGATCACGCCGGCGCTCTGCTCAATCGCGGTCGCGCGCTCGCCGCGCTCAACCGCTTCGACGACGCGATTGCCAGCTACGGCAAGGCGCACGCGCTGCGCAAGGACGACGCCGACGTCCATTTCATGGAATCGCTGGCGCTGCTCACGCTCGGCGACTATCGCCGCGGCTTTGAGAAATACGAATGGCGCTGGCGCCGCAGCGGCATGCCCGAGCAGAAGAGCCGCGGCCGGCCGCTCTGGCTCGGCGATTATCCGCTGGCGCGCAAGACCGTGCTCCTCCATGCCGAACAGGGCCTCGGCGATACCATCCAGTTCGCGCGCTATGTGCCGCTCTTGGCCGCGAACGGCGCCAAGGTGGTGCTCGAAGTGCAGCCGGAATTGACGGCACTGATGGCGCGGCTCGAGGGCGCCGCGACCGTCATCGCGCGCGGGGCGCCGCCGCCGCAACAATTTGACGTGCATTGTCCGCTGGGCAGCTTGCCGCTGGCGTTCAAGACCGAGCCGGCAACGGTGCCGGCGGATATTCCTTATTTGTCGGCTGACGACGAACACCTGGCAAAATGGTCGGCGCGGCTCGGTACGCTGGAACGGCCGCGGATCGCGATCGCGTGGGCCGGTAATCCAAGCCACCTCAACGATCGCAATCGCTCGATCGCGTTTGCTAAGCTCGCAGCGCTGTTGTCCATTCCGGCGCGGTTCGTCAGCATTCAGCGCGACATTCGCGGCGAAGATGCGAATTTGTTAGCCGGCGAAAACCGCGTGACCGATGTCGGCGCCGAGCTCGAGAATTTTGCCGACACCGCTGCCATCATCGCGCTGTGCGACCTCGTGATCTCGGTCGACACCGCGGTCGCGCATCTTGCCGGCGCCATGGGCCGACCGCTATGGATGCTGCTGCCGTTCGCGCCAGACTGGCGCTGGACGCTCGATGGCGACACCAGCCCCTGGTATCCGACGGCGCGCCTGTTCCGGCAGACCGCGCTCGGCGATTGGGACGGCGTGATCGCGCGCGTCGGCGACGAACTTGGGCGCTTCGCGCAATCGTAAGGCTACGCCGCCTCGACCTTGATGCCCGCCTGCTCGCAGGAATTGGCCACGTCGCAGACCGTGGCGCGTTGCATGTCGCGTCTCCAGCGCAGGTCGTCGAATTCGGTGCCGCGGTGCATGGTGCAGCGGTTGTCCCAGATCACCAAGTCGTGCACCCGCCAGCGGTGGGTATAGATGAATTGCCGTTGCGTGGCATG
>JBEKKM010000203.1:0-7170 GCA_050010715.1 Xanthobacteraceae bacterium | reverse complement strand
CTAAATCGTTCAAAGCGAGTTGCCGAATCAAAGCAAAAGGATTCTACTGTCGGCAAGAACGGGTGGCCGCCGTCCCTCGAAGCATGGCTAGTTAACTAGCTGCACTTCTTGTTGATGGGCTTGGGCGAAGAGCGCTTGTGTTGGGACACTGAGACGCTCTTCGGCCCAGGTTTCTTGCCATCCCGTTTCGGGAAGCATTTGACCTTGCTTGTCATCGCCACTCACCTCCTTTCCGGGCTGCTGCCCCCATTAACGGCAACAGTGATCCGGCCGAAGAAAGCGGACGGCGGCCAACCGCGATAGATTCCCGATTCGCTACCCGGAGTCGAATCTTTTACGCTTTCCACCAGCAAAGCGATTTCAAGCCAATCATTTCGGCGCGGATTGGAATAAATTCCGTGGTCAAAACTGGCCTACTTTTCCCCCTTACGCCATATCCCCCCGCGATAGCGGGGGAGGGGGACCACTGGAGCTCGCGAAGCGAGCGAACCGTGGTGGAGGGGGCGCCTGACTCGACGTGTTGGTGTTGTTGCAGGACAATCGGCGTCGGCGCCGTTATCGCCTTGCGCAGCCGGCGAAGCGTTGAGTCCTGCGCCCCTTCCACCGCGCTACGCCACACCGACGCTTCGCGTCGGCGTACTTTACGTTAAGAACGGCGGCCAAAGGCCGCCTATGCCCCCTTCCCCGCTATCGCGGGGCAGGATGAAGTAGGAGGTCACCATGCGCATACGCTTCGACTTCGGTTCGCTCACGCTCGACGCCGAGTTGCTCGATACGCCGACCGCAAAGGCGATCGCTGCGGCGCTGCCGATCAGCGGCTCGGCGATGACGTGGGGCGAGGAGGTCTATTTCGATATTCCGGTGAAAGTGCCGCGGGAAAAAGATGCGCGCGCCGTGGTGACGCCGGGCGAGATCGCTTATTGGCCCGACGGTCATGCCATCGCGTTAGGCTTCGGCCGCACGCCGATCTCCGAGGGCAACGAGACGCGGCTGGCGAGTCCCTGCAACATCTGGGCGAAGGCGCTCGGCGACGTAAAAACGCTGGCCAAGGTGAAAGCCGGCACCAAGATCAAGGTGACGGCGGCAGATTGACCCGCCGCGCCAGCGACAGCATCAAATCCCAGGCGTTGCGGATATTGATGACGAGCAGAAAGAGCGCCGCGCCGGCCAATAGGTTGAGGCCTGCGGGCTTCTCTTCGAACAGAAAGAGCGTCACGACCGGGCCCATTGCGTAGCAGAGCGCCGGAATGGCGCCGTAGCACAGGCGGTCGGCAAGATCGGACATGGAATTGCGATGCACGCGCAACGCAATGACGATCGAATAGATCACGCTGCCGATCCCGGCGGCACCAGTCACCAGGCCGAAGGATTCCCAGGTTTGCGTCGGGATAAGCGCGATCAAACTGAGAAACAGAAGGTTGGCATAGTGGAACACGACCGGGCTCAGGTAGGTGCTGGTGTTGCGGCGGCTCTCCGGTTCCGACGTGAGCACGCTGGTGCTGATCGAGACCGCAACGAACAAGAGCGCGATCAGCGTCGCCGCGGCGGTGCCGAGCAGCTCATAAAATTCATGCCATGGCGCAAGCATCGGAGATCCTTGGTCGAGCACCATCCTATCCCAAAACCGCAATTCACCCTGGATCAGCCGCCCAGGCAACTTTTATCTTTGTTGCTCTTTCAAGTGTGTGATACAACCGCAGGTAATGGTGGGGGCGATCGGCGAAATGGTGCATATCTCTGCCCTCGAGCGGTACGGCAAGGAAATTAAAATCGACAAGAACGCGGTGATGAACTTCGTCGACTCGGTCAACGTCTTCGGCTCGAAGCCGCAGTATAAGCCGAAGAGTTTGACCGCCGTCATGCCCTACATCGCCGCCACCTATCTGCGCTTCTATCGCCTCAGCGCGGAGTGGTGCGCGGTGGTGCGGCCGATTTTTAGCTGGCGCGAGCTTTTGGTGGTTGACTGGGACGGTGTGGCATTTGATCCCGCAGTCCAGGACCATGCGAAGAGGGTGCTCGGGCTTCTGCCGTCGCCTAAAGATATCAAGCTCACCGCCATGCCCGAGGCGATGGCGCTCATTCTCGATCCGCGGATCAAGACGTGGCCATAGGCCCGGCTGGGGTCGCCAAAGTTGCGTCAGCCTCGCCCAACAAAGGGCATCAAATTCGCCATCACGGTCATGAACAGCACATTGGTGTCGAGCGGCAGGCTTGCCATGGTGACCACGGCGCGGCCGACGTCGTCGGCGGCCATGCGCGGCTCGATCATCTTGCGGCCGTCGGGCTGCGGCACGCCGTCGCCTTGCACCATGCGGTCGGTGAGCGGGGTCGCCGCATTGCCGATGTCGATCTGGCCGCAGCAGATATTGTAGGGCCGGCAGTCGAGCGAGGTCTGCTTGGTCAGCCCGGTGACGGCGTGCTTGGTCGCGGTATAGGCGGCGGCGCCGGGCCGCGGCGTGTGCGCGGAGATCGAGCCGTTGTTGATGATGCGGCCGCCGCGCGGGTTTTGCGCTTTCATGATGCGGATTGCTTCCTGGGTGCACAGGAACACGCCGGTGAGATTGGTGGCGACCACGGCCTGCCATTTGTCGAACGGCATGTCCTCGATCGAGGTGGCCGGCGTGCCGATGCCGGCATTGTTGAAGAGGAGATCGAGCCGGCCGTAAACCTCCCTGGTCTTGTCGAACAGCGCCTTGATCGAGGCTGGATCGGCGACGTCGGTTTGTACGGTCATTGCCGCGCCCGGCGTCTGCGCGCCTTCCTTGGCGACCGCATCGAGCATTTCCTTGCGCCGGCCGGCGAGCACCACGGTGTAGCCCTCGCGCATCAGCGCCAGGGTCACGGCGCGGCCGACGCCGGTGCCGGCTCCGGTCACAATTGCGATTTTTTCTCCGGCCATCGGTCCCTCCCAGTGTTCAACGCCTGTCATCGTCCGCGCAGGCGGACGATCCAGTATTCCCGATTTTTGCGATTGTATACCAGAGCTGGCGATTACTGGGTGCCCGCTTTCGCGGGCATGACACCGTCAGCTCGCCAGCGCCACTTCCTGGTCGGGGCTGCCGACCCTGTAGTCGTCGGGGTGGGCGAGACGCGCGTTGATATCGCCCGCCGTGCCGGGCTTGCCGAAGCGGTAGCCCTGCATCGAATGCACGCCGGCGGCGCGCAAGAAGAGATGCTGCTCGGCGGTCTCGACGCCTTCCGCGGTCACCTTCATGCCGAGACCGCGGCCGAGGCTGACCACGGCGTGGACGATGGCGGCGGCGTCGGGCGCTTTCTCGATCGAGCGCACGAAGCTCGAGTCGATCTTGAGCTTGTCGAACGGGAAGCGGCGCAGATAGAGCAGGCTCGAATAGCCGGTGCCGAAATCGTCGAGCGCAAAGCGCACGCCGATCGCTTTGAGGCGAAGCATCGACAGCTCCGCGGTGTCGAGATTGCCAAGGAGCGTGCTCTCGGTGAGCTCGAGCTCGAGCCGGTTGGCGTCGAAATCGGTCTCGGCCAGGATGCGCTCGACCACCTCGACGAAGTCGGAGCGGCGGAATTGCAGGGGCGAGACGTTCACCGCCATGGTCAGGTTCGGCCAGGCGCGGCCGTCGAGGCAGGCGCGGCGCAGCATCCATTCGCCGAGATCGATGATCAGGCCGGAATGCTCGGCGATCGGAATGAATTGCGACGGCGGAATTTCGCCGATGGTCGGATGGTTCCAGCGCGCCAGCGCCTCGACGCCAATGACCTTTTCGCCGCTCGAATTCATGATCGGCTGGTAGGCAGCCTTGAGCCCGTCGTTCCTGATGGCGTAGAGCAGGTCGCCTTCGAGAAGCTTGCGGTTGGAGAGATCGGCGTCCATCGCGGCGTCGTAGATGCAGGCACGGTTGCGGCCCTCGTTCTTGGCGCGATAGAGCGCCATGTCGGCGTAGCGCAGAATGTCGGTGGCGTCGCGGGCGCGGCGGTCGATCACCGCAATACCGATCGAGGCGCCAATGATGATGTTGTGGCCGCTGATCATGTAGGGCGCGCAGACGGCCGAGATGATGCGGCCGCCGATCGCCTGCAGCGAATAGGAATCCGATTCGCAATGGGTGATGATGGCGAATTCATCGCCGCCGAGGCGGGCCACCAGATCTTCCTCGCGCATGACGCGGCTCAGCCGCTGGGTGACGTTGAGGATGAGCTCGTCGCCGATGTGATGGCCGAGCGTGTCGTTGACGTCCTTGAAGTGATCGAGATCGATGTAGAACACGGCCGCGGTCGGGCCGCCGGTGCGCACGTCATTGATCACGGTTTCGAGCCGCTCGCCGAAATAGATGCGGTTGGGCAGGCCGCAGACCGGATCGTGCAAAGCAAGATGGCGCAATTGCGATTCGCCGGCCCTGATCTCCTCGGTGGTGCGCCGCATGTAGCGCAGCACCAGACCGACCAGGAGGGCGAAGCCGCCGAGCGCCACCGCGATGAACGGCAACACGCTGCCGACGATGGCGCCGCCCGGCCGCGTCGGTTGCCAGGCAAAGCGGGCGATGGCGCCGCCTTGCGCATCGGCAAATTCGATGGCGTGCTCGCCGGCCGGCGTCGCCGGATCGTCGATTTTGCGCAGGCCGGTCAATTGCAGGCGATTGCCGATTTCCTTAAGCAGTGCGCCGTCGATGAAGCGGACGGAGAATACGATCGGCGCCTGCGCATTGCCGGCGGCAAGATCGGCCTCGGAGCCGACGGCGACCGCGCCGACGAGAGCGGGTCGGTCGAGGAAGCGTTGGATCAGCGCCGCGCTGCGGCCGGGCTTTGTGGGATCCTGCCGGGCGTTGACCGCGACGGCGTGTTCCGGCACGGCAATGAGGCGGCCACGCAACAGATCGAGGCTCGATTTGATTTGCTCGCCAAGGTCGCCGGCGACGGCGTCGCCGGGCGAGCGGAACAGCGAGTATTTGATCCGATCGTTGCCGTCGACGATCACCACGATGTCTTGGCTATAGAAGGATTGCAGCCATCTGCCGATGCGGCGGTCCGCCCATTGCGCATCGAAGGCGATACGAAGCTTGGCCGTCGCTTGCGGTGTTGCCGCGGCGCTTTCGAGGATGCGGAGCAGGTGCGTGCCCTTGCCGACGACGGCTTCCTGCAGCAGCTGCTGCTCGTGATTGAGCGAGACTTCGTCGGCGCGTCTTGCCGAGGTCAGCACGGCGATGACGACGCAGACGATGGCGACGGCGACGATAGCGCCGATCGGCAAGACAAGACTGAGCCGCGCCTTGTTCCAGCGCGACCGCTTGCGTTCCCCGGCGATATGCGATTGCGCCGAAGGCAACACGCTTCCACCCTTGAGTTTATAAAAACGGCGTTTGGACCCTAGGCAGTAAAGATTGAAAAACGCTTGCAGTTCAAAGCGATGGAACCCTGGTCGCGGTAAGCCGGCGTAAATCCAAGGGCTGCGTTAATAGTGTGTCAACGCGCGCGGGCGTGGCGTAAGTGCTGGGTTTTCAGCGTTTTACGCCCGGTTGCTGTAGGGCGGGCGCGGGATGCCGATATGGGCGGCGCGCAACGCCGCCGACCAGCGCTCGCGCAGGTCCGAGAAATAAGGCTCGCCGGGCTCGATGCGATAGATCAACTCGGCGGTGCAGGTGTCGCGCCGCACTACCAGAAGATCGATCGGCAGGCCGACGCTCAGATTCGAGCGCATGGTCGAGTCGATGGAGACCAGCCCGACCTTGAGCGCGTCGTAAATGTCCATCTCGTAGGTGATGGCGCGGTCGAGCACCGGCTTGCCGTATTTGTGCTCGCCGATCTGCAGATAGGGCGTGTCGGTGGTGCATTCGATGAAATTGCCGGCGGAATAGACCATGAAAAGGCGCATGCGCTCGCCCATGATCTGGCCGCCGAACAGAAAAGACACATCGAAACTGACGTCGGAAGCCTCGAGCGCCTTGCCTTCCATGGTGTGGATCAAACGGACCACATAGCCGACGCGCTGGGCGGCCTGGAACATGGTCGGCGCGTTCATCAGCGTTTCGCGCTCGCCGGTTTGCGGATTGTCGTAGCCTTCCATCAGGATAGAGACCACCGACTGGCTGATCGAGAGATTGCCGGCGGTGGCGATCGCCATGATGCGCTTTTTCGGATCCTGGAATATGTGCAGCTTGCGGAAGGTGGCGATGTTGTCGACGCCCGCGTTGGTTCGCGTGTCGCCGAACATCACAAGCCCCTCGCGCACCAGAATTCCGCAGCAATAGGTCATCGATTCGCTGTCCTTAAGGCTCGCTCTCTATAGCATTCTTCGCCGCGTCGCGGGCGGCATCACTGATCGACCTTGATAGCTACTGCCAAAGTCTCGGCGCCGACGCCCAAGCGCGTGCCGCGCACCGCCGCGGCGCCGAGCGAATCGAGCCCGATGGCGACGCGGACATGGCCGTCGGTCGGGCAGCGGCCGTTGGATGGATCGAAGCCGACCCAGCCGAGATCGGGCACAAAAGCTTCCGCCCAGGCGTGGCTGGTGTCCGCGTCGGCGCTGTTGTCGGCGCGGCGAAAGTAGCCGCGGACATAACGGGCCGGGATGCCGAGCATGTGCGCGGCGCCGATGAAGATATGCGCCAATTCTTTTGGTGCGCCACGCTTGCGCGCAAAAGCCTCGGCGGCATTTTTTGGCGCAGGTGAGGCGGCGACGTCGCCGGCGCAATCTTCGAACAAACGATCCAATAGACCATGCAGTTCCGCGAGCACCACGCCGCCGCTCGCGTCGCGAATTTTTTGCGCGAAGTCGCGGATCGCGCCGTCGGCTTGGGTCAGCGCGGTGTCGCGCAAGAACAGGCTCGGCGGAAAGCGCTCGACGGAGCCGCGCACCACGCCATTGGCGTTCTGGGTCTCGACTTCGCCGTCGACCTCGACCCGCAATTCCGCGAGCGGGCCGTCGGCGGTGAAGACATGGGTGATATTGCCGAATGCGTCTTCGTGGGCGGCCAGCCGCGCATCGGGCACGACATCGATGCGCCAGCGCTGGACGTATTGGCCGTCGTGGTTGCGCGGCGTCAGGCGCAGCACCTGGATCACGCCGGCTGCGGGCGGATCGTAGCTGTAGGCCGAGCTATGGGAGACATGAAGGCGCATGTCAGACGACAGAGGACAGACGACGGAGGACAGATTGTGTCAAAGATAGACCAGGCAATCCTATCTGTCCTCTGCCGACTGCCG
>JBEKKM010000202.1:0-7479 GCA_050010715.1 Xanthobacteraceae bacterium | reverse complement strand
ATATGAAGAAGCGCGATCTCGACGATATCAAGTTCGCCCAGGCACAAGTGCGCAATTTCGCGCAGAAGCAGAAGGAAACGCTGCGCGATCTCGAAGTCGAGACGCTGCCCGGCGTCGTGCTTGGCCATAAACACATCCCGGTGAATTCGATCGGCTGCTATGTGCCGGGCGGCCGCTATCCGATGGTGGCGTCGGCGCACATGTCGATCGTCACCGCGCGCGTCGCCGGCGTGAAGAATATCATCGCCTGTGCGCCGCCGTTTCATGGCGGGCCGCATCCGGCGATTGTCGCCGCCATGCATTTCGGCGGCGCCGACGAGATTTTCGTGCTCGGCGGCGTGCAGGCGGTCGCCGCCATGGCGCTCGGCACCGAGACCATCGCCGCGGTCGACATGATCGTCGGGCCGGGCAACGCTTACGTCGCCGAAGCCAAGCGGCAATTGTTCGGCAGGGTCGGTATCGATCTGCTCGCCGGGCCGACCGAGACTTTGATCATCGCCGACGACAGCATCGACGGCGAAATGTGCGCCACCGATCTGCTCGGCCAGGCCGAGCATGGCCCGACCTCGCCTGCGATCCTGATTACTAACTCGGAAAAGCTCGCCCGCGACACCATGAAGGAAATCGACCGGCTGCTGGCGATCCTGCCGACCGCCGAGACCGCCGGCAAGGCATGGGCCGATCTGGGCGAAGTCATCGTCTGCGACGACGAGGCCGAGATGGTGCGCGAGGCCGACCGCATCGCCTCGGAACATGTGCAGGTGATGACACGCGATCCGGACTATTTTCTCGCCAATATGAAAAACTACGGTTCGTTGTTCCTCGGCCCGCGCACCAATGTCGCCTACGGGGACAAGGTGATCGGCACCAACCACACCCTGCCGACGAAAAAGGCGGCGCGCTATACCGGCGGGTTATGGGTCGGCAAATTTCTAAAGACTTGCACTTATCAGAAAGTGCTGACCGACCAGGCCAGCGCCATGATCGGCGAATATTGCTCGCGGCTGTGCATGCTTGAAGGTTTTGTCGCCCACGCCGAGCAGGCCAATGTTCGCGTCCGCCGCTACGGCGGTCGCAATGTGCCGTACGGGGAGGCGGCGGAGTGATCGAAGGCCTGTCGCACATGACCTTTGTCGTCCGTGATTTAGAGCGGATGACGCGCATCCTGACCGGCGTTTTCGGCGCCCGGGAAGTCTATGCGAGCGGCAACGAGGCGTTCTCCGCCGCACGCGAAAAATTCTTCCAGGTCGGCGATCTCTGGATCGCGGTGATGGAAGGCGAGCCGTTGCCGTCGCGGACCTACAACCATGTCGCCTTCAAGATCGAAGACGCCGAGTTCGAAGCCTACGCGGCGAAGGTCAAGGCGATGGGTCTTGAGGTGCGCCCGCCGCGCGAGCGCGTGCCCGGCGAGGGCCGCTCGATCTATTTCTATGACGACGACAACCACTTGTTCGAGCTCCATACCGGCACGCTCGCCGAACGGCTCGAACGCTATGCGAAGGGAAAAGTGTGACGGCCATGGTGCCGGTCGAACTCACCAAGGGTGCTTCCTTCCGGCTCGACGGCAAACGGGCGCTCGTCACCGGCGGCGGGCGCGGCATCGGGCTTGCGGCGGCATCGGCGCTGGCTTCGGCCGGCGCCCAAGTGACGCTCGCCGCGCGCACCAGGACTGAAATCGAAGATGCGGCCAGCGCCATCCGCGCCCGCGGCGAGAAAGCCGATGCGCTGGTGCTCGATGTCACCGACATCGAGGCCGCGCGAACGGTGGTCGCCGCAGCTGAGCCGTTTCAGATTCTGATCAACAATGCCGGCATGAACCGGCCGGCGCATCTGCAGGACGTCAAAGTCGAAGATTTTGACGCCATCTTTGCGCTCAATGTGCGCGCCGCGTTCTTCATGGCGCAGGCGGTGGCGGTGCGGCTGATGGCGGCGAAGCTGCCGGGCTCGATCGTGAATATTTCCTCGCAGATGGGCCATGTCGGCGCCGCGCGCCGCACGGTCTATTGCGCCTCGAAACACGCCATGGAGGGTTTCACTAAGGCGATGGCGATCGAGCTTGCGCCGCACAATATCCGCGTCAACAGTCTCGGCCCGACTTTTCTCGAAACGCCGATGACCAAACCGTTTTTCGAGAACAAGGCGTTTCGCGACGAGGTGTTGTCGAAGATAAAACTCGGCCGCCTCGGCCAGCTGGACGAGCTTTCCGGCGCCATCGTCTTCCTCGCCTCTGACGCATCATCGCTGATGACCGGCTCGGCGCTGGTGCTCGACGGCGGTTGGACAGCGGAGTAAGCGCGATGGAGGACGCCGAGCTGAAGCGGCAGATCGTCGGCACTTGGGCGCTCGTTTCCGTCGTCTATGAGGACACAGCGAGCAAGGAACGCACGCCGGTTTATGGCGAACATCCGCGCGGCATTCAGATCGCAACGCCCGAGGGCCGTTGGCTGGCGCTGATGACCGCCGAGGGCCGGGCTATTCCGAAAACCGACGCGGACCGCGCGCAGGCGCTCAAATCCATGATCGCTTATACCGGCCGCTATCGGGTCGAAAACGGCCAGGTCATCACCAAAGTCGAGGCGGCCTGGAACGAAGCCTGGGTCGGCGGCGAGCAGGTGCGCAATATCAGGTTCGAGGGCGACCGGCTCTACATCGAGAGCCCGCCGATGCCGCACCCGAACATCAACGACAAGACGGTGCGGGTGATCGTGGTGTGGGAGCGCGAGAAGAACTAGGCGCTGTTTACAAAGCGGTCGATGCGTGGCTTAGGCTTTATAGCTTCATGTCTTTTTATTTTTGCGTACTTTCGCTTGCGTAGCCGCAGGCGCTTTCCTCTGCTTTTTTGTCTGATTGTATTCAACGGCGGCACGGACGAGATTTTTCAGAGCACGCTCATTGATCTTGTCGTCCTCATGAATATCGATCGCACGTCTCATGTTGCCTTCGAGACTGGAGTTGAAGAGGCCTGAAGGATCCGCCAACGAGGCGCCGTTGGCGAAGGTCAACTTTACGACCGCCTTGTACGTCTCGCCTGTGCAGATAATACCGGCGTGCTCCCACACCGGAACCCCTCCCCACTTCCACTCCTCGACCACATCGAGGCAGACCTCTTTGATGAGACATCGTACCCGGGCCAGCGTCTTGCCCCGCCAATCACCCAGCTCCTTGATTCTTGCATCGATCAGCCGGGAGGGAGAGCCTCCTCCTTGTCCTTCCTTCGAGCCGCTCTTGCTGTTCATGGTGGTGTTGCTTTCTTCATGGTTGTTGTCGCTCGCCCGTCACTTGAGTATCGCTTGTCAGCGCCTATGCTGGCAACTTCGTAAAAGGCCTAATCGACAATTTTCGTTTTCTCAACGCGGCAGTAATTTATCGAGCGTGATCGGCAGGTCGCGCACGCGTTTTCCGGTGGAATGGTAGATCGCGTTGGCGATGGCCGCCGCAACTCCGACGATCCCGATTTCGCCGATGCCTTTGATGCCGAGCGGATTGATGATCGCATCCGGCTCGTCGACGAAGATGACCTCGATGTCGTGCACGTCGGCATTCACCGGCACATGATATTCGGCGATATTCGCATTCATGATGCGGCCGAATTCGTGGTCGAACAGCGTCTCCTCGTGCAGCGCCATGCCAATGCCCCACACCACCGCTCCCATGATCTGGCTGCGCGCGGTCTTGGTATTGAGGATGCGTCCGGCGGCGACCGCATTGACGACGCGGGTCACGCGAATGACGCCGAGCTCCTCGTCCACCTTGACCTCGGCGAAGATCGCCGAGTGCGTGTTGCGCGCATGCGCCTTCGAATCCTTGAAGCTTGCGGTGCTTTCCCGCTCGATGCGATCGACGGCGCCGTGACGCATGACGTCCGCGATCGACACGGCGCGCCCGGTTTTCCTGTTGACGATGCCGCCGTCAATAAGGGCGGTGTCGTTGAGCTTCGAACCTGCAAGCGGCGAATTCGGCATTGTCTTGGCCAGGCGCAGCAACTCCTTGCGCACGGCTTCGGCGGTTCTGACGATCGCATGCGAGACCGAGGCCGCCGTCCACGAGCCGCCCTCGACAGGCGCCTGCGGCAGCGTCGAATCGCCGAGCCTGACCGTAATATTATCGAGCGGCAGGCCGAGCATGTCGGCCGCCACCTGCGCCATGATCGTGTAGGTGCCGGTGCCGATGTCGGAGAACGCGCAGACGACCTCGGCGTGTCCGTTCGCCGTCAGCACGATGCGGGCGGCGCATTCCATCTGCAGCGCTTCCCAGACACCCGTCGCCATGCCCCAGCCGACCAGCTCGCTGCCTTCGCGCATCGAGCGCGGCGCTGCGCTGCGCTTGCTCCAGCCGAACGCGTCCGCACCCTGCCGGTAGCATTCGCGCAAGTTCTTGCTGGTATAGGGAACGTCCTCGTGCTGGTCGCGGTCCGAGTAGCAGCGCAAGCGCAGTTCCAGCGGGTCGAGCTTGAGCGCCACCGCGAGCTCGTCCATCGCGCATTCGAGCGCATAAACGCCGGTGGCCACGCCCGGCGCGCGCATGTCCGACGGTGTGGGAAGATCGAGTCGCACCAGCTTGTGCCGGTTCTTGGCGTTGGCGCTCTTGTAGAGCAGGCCGGCCCATCCGGTGTCGTTGCGGTAGAAATCCTCGTATTGTGAGGTCACTGCAATCGCTTCGTGGCTGATCGCCTCGAGCGTTCCGTCCACGGTGGCGCCGAGCGCAAGCCGTTCGATCGTGGCCGGCCGATAGCCCAACCCATACGTCTGCCTGCGGGTCAGCACCAGCCTTACCGAGCGTTGCAGCGCGCGCGCCGCCAGCACGGCGAGCACCGCCTGATATTGCGGACGCAGTCCGGAGCCGAATGCGCCGCCGACAAATGGCGATACCACGCGCACGTCGTCCGGCTTCATCTTGAACACGCCGCACAGATAGCGCTGCACATTCTGCACGCCCTGGGTCTTGTCATAGACCGTGAGCTTGCCGTCGCCCTCCCACAGCACCGTGGAGGCGTATAACTCCATCGGATTGTGATGCTCGATCGGGATGTAATATTCGGCTTCGTGACGCACGGCGGAGCCTGCGTAGGCCTTATCGGCCTTGCCGCGCAGTCGCTCCGGGGTTTCAACCACAAAGGCCTGGTCGAGCCGGGCCAACAGGTCGGTGCCGTGTGTTTGTTTTATGTATTCGACTCGCACCAGCGACGCGGCGAAGCGGGCGATCTCCCATTCCTCGGCCAGCACCAAGGCGATCGGCTGGCCGTTGAACAGGATCTTGTCGTCGTAGAGCGGGCGAAATGGCGAGCCTTTTTCCGGCCCGACATCGTCTTTGTACGCGGCGTTCGTCGCCGCCATGCGCGGACGGTTCTCGTGGGTCAGTACGTCGAGCACGCCTTTCACCCGTAACGCCTCGCTCGCGTCGATGCGCGCGATGCGGCCCTTGGCAATGGTGGAGGTGACGACGGCGCCAAAGGCGAGGCCGGGCACGTTGAATTCGCCGGCGTATTTCGCGGCACCAGTGACCTTGGCATGACCGTCAACGCGTGAGGTGGGCGTACCGATGTAAGGGGCCATTTTGCTGAAACCAGCCATGGCGGTCACCGGATCTTCTTGTTGGATTGCGACTGCGGCGTGCCGCGCGCGGCTTGTGTCAGCGTGCGGACGATGACCTTGCGCGCCAGTTCAATCTTGAACGCGTTGTGCGTGAATCCCTTGGCGTCGCGCAGCAGCAGGTCGGCGGCATGGGCGAATGTCGTGGGGTTTGCAGTCTGGCCGCGCAGCGCCGCCTCCGCGCCGGCATCCCGCCACGGCTTGTGCGCGACACCGCCGAGCGCCAGCCGCGCCTCCTTGATCGTGTCGCCGTCGAGCTCGATCGTGGCGGCGACCGATACCAGGGCGAACGCGTAGGACAGGCGGTCACGGATTTTCAGATAGCTGTAATTTTTGGCAAAGCCCCGCGCCGGCAGCTCAACCGCCGTGACGATCTCGTCCGGCTGCAAATTGGTATCGCGCTGCGGTGTGGTGCCGGGCAATCGATGGAAGTCGGCAAATGCTATCGCGCGCTCGCCGGCAGGACCGGCGACATGAACCGTCGCATCCAGCGCCGCAAGCGCTACGCACATATCGGACGGATGGGTCGCGATGCAGGATTCGCTGGTGCCGAGGATCGCGTGCATGCGGTTGAGCCCGTTGTGGGCGGAGCAGCCGCTGCCGGGTTCGCGCTTATTGCAGGGCGTCGCCGTGTCGTAGAAATAGGCGCAGCGCGTGCGCTGCAGAAGGTTGCCGCCGGTCGAAGCCATGTTACGCAACTGCTGCGAGGCGCCGGCGAGGATCGCGCTGGCGAGCAGCGGATAGCGTTGCGCGACCAGCGGATGATAGGCGAGGTCGGAGTTCGGCACCAGCGCGCCGATCCGCAAGCCGCCGTACGCGGTTTCCTCGACACTCTTCAGCGGCAGCCGCGAAATGTCGATCAGCCGCGTCGGCCGTTCGACATCCTCCTTCATCAGGTCGATCAGGTTGGTGCCGCCGGCAATGAATTTTGCCGCCGGATCGGCGGCGATCATGCGCACCGCGTCGGCGACGTCGCTGGCGCGCGCGTACTGGAAATTGATCATGACTGCCCCATCACTTGCCGGATCGCCGCGACGATGTTGGGATAGGCGCCGCAGCGACAGATGTTGCCGCTCATCAGCTCGCGAATCTCGTCCGCGGTTTTTGCCTTGCCCTCCGCGATCAAGCCCAACGCGGAGCAGATTTGTCCAGGCGTGCAATAGCCGCATTGGAACGCGTCATGGTCGATGAAGGCCTGCTGCAGCGGGTGCAGCACGCCGTCCGTCGCCAAGCCCTCGATGGTGGTGATTTTGGCGCCGTCCTTCATGACCGCGAGCGTCAGGCAGGAATTAATCCGCCGCCCGTCCACCAGCACCGTGCAAGCGCCGCATTGGCCGTGGTCGCAGCCCTTCTTGGTGCCGGTCAAATCGAGATGGTCGCGCAAGACGTCGAGCAATGTCGTCCACGGCGCCACATCGAGCTGCCGTTCGACGCCGTTGACGGTCAGCGATATCGCAATCTTGTCAGGAACTTGGTTGGGCTCGTCGGTGGCTCGTTTGCGTGCCAGTGCCATATGCACCTCCGCATGTCTTTACAGCCCCGTTTTCCGATATGGGCCGTGGCCATGTTTTTTGCCAGCCTTAACGGGCGACACCGATAATGTTGCGAATGTGCGCGACAACTGTCGGTGGCACATCCGCGGCCGCCGCCACCATCCGCTGCAGCTTGTCGCCCGACAGCGGATTGAATTCCGAGTGCGATTGGTCGATCTCGTGCAGGAATTCGCCGTCCTGCATGGTCTCATCATAGGCCCTTCGCAAAACTGCAACACGGTCTGCCGGAATTTCCGGCGGAGCGAGGAACGCGCGCCCGATCTGCTCGGAGCTGACATAGAAGGCCATCAGCTGCCGGTCCTCCTCGGTCTTGGCGAGATCGACCGCAAACGGAACGT
>JBEKKM010000201.1:0-7489 GCA_050010715.1 Xanthobacteraceae bacterium | reverse complement strand
TTTGGAGCGGGCGAAGTTCGATGCGTTTTTCATGGCCGACCACATGGCCGTGCTCAACATGCCCATCGATGCGCTCAAGCGCAGCCACACCTCGACCTCGTTCGAGCCGTTCACGCTGTTGTCGGCGCTGTCGCAGGTCACCGAGCGCATCGGGCTTGTCGCCACCGGCTCGACCACGTTCGACGCGCCCTATCACATCGCGCGGCGCTTCGCCTCGCTCGATTGGATCTCCGGCGGCCGCGCCGGCTGGAACATCGTCACCACGTCCAATCCGGACGCCGCGCTCAATTTCGGCCTCGACGAGCATATGGAGCACGGCGAGCGCTATCGCCGCGCGCGGGAGTTTTACGACGTCGTGACCGGGCTGTGGGACAGCTGGGCGGACGATGCTTGGGTACGGGACGTCGAGGACGGCGTCTTTTTCGATCCGGCGAAAATGCACGTGCTCAATCACAAGGGCAAATATTTCTCCGTGCGCGGCCCGGTCAATATCGCCCGCCCGATCCAGGGCTGGCCGGTGATCGTGCAGGCCGGCGCCTCGGACTCCGGCCGCCAGCTCGCGGCCGAGACCGCGGAAGCGGTGTTCACCGCGCAGAGCGATCTTGCCGTCGGCCGGGCGTTCTACGCCGACGTCAAAGGCCGCATGGAGAAGCTCGGCCGTTCGCGCGACCACATGAAAATATTGCCGGCCTGCTTCGTCGTGGTGGGCGATACGGTCGAAGAGGCGAAGGCGAAGCGCGCAAAACTCGACAGTCTCGTCAATTACGCCAATGCGATTGCTTCGCTGTCGATCGCGCTCGGCCACGACGCCTCGAAATTCGATCCCGACGGGCCGCTGCCGGAAATCCCCGAAAGCAACGCGTCGAAGAGCGGGCGCGAGCGCGCCGTTGCGCTCGCCAAGCGCGAGAACCTTACCGTGCGGCAGCTCGCGCAACGGCTCGGCGGCTATTCCGGCCTCGCCATGGTCGGCACGCCTGCGACCATCGCCGACGAGATGGAGGAATGGCTGGAGACCGAAGGCTCCGACGGCTTTACGATCATGTTCCCGTATTTGCCGGGCGGCCTTGAAGACTTCGTCAATCAGGTCATTCCCGAATTGCAGCGCCGAAAACTGTTCCGCCGCGAATACGAAGGTGCGACGCTGCGGGAGAATTTGGGCCTGCCGCGGCCGACGAACCGGTTCTTTCAGAACTGATGGGCGATATTATTGGGCCGCGGCAAAGTCGGTGGCATCGAAGCGGACCCGCTGGTCGGCGCTGAGTTTTGTTTCGAAGTCGGAGAGCGCGGTCTGGACGGAGACCAGCGCCCGCCACGTCGCGTCGAGGTGCGCTTCGATAGCTTCCAGCCGTGCCAGCGGGTCGCCCGGCAACGACACCGGACAATTGGCATCGAGCTCACTGGCCGCGTCGCGGAAGGCTTGTTTGAGACCATCCATCGCATCGCGCTGAGCGTCGGTCGGCTGCACCGCGAGCGAGATCTGCTCGATCGAAGCGTCGACTCTGGTCGGCGCAACGGCGCAGGCCGGTGCGATCGTATTGGCGCGATCGGGGCGGACGGCTGCCGTCGAATGCGGCATGCCGAAGCGGGCGCGTTGCGTGTCGTTCAGCGATTGCTCGAGCTCCTGCAACGGCGGACGGACAAAATCGAGCGCCTCGGCAAGTTTTTCGATCTGCCATTCCATCAGCTGCAGTCGCGCGGCGGGGTCTTGCGGAAGCTCGCTCGGGCAGGCTTTGGCCAAATAGTCGGAAGCAAAGCCCAGCGCGCCACCGAGTTTTTGCATCGCTTGCAACTGAGTGCCGCTCGGCCTGATTTCGGCGCGAATCCGCTCGACGACGGCGGACTGGCGATTGGGTTGCGGACATGCCGCCGCATCTTGATCCGGCGCGGTTTTGGCGAACGCCGTCTGCAAAATGGCGTCATAGCTGAACGGCCACGGCGAGGACGATGGCGGCGAAAAGATTTCGTCATAAACCGCGGGCAAAGCGAGGGCAGGGTAAAGCAGCGGCGACATCAGGCCTTGTGGCGCGGTCGCTTGCGATCCTGCAGCCGGTTGCGCGGGCGCCCCCGTCTTCAGGCTCGCCTCATCGCGCAACGCGTGGCTAGCGTGATGACGGTGCCGGTAGCCGAAATACGGTATGCCGAAATAGAATGGCCCGATACGCAAACCAAAGGCCGCGCTCGGCGACGGCGAAGAGGCGACTGCGGCAAGCGCGGCAATCGCAACGAACGCACTGATTTTCCGCATGGTCAGGCACCCGAAAATAGCGCCCTAACGGCAGGCAAGGGTCAACGCGTTAGGAGTGAGACGGTTCCACGGGATTGATGCCTGGCGCGGGCTCACCCTGGCGCTTGTCGCCCAAGCGTAGCAGCGGCACCAGCACGAAGGCAAACGCCGTGAAAGCGGCTGAGATCAGAACCAGCGGCTTCAAATTGTGGTCGAACATGTGGGTGTAGAGGAAGGAGCCGACATTGTCGGCGGCCGACGTCGCCAGATTGATGATCGACATCAGCACGGCAAAGGCAAAGCCCTCGGCGCGAGGCGGGCAATAGTCGGCGGCAAGCGTCACCGTCGCCACCGTCGCCAGCATCGCCGCAAAGCCCGAGCAGAAATAAATGACCGCGGCGGAAGCCTCGTTCGACAGCAACACGAACGCCGCCGTAGTCAGTGTGCCGAGCACGATGCTGAGGTTGAGAAGGTTCTTCAACGTTAGTTCGCCGAGAAAGCGGCGATAGAGCAGCGCGCCGAGGACCCAACCTGCCGATGAGATCGAGCCGAGAATGCCGATATAGCCCTGCGAGAAATGCAGCCTGTCGGTCATGGTGAAATAAAGCGGCGTGCTCAATCCCGGGCTGAAATAGTAGAGAAACATGAACGCGGCGACGAGCCACAGCTCGCGCCTGTGGAATGACGTCTTGAGGCCGGCGAGCGTGTTTTTCATGCCTTGAAGATTGACGGAGACTTTTTCCTCGGGGACCAGAAACAATGCGCCGATGATGACGGCCAAGGGCGCCACCGCAATGATCGCGGCGGCGCTATGCAACGCGCCGGCCGGCGACAGATGCTGGACCAGCTGGCCGCCGAGGACCGCAGCCGCCATCGCGGCGATGTTGAACCACAGCCATTGCTGATTGACGAAGGCGCCGCTCTCGTTCAGGCGCTGCCCATTCTCCACCAGTATGGCGCCGCACAGCGTGCTCGATATCGCCATCGTATAAGCGGTGATCATGAGCGGGATGAAGAGGTCGCCCGGCGCCGTGAGCTGCGTCACCCAGATGAATCCTATGATGGCGGCGACGTTGACGAGCAGCAGATAGCTTTTGCGTCGATAGCCGAACAGCGGCACGAAATCGGAAACCAAACCGTAAAGCGGCTTGATGATCCAGGGCAGATTGAACAGCGTGATGAAGCCGGTGATCTGCACCGGCGTCCAGCCTTGCGACGCCTTGAGGTAATAATTCAGCGGCTGCGCAATCAGGCCGCCGATCTGGCCGAGGCCCTCGACGAGGTAGACCAGGGCGAAGAACAGCAGCAGATGGTCGACGGCTGTCCTGTCGCCCGTCTCGCTCGCGGGCTGCGGCTTTGTGGTTTGGTCATTCATCGGATCGATGCCGACAGCCGCGAGCGCCTGTTCGAGGATTGCGTATTCGGTATAGCATTGGCGATGACTGTCGCAATCGCATAAGGCCGATCATCGAAGGAGGAACACCATGACTCATGCACTCAAATTATCGCTGGTCATCGCGGCGAGCGCATTCGGCGCATCGGCGGTGTTCGCGCAAACGCTGCCGACGCATCGCATTCCCGCGGCGCTCGCGACCGAGGCGGCGAGCGAGGCGGTCGCAGCGTGCGCCAAGGGCGGCTACAACGAGACCGTGGTCGTCGTTGACGCCGACGGCGCCACGATCGCGGCGGTGCGCGGCGACGGCGCCGGCATTCACACCCTCGATAGCGCACACGACAAGGCCTATACCAGTGTCACGTTCAAGAACGACACGATGGTTCTGGCCGACCGCGCCAAGGGCGACGGTCCGATCGCCGCGCTCGCCAAGCTGCCGCATATCCTGTTCTTTCCCGGCGGCGTGGTGATCAAGCTGAACGACGAAGTCATCGGCGCGATCGGCGCCGCCGGCGCGCCCGGCGGCAATCTCGACGACAATTGCGCCAAAGCGGGCTTGGAGAAGATCCGCGACCGCTTGAAGTGACGCGGTTCGTCTCACACGCTGGGTATCGCGTGCAGAACCGGAAACAACATCCCGGCCAGGGTCGGCGGCCACGGGATCGCCAGCAGCTGGTCGAACACCACATAGATCAACGCCACCACGCTGGCGGCCATCGGGATGACGATCCTCCACGGCTCGCGGCCTTCGAGGCGCATGAACGCGGTAATGAAAATCGGCACGGTCGGAATAAGCCCGATCAGCGCCATGCAGGCGGCGAAGCCGGCCATCCAGCCGAAGAATAAAAATCCGCGGGTTAGGATCACCTTGGTTGGCAGGTGCGCGGTCTTGGAGGCGATATCCATGTGGATTTTTTTCGATTTTTCGGCGATAGCGCCGCCGCCGTCGCGCTCGTGCAGGCCGAACACGTCGTTGATCAGGCTCAACGAGCAAAACAGGATCGCACCGGTGCCGACGATGGTCGGAATGATGCGGGCGGCGAACGACCACTCGAAGGACTCGCCTAGCATCGCGATGAAGAGACACAGCAGCGCCGCGGCAAACAGATTCTCGGCCGAAAACATCGGATGGCCCCACTGCGAGACCATCCTGCGCAGGCCGCCGTGGCCGCGGACGTCCGCCAACAGCGGCCGCAACAGCGACAGGCCGGCCATGATGAACATGACGACGACGACGGGGCGCAGCATCCACGATACGCCATAGCGCTCGATCGAGATGAACATGTAGCGCTCGATCACTTCGCCGAGGATGAAGCCGAGCACCAGCGGCGGGCGCGGCCATTTGAAGTGCTTCATCGCCCAGCCGAGCATGCCGAAGAACATCAGCGAGGCTATATCGCCCCAGTTCCGCGATGCCTCGAACGCGCCGATATAGATCAGGCTCAGCACGCCGGGCATGAACAGCGTGTAGCGCAGCGTCGCCACCTTCGCGAGCTGGCCGCTGAATAGAAAGCAGAGTCCGGAGCCGAGGATGTTGGCGATGGCGATGCTCCACACCATCGAATAAGTGATGTCGAGATGCTTGGTCAGCATTTCCGGCCCGGGGACGAGGCCGTGAATCAGAAATGCGCCGAGCAGGATCGCCATGCCGGCGCTCGACGGCACGCCGAAAGCGACGGTCGGAACCAGCGCGCCGCCTTCGCGGGCATTGGTCGCGCTTTCGGCGGCGATGACGCCGCGTACGTCGCCGGTGCCGAAGGTCTCGCTCGCGCCTTTCTCGGTGCGCAACGCGTGGCCGTAGGAGATCCAGTCGATCACCGAGGCGCCGATGCCGGGAATGGCGCCCATCGCCGCCCCAAGCCACGAGCAGCGCAGAATCAGAAACCAGTGTCGCATGCAATCCTGGACGCCGAGCAGCATGCCGCTCTTGGTATCGAGCGTCATGCCTTGCTGGACGACCGCCATGCGCCCGATGGCGAGATCGCACAGCTCCGGCAGCGCGAAAATGCCGAGCGTGAGCGGCACCAGCGGCAAGCCGTCCCACAGATACAGCGTGTCCATGGTCCAGCGCAGCGTGCCCGATTGCGGGTCGGTGCCGATCATTGACAGCATCATGCCGAAGCAGGCGGCGGTGAGCCCGCGCAGCGGCGCATTGCCGGACAGCACCGCGACCATGGAAATGCCGAACACGGCGACGCCGAGGAGCTCGGGCGAGCCGATATAAAGGATGATCGGGCGCAGGATAGGCAGCGCGACCGCCATCAGCGCCGCGCCGAACAGGCCGCCGATCAGGGCGGCCATGTAGGAGGCGCCGAGCGCGCGGCCGGCTTCGCCACGCCGGGTCATCGGATAGCCGTCGAGGGTGGTGGCCGCGGACGCAGCGTGGCCGGGCGCGCCGAACAGGATGGCCGCTATCGGGTCGGCGGTCGTGGTGGTGGCGCCAAGCCCAAGCAGCAGCGCGAAGGCGGTCGGCGGATCAAGATTATAAGTGAACGGCAACAGCAGCGCCGTGCCGGCAATGCCGCCGATGCCGGGCAAAATGCCGAGCGACAGGCCCATGCACACGCCGCCGAACAGATACATCATGCGGGTCGGGTCGAGGATAATGAGCAGGGCATGCGCTGCGGAATGCAGCATGTCCGTTTCCATTGACGCTCCTCGCTGGCGGGACGGTCGCCAGACTGCCGCACGCGCTGCCGGCACACGCGATCGGCCTTGAGGAGCCTCATTGCCCCCACGCTGACCGGCCGGATGTTAGTGGACTATTCCGGCGCGGGCCAGCGTGGCGGGGCGCCGCAGCGCGTTCGCCGCCGCAACCCACCTGACAGGCCAGCGAAGACGGACTAGGATCGCCGTGATTTCGCAACCTCAAGCCTGGGGAATCCTGCGATGAAGATCGTCCAGTACGATGACGTCGAATGGAAGCGCGGCCTGCAGCATCGCGGCGGCACGTTTCACTACCGGCACCTGCTCAACGGCACGCCCGGCACGCTCGGCAATTTCCAATTCAATATCGGGCAGCTCGAGGGCGACTTTGCCTCGCCGCGGCACCGGCACAATTTCGATCAATTCCGCGTCCAGCTCGAAGGCACGATGAATTTCGACCGCAACGGCAAGATGGCGGCGGGCAGCGTCGGCTATTTCCCGGAAGGCGCGCCATACGGGCCGCAAAGCTCGGAAGGCACCTCGATCACCGCGGTGCTGCAATTCGGCAGCGCCAGCGGCTCCGGCTACCTGTCGCGCGAGGAAGTCTATGCCGGCACGGAAGAGCTGAAAAAATTCGGCACGTTCGAGGGCGGCATTTTCCGCCGCAACGACGACGTCGAGGGCCGCCGCCAGACCGACGGCTATCAGGCGATCTGGGAGCACATGAACGGCCAGCGCATGGAATATCCAAAACCGCGCTATCGCGATCCCATCATGCTCGATCCCGCCAATTACGAATGGCTGCCGGTCGACGGCATGCCCGGCGTGTCGGAAAAGCCGCTCGGCAGCTTCACCGAGCGGCAATGCGGGGCGTCGATCGTCAAGCTTGCCCGCGGCGCCACCTATCGCGCCGGCGAACGCAGCGTCTATCTGGTGCTGTCCGGATCTGGCATCGCCCACGACGCGCCGTATCGGCGCTACACGGCGCTTCATGTCGACGATGGCGAAGCGGCCGATATCGTGGCGCGCGACGAGACGGAGATCGTGCGGCTTAAGCTGCCGGATCTCTCCGGCCTGCAGGCGCAGCGGCCGGCTCAGGTCGAAGCCGCCGAATAGGATGCCGCTGCCGTCGCTCTATGTCTCGGGAGACAAGCCGCGCGAATGGAGTATTGCGCGCGCGGCGGCGTATGGTGCCGTGCTTGGCATCGCTGCCGGATTGGTCAAGA
>JBEKKM010000200.1:0-7580 GCA_050010715.1 Xanthobacteraceae bacterium | reverse complement strand
GCCGGCACCGGCGGCGACGAAGCCGCGCTGTTTGCCGGCGATCTGTTTCGCATGTACGAGCGCTACGCCGTCACGCAGAGCTGGAAGGTCGAGCTCATGACCACGAGCGAAGGCTCGATGGGCGGCTTTAAGGAAATCATTGCCGAAATCCGCGGCCGCGGCGCTTTCGCCAAGCTAAAATTCGAATCCGGCGTGCACCGCGTTCAGCGCGTGCCCGACACCGAGGCCTCCGGCCGCATTCACACCTCGACCGCGACCGTCGCCGTGCTGCCCGAAGCGCAGGAACTCGACCTCGCCATCAACGATGCCGATCTCAGGATCGACACGCTGCGCTCGGGCGGCGCCGGCGGCCAGCACGTCAACAAGACCGAATCGGCGGTGCGGGTGACGCATATACCCTCAGGCATCGTGGTGACGATGCAGGAGGATCGCTCGCAGCATCGCAATCGCGCCAAGGCCATGGCCGTGCTGCGGACGCGGCTCTACGATTTCGAACGGCAGAAGCAGGACACCGCGCGCGCCGCCGAACGGCGTGGCCAGGTCGGCACCGGCGATCGCTCCGAGCGCATCCGCACTTACAATTATCCGCAGGGCCGCGTGTCGGACCACCGCATCAATCTCACGCTCTACAAGCTGCCGCAGATTCTCGAAGGCGAAGCGCTGGGCGAGATCATCGACGCGCTTGTCGCCGAGAACCAGGCGGCGCTGCTCGCGGCCGAGGACGTGAATTGATGCCACGCGTCGACGCCGCCGCCACGCTTGCCCGACCTGACGGTGTTCGCACTGTCGCAGAGGCCCGCCGCGCACTGGCGGCAACATTTCATGCCGGCGGTCTCGACACGCCCGATCTTGACGCCCGTATCCTCGTCGGTCACGCCCTCGGTCTCGATCATGCGGCGCTCGCCGCGGCTGCCACGTGCCGGCTTGGCGTGGACGAGGAAAACGCCATCGCCGCTTTGGCGAACCGCCGCCTCGCCGGCGAGCCGGTTGCGCGCATTGTCGGCTACAGGGAATTCTGGAGCTTGCCGATGCGCGTCGATGCCGCGACGCTGGTGCCAAGACCGGAAACTGAAACTGTCGTCGAGGCTGCGCTCGCGGCGATCGATGCCGGCGGCCCGCGCTCGCGGGAACTGCGCATCGCCGACCTCGGCACCGGCAGCGGCGCGCTCGTTCTGGCGCTGTTGTCCGAACTGCCGAACGCGTTGGGTGTCGCTACCGACACGAGTTCGAAGGCGCTCGTGGTGGCGCGTGACAATGCCCACCGTTTGGCCCAGACAAGGGCAAAATTCGTCGCCTGCGACATGACCTCGGCGCTGCGTGGACCGTTCGATGCGATCGTGTCCAATCCGCCTTACATCGCATCCGGCGACATCGCCACGCTCGCCCGGGACGTGCGCGATTTCGATCCGCATCTTGCGCTCGACGGCGGCGCCGATGGACTTCACTTCTATCGCGCCATCGCCGCGGCAGCGCCCTCGCTCCTGGCGCCCGGCGGGGTTTTGGTCGTCGAGCTTGGCATCGGCCAGGCGGAACCTGTCGCGCATTTATTTGCAGCGGCGGGGCTTGCGCCGTCACCGCCGTACCCCGACCTTAATGGGACGCTACGCGCCCTCGTTGCAAGAAAATGGGCATGAGCGCGAAGCATTGGACCCCGGCAAAAAAGCACTTGGAATGTCGGCCGGAACCGACTAGCTTGCGGCCACGGAATCGGCCCGAGATGATGGTGCCGCGCCGCCTCGAATGCCCGGAGCAGGCTTTTTAAGAGTTCGGCTCCCAGAGGTTGGCAGCGCAGGCCCAGCAAAGAGCGAAAGCCGGAAAGCGAAAGCCGGAACAGACGGCAGACGGGATCGCCACCATTCATACCGAGACGTTCACCGGTTGGCGCGCATTTGTACGGAGCAGTCGCGCGCACACGAGGGGTTTGCAACACCGCGGTCTGGCCGAGGGTGAGGGCAGCAATTGCTGAGGATACGTTGAGGGTCAGGCGAATGCATTTGCCGGCGGTTCACTTGCGCACTGATCTATGGCGATGAGCCGGCGGCAGCGGTGACGCGTGGTGAAGACAGTGAGCCTGAGAATTGTGAGCCTATGAAAAGAAACGGCGGCATCAGCGCCGCCGCAAACGGGGGTTGGTGGAACAGCAAGTCATGAGAAACGGTCAGAACAAGCGCATGCGGGGTCGCAACCGCGGGAAAGGCGGTGGTGGTCATCATCATCACCATCACCAAAATCCATTGTCGCGCATGTACGAGTCCAACGGACCGGACCTGAAGATCCGGGGCAATGCCTCCCACATTGCCGAGAAATACCTCCAGCTGGCCCGCGACGCGCAAAGCTCAGGCGATCCGATCGCGGCCGAAAACTACTACCAGCACGCCGAGCATTATTTCCGCCTGATCGCCGCCGCGCAGGAACACCTGAGGCAGACCCAGCCTTCGTTCTATCAGCAGCAACCGCAGCAAGGCGGCAATGACTCCGACGACTCCTTTGACGACGGCGACAATGACCAGCCGCCCATGAGCGGCGAGCCGTTCGCGCCACAGCAGCCCTACTATCAGCGCGAGCAACAGCCGCAGCAATACCCGCAACCGCAGCAACAGCCGCACTACCAGCCCCGGCAGCAACACTTCCAGCCGAGCAATGACGAAGATGTCGAGCGGCTGCCGTCCTTCATCACCGGCGGCCAATCGCAGCCGTCGCCGCAACAGGGGCAAGGGCCCAATGGGCCGAGCGGCCCGAATGGACAGAACAACCCAAGCGGCCCGAATGGCTATGACGGCTCGCCGGACCGCTTTCCGCTGCATCGCCGGCGCCGGCGTCATCGCGGGCCGCGCGACCATTCCATGTCCAATGAGGGCGACGCACCGATGCCGCCCGGCGGACCCCAGATCGAAGATTGATGACCCGACATTCCGGGTCCGAGCGCAAGCGAAGAGCCTGGAATCCGTAACCACGATTGGAGCAGTTTCTGCGCCGTCTGTGGTTATGGATTCCGGGTTCGCCGTTTCACGGCACCCCTGAATGACGACAGGGCCGCTTATTGCCCGCGCGGTGCCTTAGCGAGCCGCACCAGAAACCAGATCGGCAGCACGATCACGGCGCCGAGCAGAAAATACTGCCAGAGCCAGCGCACGGCGTCGAAGCCCATATTCCAGATGTGCACGATCAGCCGGCGGACCGAGTCGATGATATTCCACGGGTCGAG
This sequence comes from Xanthobacteraceae bacterium, assembly GCA_050010715.1. Lineage (GTDB taxonomy): Bacteria > Pseudomonadota > Alphaproteobacteria > Rhizobiales > Xanthobacteraceae > BOG-931. The sequence continues at coordinate 4,375 of JBEKKM010000200.1, read as the reverse complement.
CCCGATCGCCGCCAGGATGACGCCGACCAGGATCGACAGCAGGATCAACCGGCCGATCACCGCCAGCGGCGGCCCGCCGAACAGGCGATGAACGAAGTCGTGGGATTTCCGCGATTCCAGGGATTGTTGGCTCATCGAAATCTCCCGCTGGCTTGAATTAGGAACTTATCCGGTCCCGCGCAAGCCGCCTACCCAAACCGCCTACGAGTGACATTGCCTCGCCTTCGCAAGTGGCGCTAAGTTGCCCCCGCCCCGAAGCTATTTTGGGCATTCCGAGGATATTCCATGGCCATTGTCGAGGATCGCGCGCTCGCGTCGAAGACGAGCCTCAATGACGATATCGGCGAACAGACGCGGCTGCGCCTGTATCGCGTCCAGGTCGAGATCCGCGAGGCCGAGCAGCGCGCGTTCGATCTGTTCCTGCAAAACCTGGTCAAGGGCACGAGCCACCTGTCGCTAGGCCAGGAAGCGGTCGCGGCCGGCTTTGCTGTCGCCATGAAGCCAGGCGATCTGTCGTTCTGCACCTATCGCGGTCACGCCCATACGCTGGCGCGCGGCGTGCCGATCGAGAAGGTTTTGGGTGAGTTGATGCAGCGCGACAATGGCCTGATGCGCGGCAAAGGCGGCTCAATGCATCTGACTTCGACCGATCACGGCGTGATGGGCTCTTACGCCATCATCGGCGCGCATCTGCCGATCGCCTGCGGCGCCGCCTGGCGCGCCCAATACAAAGGCGCGAAGGACGTCTCGGTCTGCTTCTTTGGTGACGGCACCACCAATATCGGCGCGTTCCACGAAGCGCTGAATTTCGCCGCGGTGTGGAAGCTGCCGGTGATCTTCGTCTGCGAGAACAATCTGTACATGGAATATACGCCGATCGGCGACGTCACCGCCGTGCCGCACCCGGCCGCCGACCGCGCCTCGGCCTATGGGCTGCCGCGCATCGTCGTCGACGGCAACGACGCCGATGAGGTCTATCGCGCCGCCGCGGCGGCTTATGAGAAAGCGCGCGCCGGCGACGGCCCGTCACTGATCGAGTGCATGACCTATCGGCACAGCGGCCATTCGCGCGCCGACCCGGCTAAATATCGCCCGGAAGGCGAACTGGAAAAATGGAAAGAGCGCGATCCGATAAAAATCTATCGCGAGCGGCTCAAGCAATTCGGCATCACCGACAGCGTCATCGCCGGCATCGACGCCGACGTGAAGCAACAAGTCGATGAGGCGACCGAGAAGTGCAAGGCGGCGCCAATGCCACCGCTCGATATCCTCACCACCGATGTCTATGCCGATGGAGGCTGGGCATGGCGGAACTGACTTATCGCGACGCCGTGGCCCGCGGCATCGCCCAGGAAATGACGCGCGATCCGGACGTGGTTTTCTTAGGCGAAGACGTCGCCAAGGCCGGCGGCGTGTTCAAGGCGACCGTCGGGTTGTTCGAGCAATTCGGCCCGCTGCGGGTGCGCGACACACCGATCTCCGAGCAGGCGATCCTCGGCGCCGCCATGGGCGCGGCGATGACCGGCCTGAAACCCATTGCCGAGATCATGTTCTCGGATTTTTTCGCGGTGTGCTTCGACTATATCGCCAACGAATTCGCCAAGAGCCGTTACATGTCGAACGGCCAGCTCAAATGCCCACTGGTGGTGCGCACCGGCAATGGCGCGGGCTCCCGTTTCGGCGCCCAGCATTCGCAGAGCGTCGAGAACTGGTGCATGATGATTCCCGGGCTGAAGGTGGTGGCGCCGTCGAGCCCGCGCGACGTCATCGGCTTGATGGCGGCTGCGGTGCGCGATCCCGATCCGGTGATTTTCTTCGAGCATAAATCGCTCTATCCGACCAAGGGCGAAGTGCCGGACGGCGAGATCGTCGATACGCTCGGCACGGCGAAGATCGTGCGGCCGGGCAAGGACGCCACCATTCTGGCGCTGGCCTTGATGGTGCCGCGGGCGCTCGCGGCGGCAGAAAAGCTGAAAAGCGAACACGGCATCGACTGCGAAGTGGTCGACGTGCGCTCGCTGGTGCCGCTCGACACCCAAACCATCCTCGGCTCGGTGGCACGCACCCATCGGCTGTTCACCGTAGAGGAAAATCCGCGACTGTGCGGCTGGGGCGCCGAGATTGTCTCGATCGTTGCCGACGAAGCGTTCTACGAGCTCGACGGGCCGCCGGTGCGGATCACGACGCCGCATATCCCACTGCCGGCCGCAGATATTCTCGAAGACATCGCGTTGCCGACCGCGGATCGCATCGCCGATCGGGTGCGGCGCTCACTCTCATCCTAGCCGCCCAATAGGTGCATCATGGCCATGTACGACAATCTTCTCGCCAACGTTCCGACTGATCTGTGGATCGGCGGTAAATGGCGCAAATCGTCCGACGGCGGCCGTTTCGACGTGATAGATCCGGCGACCGAGAATAAGGTCGCTTCGGTCGCCAGCGCCACGGTCGAGGACGCCAAGGCCGCGGTCGATGCGGCGAGTGCTGCGTTCCCGGGCTGGGCCGCCAAGAAGCCCCGCGAGCGCGCCGAGATTTTGCGCAAGTCCTACGACCTCATCATGCGCGACGCCGAGCGGCTGGCCAAGCTGATCACCATCGAGAACGGCAAGGCGCTCTCGGACTCGCGCGGCGAAGTCGCCTATGCGGCGGAGTTCTTCCGCTGGTACGCCGAGGAAGCGGTGCGCAATAACGGCCAGAATTCGCGCGCCCCCTCCTCCGGCGCGCGCATCTTCGTCCAGCACAAGCCGGCCGGCATCGCCGTGCTGGTGACGCCGTGGAATTTCCCGGCCGCCATGGCGACGCGCAAGATCGGCCCGGCGCTCGCCGCTGGCTGCCCGGTGGTGCTCAAGCCGGCGTCCGATACGCCGCTGACCATGCTGGCTCTGATGCCGATCCTGGAGGAAGCCGGCGTACCGGCGGGCGTCGTCAACGTCATTCCGTCGCGCTCGTCCGGCAAGGTCGTGAGCACGATGCTGCATGATCCCCGCGTACGGGTGGTGTCGTTCACCGGCTCGACCGAAGTCGGCCGCAAGCTTCTGCACGAAGCCGCCGATTGCGTGGTCAAGCCGGCCATGGAGCTCGGCGGCAATGCGCCCTTCATCGTGTTCGAGGACGCCGATATCGATTTGGCGATCGAAGGCGCCATGATCGCAAAAATGCGCAACATGGGCGAGGCCTGCACCGCGGCCAATCGCTTCTATGTGCACGAAAAGGTGCACGACGAATTCGCCAAGAAACTCACCGCCAAGATGTCCGGGCTGAAAATGGGCAACGGCCTCGACGATGGCGTGGCGCTCGGCCCGCTGGTCAACAAGGAAGGCCGCGACAAGGTGATCGAACTGGTCGACGACGCGGTGAAGAAAGGCGCAAAAATCCTCACCGGCGGCAAAACTTCGGATGGACCGGGTTATTTCTATCCGGCGACGGTGCTCGACAACGTGTCCAACGATGCAAAAATGCTCAACGAGGAAATTTTTGGCCCGGTCGCGTCGATCCAGACCTTCAAGTCCGAGGACGAAGTCATCACCCGCGCCAACGACACCGAATATGGTCTCGTCGCCTATCTCTACACCAAGGATTTGAGCCGCGGCATGCGCGTTTCCGAACAGCTCGACTTCGGCATGATCGGGCTCAATCGCGGCCTCGTCTCCGATCCCGCCGCGCCGTTCGGCGGCACCAAACAGAGCGGGCTCGGTCGCGAAGGCGCCCACGAAGGCATGATGGAATTTCTGGAGACGCAATACATCTCGGTGATCTGGTGAGCGGCGAATCGCAATCCGCCGCGCAGCAGTTGATCGGCGCCTGGCGCTATGTCGGCACGCGCATCCACGGCGGCAACTGGGATCGCGGCAAGAACCCGAAGGGCATGATCTATTACGGCCCGCACGGCGAGATGGCGGTGCAGATCGCTCCCGATGTCGAGCGCAAGCGCGCCGGCGCGGTAATGACGCCGGAAGAAGCGTTTGTCGCGCTGAAGGATTACATCGCCTATTTCGGCACCTACACGGTCGACGAGACGGCCGGCACGGTGACCCATCATCGCCATGATAATCTGCAGCCGGGCGACAGCGGCGATCTGGTGCGCCGTTATGAATTCGCCGGCGACCGTCTGGTCTTAAGGCCGCCGAATTCAACGATGGAAGTAACATGGGAGCGGATAGGGTAATTTGGGAACACATCAAGTGAACGGACAATCGGACAAGGAGCGCCTGATCGGCTCGTGGCGCCATATCGGGTCGACAGTCGACGGCAAGCCGCGGCCGGGACAGGGCGCCAACCCCAGGGGCATCATCATCTACGATGCGCACGGCTACATGGCCTGCCAGGTCGCGCCCGACCGCGACGTCACCAAGGCCGGCGACAAGCCGACCGGCGA
>JBEKKM010000199.1:0-7599 GCA_050010715.1 Xanthobacteraceae bacterium | reverse complement strand
CGTCGCGTACGAACTGCTCCATGCCGTGCTCGGCGACGTAGCCGTGGCCGCCGAAAATCTGCTGCGCGGCGACCGTATTGGCAAAGCCCTGATCGGTGAGCACGCCTTTGATCACCGGCGTCATCAGGCCCATATGGTCGTCGGCCGCCTCGCGCTCTGTCGCGTCGGTGGAGCGCCGTGCGATGTCGCCCTTGAGCGCGGTCCACAGCACCAGCGCGCGTGCCGCCTCGTTGAACGCGCGCATGGTCATCAGCATGCGGCGCACGTCCGGATGCACGAAGATGGGATCGGCCGGCTGTTGCGGAAATTTCGCGCCGCTCGACGCGCGCCCGGCGAGTCGCTCCTTGGCGTAGGCGACGGCGTTCTGATAGGCGACTTCGGACAGCGCCAGCCCCTGCACGCCGACGCTGAGCCGCGCCGTATTCATCATCGTGAACATGGCGTACAGCCCGCGATGCTTCTCGCCGGTGAGCCAGCCGGTAGCGCCGTCGTAATTCATGACACAGGTGGCGTTGCCGTGAATGCCCATCTTTTCTTCGATCGAGCCGCACGACACCGCGTTGCGTTCGCCCGGCGCGCCGTCGGCTGTGAACAAAAACTTCGGCACGATGAACAACGAAATGCCCTTGGTGCCGGCCGGCGCGCCGTCGATGCGCGCCAGCACCAGATGAATGATGTTGTCGGTCAAGTCGTGCTCGCCGGCGGAGATGAAAATTTTCGTGCCGGTGATCTTGTAGCTGCCGTCGGGCTGCGGCGCGGCGCGGCAGCGCAACTGGCCGAGATCGGTGCCGCATTGCGGCTCGGTCAGGTTCATGGTGCCGGCCCATTCGCCGCTGATCAGCTTGGGCAGGTAGCGCGCCTTCTGCTCGGCCGAACCGTGGCTATAGATCGCCGCGACCGCGCCCAGTGCCAGGCTCGAATACATGGCAAAGGCCATGTTCGATGAGTACAGGAACTCGCGGATAGCCACGGTGAGCACCGTCGGCAGGCCCTGGCCGCCGAACTCGGCGGGCGCCGAGGCGCCGACCCAGCCACCAGCGACAAGTTTTCCGTAGGCGTCCTTAAAACCCGGTGGCGTGGTGACGGAACCGTCGGCGTTGTGGCGGCAGCCTTCCTTGTCGCCGACGCGGTTGAGCGGGGTGAGCACGTCCTCGCAGAATTTTGCCGCCTCCGCGAGCACGGCTTCGACGATGTCGGGTGAGGCTTCGGCAAAACCTGGAAGATTGTTGTAGCGCTCGACGTGGAACACGTCGCGCAACAGGAACATCACCTCGTCGACGGGAGCCCTGTAGGTCGGCATGACGTCGCTCCCTCCCGCCGCGCCCGGCCGGGGCCAGCCGGCGACCCGCCCTTATTGGCCCGCCGCGCGGTTTTTTAACCGCCTGTTTACCCTATTCCGGAAAAGTCCACAGCCGGGGAAACAGGACCGCGCCGGCCGCATATCGTCCCTCGGCAAAGTCGGCTCGGAAGGGACATCCTGCGCCTCCCATGTGGCTGTGGTTGTGAGAATGAAATCTGGCGGTCCGTGGAATCTCAGAGGCCTGCGCCCCGAGGCGCGGGAAGCCGTGCGCACGGCGGCGCGGCGATCCGGCGTGTCGGTCGGCGAATGGCTCAATGACGTGATCGAGCCCGACGACGAAGAGGACGACGACGAGCCGACGCTGTTCTCCGATTATGACGACGAGGACGACGACGAGCGGCCGCGCCGCTCGCGGTCGCGGCGCGATGAGCGCGAACCGCGGCATCGCGGCGAAGAGCGCGGAGCACGACGCCGCGGCGACGATCGGGAGTTGCGGCAACGCGATGACGATCAGGAGCCGCAGCAGCCGACGGAACCGCGGGAGCGGTACCACGATCGCGACGAGGAGCGCCGCCAGGAAAAAGTCAGCGAATTTGAGCGCGAGAGCGCACGCACGCGCGGCGCGCTGAATCAGGTCCACTCCCGCCTCGACAAGCTCTCCCAACAACTGGAACGGCTGGCACGCAGCGAGGCGGCCGCGCGCCAGTTGGCGCCGCAGCGTCGCGCCGCTTCGCTCGGCGAAGGACATAACGATGCCAATGGGCGGCTGACGGGAGCGCCGCCGCAGCCGCGGCGTCCGACCGCTCCGTCTCCGGCTGCGGCCCGCAATCGCTCCGTGGCGAATGCGGATAGCGTGTCGATCGACGACGCGGTTGCCGAGATCGCGGCGCGGCAACACGCGCTCGACGGCAATCCGGCGCCGCAGCCGGCGACCCGGGAAGCGACTGCGGAAATCGCGGCGCGGCAGCGCGTACTCGACGGTGATCTAGCGCCGCAACCGGCAACTCGGGAATTGCCCGCCGAGACCGCCGCCAGCCAACGCATGCCTGACAGCGGACCAACGCCGCAACCGGCGATCTTGGACGTGCCCCCCGAGCCGGTCATCGACATCGATGGCCTGGAGCGGCAATTACGGCAAATCACGGCGCGCATCGAATCGCTGAGCCCTTCGTCCGACCTCGAAGCCTCGGTCGCGGCGATCCGTGGTGATCTCACCGACATCGCGCGCTTGATTACCGAGGCGTTGCCGCGCCGCGCCGTGGAATCGCTCGAGATCGAGGTCAAAGCGCTGGCGCAGCGCATCGAGCACAGCCGCCAATGCGGCGTCGATATGGGCGCCATTGCCGGTCTCGAACGGGGCCTAAGGGACGTGCGCGAAGCGCTGCAAAACCTCAAGCCCGCGGAAAGCCTGGTCGGTTTCGACGAGGCGGTGCGGGCGTTGTCGCAAAAGGTCGACATGATCGTCGCCAAGGACGATCCGGCGGCGCTGCAGCAGCTCGAGACCGCCATCGGCGCGTTGCGCGGCATCGTCTCCCATGTGGCGTCCAACGAGACATTGACCAAAGTCGCCGAAGACGTGCGCTCGCTCGCCGCCAAAGTGGATACGCTCGCCAGCACCGCGGCGACCGGACAGAATCTCTCCGCGCTCGAGAACCGCATCGAAACGTTGACCAGCGCGCTGACCGCTTCGACCGAAGCGGGGACCGCGGTTCCGCGCGAGCTCGAGAAGCTGCTCACCGGGCTGATCGAGAAGCTCGAATGGGTGCAGCTGACGCACACCGATCACGCCGCGCTGGCGCATCTGGAAGACCGCATCGCGACTCTTGTGCAGCGCTTCGACGCCTCCGACGCGCGGCTCGGCCATCTTGAAGCGATCGAGCGCGGTATCGCCGATCTCCTGGTGCATATCGAAGAGCTGCGCGGCCCGAGCGGCGACGCTTTGTCCAAGCGCATGCCGGCCGCCGAAGAGCCGCTGGCGGTCCACGCCATCGAGCGCGAAGTCGCCGAGATCAAACAGAGCGAGCAGCGCACGCTGGATTCGCTCGAAGCGGTCCAGGGCACCGTGGAACATGTGGTCGATCGTCTCGCCATGATCGAGAGCGGCATCCGCGAGACCGCGCCTCCGCCGACGCCGGAACCGCCCGCGACGGCGGCCGCGGCGGAGCCCAAGCTGCCGGCCTTCGCGGTCGAACCGGCACCGGCGCCTGCCGCCGAAGCCCCGCCGATCGTGCCGATGGAGCCGGCCGCGCACCGCACAGCCGCGCGAAAACCGATCGATCCCAGCCTGCCGCCCGATCATCCGCTGGAACCCGGCTCGGGCCGCACCCGGCCGACGGCTTCGGCCGCCGACCGCATAGCCGCTTCCGAAGCCGCGGTGAGCTCCACCAAGCCACCAGTGATTGACGATCCCGGACAAAAGTCCAATTTCATCGCCGCCGCACGACGCGCCGCCCAGGCTGCAGCGGCGGGGGCGCCGGGCGCTGACGGCAACAAGAACTCGGCAGCGCCGAACAAGTCGCGACAGCGCACGCGCCCGCTGATCATTGCCGGCGCCGCCGCCCTGATCGTGATCGGCTGCATACAGATTGCGTCGCGGCTGTTCGAGGCCGGCCCTCAAGTTCCTTCGCCCGCTGCTCCCAGCGAGGAGTCGCAGCCACAGAAAGCGGCACAGCCCGAGAAAGCACAGCCGCCCGTCACGGCATTACCTCAACCAGAGCCGGAGCCAGCGCCGCCGCAGCCTCCGGCGGCCGCCGCGCCGGCACCGCTTCCGGTTCCGAGCGCGCCGCCGGCGACGCTGCAGGTGCCGCAGCCAAACCCGAAATCCGGCGCCAATATCAGCACCAAGCCGACACAGCAGACCGCCTCCCGTGACAGCACGCCGGATGCGGTCACGGCGGTTGCCGCCGCCACCGACGCCACCGGCGCGCTGCCGCGCCCAGCGCCACCGCTCGGCGACAAATTGCCGGCCAGCATCGGCGGACCGGCGCTGCGCGCAGCCGCACTCTCAGGCGATGCGGCTGCCGACTACGAGGTCGGCACGCGCTTCGCCGACGGTCACGGCGTGCCGCGCAGCAACGAGGCCGCGGCGCTGTGGTTCGAACGCGCAGCCAAGCAGGGCCTGGCACCGGCGCAATTCCGCCTTGGCGGATTCTACGAAAAAGGCATCGGGGTGAAGAAGAATCTCACCGCCGCGCGGGACCTTTATCTCGCCGCGGCGGGCAAGGGGAACGGCAAGGCGATGCACAATCTCGCCGTGCTCTATGCCGAGGGCATCGACGGCCCGGCGGATTACGCCAACGCCGCGCACTGGTTCCGCGAGGCAGCCGACCACGGCATCACCGACAGCCAATACAATCTCGGCATCCTGTACGCCCGCGGCACCGGTGTGACGCAGAATTACGCCGAGTCCTACAAATGGTTCGCGCTGGCCGCGATCCAGGGCGACCAGGACGCAGCGAAGAAAAGCGACGAGGTCGCCGCTCATCTCGACCAGCAATCGCTCGCCACGGCACAGCTTGCGGTGAAGACGTGGACCGCCAAGCCGCAGCCCGACGACGCGATTAACGTCAAGCCGCCGGCCGGCGGCTGGGACGCGACCGCAAGCGCGGCTCCTGCAGCAAAGCCGAAACCGCCGGCGGCCAAAACGCCGGGGCCGAGCGCCAAGCTCAACTAGTTCGCTTACAGAGTATTGCTGGCATTTGGCGTCAGCGCGGGGTCATGTCCGACTGGTTGTCGGTACGATATATGCTAATTTTAACTCTTTCTTTTGCTGTAATCGCTATTATTTCACGCCTTAATTGATGCTTTTTGGAGAGATTACGTGCGGTGACGATGCCGGGCTCAGAACTGAGCCCGCGCTGCCCAGGAAGGGCACCATGGACGCTAACCACTCACTTATCGCCGAGTTGGAAGACGCGATCGAAAGCGGCTCCAAGGACAAGCGCATCGATACGTTGCGGCGTATCACTGATCTTTTTGTTGCGGACGCCGATCGGCTTAATGATCAACAGATCAACGTGTTCGATGACGTCTTGGGTCACCTCATCAAGAGAATGGAGGGAAAGGCGCTCGCGGAACTGAGCCTGCGCCTTGGGCCAATCAATAACGCGCCCACCGAAATCGTCCGCCGCCTCGCGCGAGATGACGATATCAAGGTGGCAGAACCGGTGTTGACGCAATCGGCGCGCCTTAACGACAAGGATCTTATCGAGATTGCCACTACCAAGACGCCGGCGCATCTGCTGGCGATTTCGGCTCGCCCTCAAATCGGCTCCGAAGTAACAGATGTCCTATTGCAACGCGGGGACCGTCAGATTTTCCACAAGCTTGCCGGGAATTCTGGCGCCAGTTTTTCCGAGGGTGGTTTCGCGACACTCGTAAAACACTCAGAACGCGACGGGGAACTGGCCGAGAAAGTTGGCCTTCGCCTCGACGTACCGTTGCGCTTATTTCGAGAATTGTTGCTGCGCGCCACCGAGGCGGTGCGCGCGCGCCTTGTCGCGTTAGCCGGCCCGGAAAGCCGCGATCAAATTCAACGCATTCTCGCGACAATTTCCGAAGATACCGGCCACGAGGCCGGTTTCCAGAGCGAACACGACTACGCGCAAGCGCAAGCGCGGGTCCTCGCAATGCGAGCCACAGGCGAACTCAACGAAGCGGCTGTCTTCGAGTTTGCGAAAGCCGGCCGCCACGCGGACATGGTCGCAGCCCTTTCGGTGCTTTGCGGGGCGCCTTTGAAGTTGGTCGAGAATCTTCTGCAGAGCGATCATCGCGAGGCGCTTCTTATTCCTTGCAAGGCCGCGGCGTTGGAGTGGCCGACGGTTCGTATGATTCTGACGTGCCGCTCCATTGGCCGCACGATGTCAGATCAAGACCTCGATATGGCACGGACCGACTTTTACAAATTGTCGCAGAACAATGCCAAGAGAGTTCTCCGATTTTGGCAGGTCCGGCAGACGGCTTCCAATAACACCGTTACGCCTTCCGCATCCTCGCCGTCCGCGTTGCAGCGTTCAAAACTTGCCGGATGATGAAAATACCCAATTGTGATCGAAACGACTGATGCGTCAGGAACAACGAAAGAGTACCCGTCGATTTGTACGCCACGGCGCAAGAATTATTGGCACCGACGGCTCCGCCTTGGGACCATGCGTGATGCTGGATCTTTCCAGCACCGGCGCGCGCCTTAAAACCGACGCATCCGAAGTACTTCCGGACGAATTCATTCTATTGCTCTCGCACGACGGACGGCTGCGCCGTCAGTGCTCGGTAGCATGGCGATCGGCAAAAGCAATCGGCGTCCGATTTCACCACGGACGTCAGATCAATCGAAAGTAAGGGTTGTGGCTGCCCGGCAATTTCGGAGCATTTCATGCTCATGCAGCGCAAACGTCGACAAGTACTCACGAATCTCAAACGTTCCAGATTCGCAGACCTCATGTGGAAGCACTTCACCAAGGCTAGTTTTCTCGGCCTTGCGCTTTGCCTGCCAATCGCAGGGTGCTTTGATCCGAACCATCCGGACACATCGCGGCATGAATATCTCTACATTAACGGTCAATTTCAACCGCCTTACAATTCGTTCCCTCAAGGATTAGAGCGAGGGAACTGGCGATGCTTCGACGGGAAAACCCAAACGTCCTTTGATTGCACGATGGTGCGCGGCGGTTGGGAACATTTTCAATATATCTATCGGGATCGTCGATAGCCTGCAGCCGGTCACCAGCCGGTCCATTTTCAGTTCTCTGCGGATTATCCACGATTTACGGCTTGTTAGGGATAACAGAATATTATCTGCGCTCAGCCGATCCTGATGATCGACCACGTGTACGTAAAGCCTAGCAATTGTAAGCGCACGTGTAGCCAGAAGGTCCGAGTACCATGTCCAATATCACTTTAACCGCTGGCATTCGGCAGAACTTGCTGTCGCTGCAGAATACCTCCGCGGAACTGACCACGACCCAGGAGCACCTGGCGACTGGCAAGAAGGTCAACACGGCCTTCGACAATCCAACCAGCTATTTCACCTCGCAATCGCTGAACAACCGCGCCAACGACCTGAGCGCGCTCCTCGACCAGATCGGCCAAGGTCAACAGACGCTGAATGCGGCCAATAACGGCCTCACCGGCCTGACCAGCCTGCTCGAACAGGCGCTGTCGACCGCACAGCAGGCGCAACAGACCACGCCGACCGCACCGGCGGTGACGACCGGTTCGGTCGCGCTGACCACCCCCACTGAGGCTGCTGGCAACCTGCTGGTCAACGTCGGTGCCAGCACCTACACGGTCGCGATCACGGC
>JBEKKM010000198.1:0-7642 GCA_050010715.1 Xanthobacteraceae bacterium | reverse complement strand
TCTACATCTACGACACGTTCACCGGCGTCGTGCCGCAATATTCGTCCGCAGCCGACTTCTCCGGCGCGCCGCAATATCTCGAGCATATCGACAAGGGCTATCGGGCCGCGGATATCGAAAGTTACGTGCGCAATCGCTTCCGCAACAAGGGCTACGTCGTCGTCACCAAGGGCATCGTACCGGACGTTTTGCATGAAATTGCGCCGGAGCGGATTGCATTTCTGCACTTGGACCTGAATTCACCCCGCGCCGAGACCGGGGCGCTCGAGGTCCTGCTCGACCGCGTCTCGCCGGGCGGCATCATCATTTTCGACGACTACGGCTGGAAGCACTTTCAAAATCACAAAGAGGCCACCGACCGGTTCATGGCAGAACGGGGCCAGTTCATTATGGAACTGCCGACTGGGCAAGGTTTGATGATCAAGCGATAGTGGTGTTTAGTCGCGGCCGCGACGTTGAGCGTGCGCCCCCGTCGCGATGCGTGATGGATGTCGATGTTGGAATCTCAAGCCGCCGTATCGCCCCAACCAGCCGGTGCCATAAGCGTTGCCGGCGCGTCCATGAGCAGGATCCATCCCGACGCCGTGCCGGGATTGACCGGCTTGCGCTTTCTCGCCGCCTTCTCCGTTTTGATCGCGCACGGCTTCGGTGTTCTCATGCAAGGCCACGACGCTCCTGGCAGCATTGCCTATTGGGCGACCCAGGCGTCCGGTTTCGGCATGACGTTGTTCTTCGTGCTGAGCGGCTTCGTCATCCACTATAACTATGCGACCGCGGTGACCGCTGGCGGCCCGCGCGGCATCGCCGGCTATTTGTGGGCGCGCTTTGCCCGGCTATATCCGCTTTTTCTCCTGACCTTGCTCGGTTACCTCCTGGTCAGCCGCAAACATTACGAGTTTTGGACCGGACATCCTGAGCAATTCCACAGCGTGCTGCAGGCGCTGCCCTATTTCCTGTTTTCGGTGCAGAGCTGGCTTTATCGTCCGGTCAGCGACACCACGCTGATTTATGCCATCGGAGGCAGTTCGTCGGTCACTTGGTCGATCAGCACCGAGTGGTTTTTCTATTTTCTCTATCCGCTCGTCGCTTGGCTGATCTTGCGCTCGCGGGCCTCCCGATCGACGGTCGTCCTGATCGTCGCCTGGTGCGCGCTCTGGATCGCACTGGCGACGGCGCTTTACGACCACACTGCCGACATCAACGCCTGGGCGGTCGCGCACTATGGGCCGATCGCCGAAATGCGCGAGCCGCAGGACGCGTTTGCGGCGCAGGATTCGTATGTGCGCTGGCTGCTCTATTTCTCGCCCTATCTGCGCATGGGCGAATTCGTGCTCGGCAGCCTGATCGCGCAGCTTTACGTCCAGTTGCGCAGCCGCAAGCCCGACGCTTTGGAAAATACCATCGGCACACTGGTCCTGCTCGCCGCCGCGATCAGCACAATCCCGATCACCTATCTGATGTATTCCCCGGATGTCGGGGCGAATATCTTTCGCAAAATGTACATGAACTTCGGCCTGGCACCGTCGGCGGCACTCGTCGTATTTTGCGCTGCCCGCTATGACAATGTGCTGTCGCGGCTCTTAACGTCGCGACCGGCGCTCATTCTCGGCGACGCCAGTTATTCGATCTACCTCACGCACTTTTTGGTGTTGATGGTCGCCTTCAAGCTGATCGGCACCGTGGTCCACGGCGCGATCTTCAACGCCGTCGCGCTCACCTTGAGCACGCTCGCCATTCTGCTCGTTTCGGTCCTGCTCTATACTTTTTATGAGCTGCCGGCGCGCAAATGGCTCCGCCGGCTCTGGGGCGTCAAGCGTCCGCAAGCGGCGCTGGCCAAGACCTGACTATCGCGCCGTCAGAACGGCTCTGGCTCGGCGACCAGCTGAAGCGGCCGCGCGCCGTGCCAGATCAGCCACGGCTCGGCGGTGAAATAGACGAATTGGCCTTCGACCTGTGCCGGCTTAGTCAACGTCACCGCCAGTTCCTTCGTCCCGGCCTCGACCTGAACGCTGGCTTCGCCGGTGGTTTCGGCCGGCATCATGCCGAAGCCGCGTAGTACGACCTGCACGGTGAGGCGCGCCGCCTCGTTCGACGGTAGGAACTTGAGACGCAGGCCTTCGACTTTGGGCGAGTGCCAACGGGTGCGCCCGGGGGTGAACGGCCGCTCGCCGAGGCTGTGCGTGACGGGTGCGCGCAGCACCATGAAATCGGTCTCGAGAATCGTCGAGCGCGCCCGGTCGAAGGCTTTGTCCCGGTCGTAGCCGGTCGCCGCGCTGCCAAGCTCGCGCCAATCCGGATTGGCGGCGAGGAAGTCGCGTGCCGCAAAGAACGGCCCGGGCTGGGCGACATTGTCGATGACAATAAAGCCGCCCGGCGCGACGGTGCGGGCGCCACAGGCGATGTCAAAAGCGGCGAATTCGTAGTCGTGGTTGCCGTCGACGAAGACAAGTGCGGGATGAATATGCTCTCGCTCCATGTCGCCGAAAAACGCCATCGAATCCTTGGCGTGCAGCCGCACGTGGCGGAACAATTCCGGCGGCCAGAGTTTCAGCACCGCGGCGATATACTCGCCGCGAAAAGGATCGACGGCGTGCGCAATGCCCTTTCCGTTGGCGTAAAGAGCACGGCAGATCGCCTCGGTGGTGCCGGCCTTGTAGGTGCCGATTTCGTAGACGTGGTCGGGGCGAAGATTGCGAACGAGGCTGTACAGCAGGGCCTGCGATTGCGACGAGATCAGCGAGCGGGCAGCGACCGGATTGTCGTAAAAATAGGCCTTGGTCGCCTCAATCTCCGGCGCCGCCATGATCTCCGCAATCGGATCCTGGCTGGCGGTCAGATCAACCTTCGGAAAGCCAACGTCGGACACCGGCTTGATGTCGAGGCCCTGGTGCAAGCCGTCGAGGCGAATTTCGAGCTCCTTGGCTTTGCGCCGCATCGCCTCGGCGGCGGTCGCTGCGACGCGCGCGCCGCCAAGCTGCGCCAGACGTAGGCCCCGCACGGCAAGCTTGCGCGTCGTGCCGACGACGCCGTCCGGCCGCACGGATTTGTCGTCGTTCATCTCAAACGCCCCATGTGATTGCGCTGCGACAAAAGCGGGCCGCGCTCAGGCCTGAGCGATGCGCAGGAGCACACGGCCCGCGGTGCCGCTGCGCACCACGTCAAGCGCGGCATTGATGTCCTCGAGCGGAAATTCGTGGGTGATCAGGCCCTCGAACGATAGCCGCCCGGCTTCGATCAGCCTGATCAGCCGCGGAATATCGACATGCGGCACCGCATCGCCGCCGTGCGAACCAGTCAGCACTTTGTTGAAATGGATCGGCAGCGTGTAGATCGAGACCTTCTCGCTCGGCACGCCGACCAGCACGCATGTGCCGTCGGCGTGGGTGAGATTATAGGCGAGCTCGATCACCGATTTCACGCCGGTGGTCTCGATCACCTTGTCGGGACCTTTGGCGCCGACGATCTTGCGAATCTCGGCGTCCAGATCCGACACTGCGTTGCTATTGAGGCAATGGGTGGCGCCGCGGCTCTTCGCCATCGCGAGCTTGCTGTCGACCAGATCGACGGCGACGATCGGATTGGCGCCGGCGAGCTCGGCGAACTGCACGACGTTGAGCCCCACGCCACCGACGCCGAAGACGACCACGGATTCACCGATCTTGACGTTGGCGTCGTTGTTGATCACGCCGGCGGCGGTGGTCACGGCGCAGCCCAAGAGCGGCGCGTCGCGCAGGTTATAGTCGGGCGGGATCACCGTCATGCGGTTCTCCGACACTACGGCATGGTCGTTGAACGTCGTCACCCAGCCGGCATTGAGCTTCTTGCCGCGCCATTGATAGGCGGGCGGCTGGCACTGGATGCCCTGGCTCGGTCGCCAGTGCAGCACCACGGTGTCGCCGGGTTTTACCGTAGTCACTCCCGGGCCGATCTCGACGACGCGCGCCGACGCTTCATGGCCGAGCAGGTGCGGCAGGAACTTGTCGGGACCCTTGGCGGCGGCGATCTCGTTGAGCTGGGCGCCGCAAATCGTCGAGTAGAGCACTTTGACCAGCACTTGGCCGACGCCGAGCGCCTCCGGCAGCGCGATCTCATCGACGACAAGCGGCTCGCGCGATTGCGCAAGAATCGCCGCCTTCGCTGTCTTGACTTGCATCGCTCTGGCCTATTCGAAATAGATGAACTCGTAGTCGCCGGTATAGCCGAAATGATTATAGAGCCAGATCCATTCCGACGTGTGCAAAATCGATTCCGCGGTCAAAGCCCAGCACTCGAGATTGAATTGCTCGAGCTCGTTCCGGTAGCCTTCGACCATGATATATTTGTTCTTGCCGACGCGGTTGATCTCCGTCACCGCGGTCTCGAGCTCGAACAGGCGCAGATTGTGCAGGCAGCCGAGCGAAATGACGAGATCGAACGTGCCGTCGCCGTAAGGATAGCGGTCCTGAGCGCGATAGCGGAACAAATACGGCTTGATCTCGTCGCGAGCCTCGGCGAGGCCGTGCTTTGACATGTCGAAACCGGCGATCTTGAGCCCTGGCAGGATCTTCTTCATCTCGTAGAGCAGGAACGCCTTGCCGCAGCCGACGTCGAGCACGCTCGATCCATCTTTAAGCCCATAGATGTCGATCAAGGCCTGCGCCACCGGCTTCCAGCGCCCATCGATGAACTTGTAGCCGCCATAGCCGTAGCGGCGGTCGCCGTCCCAGTAATCGAACTCGTATTCTTTCGCCTTCACCATGCAGTGCACTTTGTCGTCGTTCATGCGCGCGAGGTAATCGCGCTTCGTCGCTTTGTGCAGCGGAGTGACGATTTCGAGCAGGCGTCCCATTCCTTACGTCCTCACCGAAGTTGTCGGCCGCCACTATGGCCAAAAGCGATGATTTAAGGCTGGCAATATTGGGCGATCGAAGCGCGCCGATCCGCGATCATCGCGGGATCGCGCGGCGTTGTAACCAGCCCCTGGCGGTTTGACAAGCGCTGGCGCAAGGGCGATTTCGCCACGTCAAATCACTCGAACGTCCATTTCTTCGCCATCAGGCCGTGCCGTCAATCGGCTTGCCACGGTAGCCGGAACGCACGCCACGGATGCCGGTGGCGTCGAAAAAGCGCATGGTCGCATGCCCGATGAGGTAGGTGTGGAACATTCTTTGATTCAATCTGTACGCACCGCACACACAAAACAGATAAGGCCCCGGCGGTTAGCCGGGGCCAGATTGCAGAATCAACCTGATTCTTTACCGTTCAGTGTGCAAAGGCGTTAAGTTTGTAATTCAGGCCGACGCGGAGCATCCACCCGTTATCTCTCTCGGCAGTAACGATATGACCATCACCGGGCGGCGTTGAGGTGGTCAGTCCCGGGGCGAAGAAAGTGGTGCCGTCGAGCTGAAACGCCAGAGCTTCAACTTTCGCGCTCCAGGCATTAGTAAAGGCATATTCACCGCCAACACCTGCAGTCCAACCGACTCGCGTGGACGACGGCGAAGCAGAATAAAGCTCGCCAGTGCCGGGGTAAGCCCAGCTGTAGTTGTATTTCACTTCACCCCACGCGAGACCGCCCGTGGCGTAGAGAAAGAGTTGACCAAATGTGGGGCCAACGCGGCCGCGGAACGTACCGATCGAGGTCAATTTTTCCGTGGCTGTGCCAAATCCCGGAACGAAGCCCGCCGTTGTGGTATTGATTGTATCCGAACCGGAAATGTTGGCCCAGTCATAGTCGGCCTCGACGCCGAACACGAACGCGCTGCCCCCTGGCTGATAATTGCAGCCAATCGTCCCGCCCACTTCACCGCCATTCATATTGTTCAGGTCGTACCGGCTCGGTGTCGAGCCCGCCGCAAAGGCTGGGCCAAAGAAGCCATCATCATTGTTCGTTATGTCGTCATGAGTTCTCTTCCAACCGCCGCCGCCGTTCACGCCGAGATAGCACCCGGTCCAGCTGAAGACCGGAGCGGGCGGAGGCGGAGGCGCCTTCAGCGCCATGTCCGCCGCGGTGGCGACGCTCAGCGGCGCCGCGACAAGCATAGCCGATACTGCGAGTCCACCAATTGAATTGAACTTCATGATCGCCTCCCGTGACGAGCAGTTCCCAAATTCCAGTATGTAACTCTCGCACCATCCGCGGCTGCGCGCGAGCGCTCGATCGTCTTTGCAATCGCTTTTCCGCGACCAGTTGCAATAAGGCCACAGTCAATATGAAAGAAAAATTAACCCGTCCGCTCAATGATTTAAGCGGTTCCGACAGGAGGTGTTGTTTCGGGCGAGCTACGTGAGCATGGCCGCGCATGGTCGATAGGCTTGAAACCAAGCGCGCAGCGCTGGCGTGGCGATGCCAATTGGGTTCGCCATCTGTTCATCTCATTTCTCACGAGGCGCGTGTAGTGATTGTTACCGGTCCCTTTGGCCAATAGCGGGCAGCACCCGCCATGGATGCTGCGTGGAATCCAAACGTGCAGATATCTGCTTCATCGCAGCGTAGGAAAAGGTTTGCACGGTTCCCGATCGTTCAACGGCGCGGCGGTAGTCGGCGATCCAGGCTTCGTCGAGCGGCGCGATGCTTGGACCGAGCCACGTCAGCGGCGAGGTCGTTCCGTCGGACCAGCGGATACCGAGAGAGCGCCCGATATATAGGCGACTGCGAACAATGGGCTGAGCGGAACCGGGTTGCGAATATCGTCCTCGCGATTTCGCCGCGATATTCGCGCGAATCTATTTTTTTGTTGGCCTTAGACTGGCTTCCGATCGTCGCCGCGGCGGCCGGGAAGGTACGCTAGAAATGCGATGTCACGAGGCGATCGCATGACGGCGTGGTTCGACCGCAGTTCGTTTGCTGCTATCATCGTCTGAGTGGCTTGATCGGGAAGGGCAATCGACGAGAAAGTGTGGCGCACTTAGAGCAAATTGCAGCAAGAGGAGACGGCAAGGGTGGGGATGGGCGGTGGCGTACTGCAATTATTGATGTTGTTAAAGCGGCAAGGCCATATTCCGAACGGCTCTTCCGTGATTGAAATCGGCGCGCAGCAACTCGACGACTCGTTCATCAAGGAAACCGATGACATCGCGGCCGCGGGTCGCCTCTTTGGCAGAGCCGCGGCGCCGCCATCCTTTGTCCGGACTGGGCCTCGGGACACAACGAATCCGCTGGCGGGGGCGCCGCTATCCCGCGACTTCTGGGCTTGGCTCGGCCTCGACTATGCCTCGATCGATATTGACGGGACTCCCGGGAGTATTCCGCTGGATCTAAACCATGATGAGGTGCCAGCCGATTTAATTGGTAGATTTGCTCTAGTGACGAACTTCGGCACCACGGAGCACGTAGCTAATCAAGTTCAGTCCTTCAAGATCATCCACGACTTAGCTGCTCCGGGGGCCATTATGTTGCACGTGGTCCCGACAAGCGGAATGCTGAACCATGGGTTTGTCTCTTACAATCCAAAGTTTTTTTGGATGCTTCGTCGAAGCAATGGCTACATAGTGGCCTATATGACCATGAGCCGGTCTGATCCTGATTCCGAATTTCCGAAAGACGTGGTGGACTATCTGTCTCTTTACGACCCACCGGCTCAGTCTAGGTTTGGTAATTGTCGCATACCTGAGATCGCTTTAATCGTCGCGCTCCAAAAGATATACGACATGCCCTTTATAT
>JBEKKM010000197.1:0-7737 GCA_050010715.1 Xanthobacteraceae bacterium | reverse complement strand
CGTTCGCCTATGAGCCGGCGCGGCCGATCCTCAAAGGCGTGAGTTTCGACGTCGCGGCGGGGCATACCGTCGCTATCGTCGGGCCGTCGGGCGCGGGCAAGTCGACGATCTCACGGCTCTTGTTCCGCTTCTACGAAGTCACGAGCGGCCGCATCCTGATCGACGGACAAGATATCCGCGACGTCACGCAGGTCTCGCTGCGCGCGGCGATCGGCATGGTGCCGCAGGACACCGTGCTGTTCAACGACACCATCCGCTACAACATCCGCTACGGCCGCTGGGATGCTAGCGATGCCGAGGTCGAAGAGGCGGCGCGCCAGGCCCAGATCGACGATTTCATCCGCCGCTCGCCCAAGGGCTACGAGACCGAGGTCGGCGAACGCGGCCTGAAATTATCCGGCGGCGAGAAACAACGCGTCGCCATCGCCCGCACCATCCTCAAAGGCCCGCCGATCCTGCTGCTCGACGAAGCGACCTCGGCGCTCGACAGCCACACCGAGCGGGATATCCAGGACGAGCTCGACCGGGTCGCTCGCGGCCGCACCACGCTGGTGATCGCCCACCGGCTGTCGACCATCGTTGGCGCCGATATGATTTTGGTGCTCGACGACGGCGTGATCGTCGAGCGCGGCACCCATCAGGAGCTGCTCGCGCAAGGCGGCCTCTATGCCAGCATGTGGAACCGGCAGCGCGAGGCGGAAAAAGCCCGCGAGCTTTTGGCCGAGGTCGGCGACGATGACGCGGCGCCCAATCGCAATCCGCCCGGGGTGTCGGACGACGCGGAGACGCAAGTCGAGCTCATGCCGGCCGCGGACGCCGCGGAGTAGCGATGTTCGTCATCAAATCCATCCGCTCGCAGCTCGCGCCGATCCATCCGCAGGGCTATCCGTTCATCGGCGGCTTTGCGCTGGTGAGCCTCATTCTGTTTTGGTTCTGGCCGCCGCTCGGCTGGCTCGGCACGGTTGCGACATTGTGGTGCGCGTATTTCTTCCGCGATCCGCCGCGGGTGACGCCGGTGCGCGACGGCATCGTCGTGGCGCCGGCCGACGGGCGCTTAAGCCAGATCGCCAATGCGGTGCCGCCGAAAGAGCTCGACCTCGGCGCGCGGCCGCTGCCGCGCATTTCCATTTTCATGAGCGTGTTCGATTGCCACGTGAACCGCAGCCCGGTGGCCGGGCGCATCGAACGCATCGTCTATCGCGCCGGCAAATTCTTAAGCGCCGATCTCGACAAAGCGAGCGAGGACAATGAACGCAACGCCTTCGTCATCGCCACGGCCGCCGGCCAGCGTCTCGCGGTGATCCAGATCGCGGGCCTGGTGGCGCGGCGCATCGTGCCGTTCGCGCGCGAGGGCGAGGCGGTCGCCGCCGGAGCGCGCATCGGCATGATCCGGTTCGGCTCGCGGGTGGACGTCTATCTGCCCGAGGGCACGCGCGCGCTGGTCGCCGAGGGGCAGACCGCGATTGCCGGCGAGACGGTGCTCGCCGACCTGCGCGCCACCGAGGTAGGCCGGACATTTCGCGTGACCTGATAAAGGGTTAACCGAATTGTCGCGCCGCGTGGCCGCCGTAGGCCGGAGCGGCTATAATAGCGCATGTCCGCGCCCCAGCCCGGTTATGGCGGCCCACGCCTGCGCTTGCCGAAGCGGCGCTTCCGCCGCATTCCGGTGCGCACCCTGGTGCCGAACGTTATTACGCTATTGGCGCTCTGCGCCGGCCTCACCGCGATTCGCATGGCGTTCGAAAACCGCTATGTGCTGGCGCTCGCCGCGATCGTCTTTGCCGCCTTTCTCGACGGCATCGATGGCCGTCTGGCGCGCTTCCTCAAAGGCACCTCGCGCTTCGGCGCTGAGCTCGACAGCCTCGCCGACTTCGTCAATTTCGGCGTCGCGCCGGCGCTGATCCTTTATTTCTGGGGCCTGCACGACCTCAAGTCGGCGGGCTGGATCGCGGCGATGGTGTTCGCCATCTGCGCCGCGCTGCGGCTTGCCCGCTTCAACGTGATGGTCGACGATCCGGACAAGCCGGCCTGGGCGAATAATTTTTTCGTCGGCGTGCCGGCGCCGGCCGGCGCCATCACCGTGCTATTGCCGATCTATGTGGCGTTGCTCGGCTTGCCGCGCTCGCAATGGCTGAGTTGGGTGACGCTGGTCTACACGCTCGCCATCGCTTCCCTGATGGTGTCGCGGCTGCCGGTGTTTTCCGGCAAACGCGTCGGCACCCGCGTGCCGCCGGACATGGTCGGGCCGGCCGTGGTCGTGGCGGTGCTGTTCATCGCGCTGTTGATCGCTTACCCGTGGATCATCCTCACCGCGGGGACGCTGGCTTATCTCGGCGCCTTGCCGTTCGGATATTTGTCTTACCGCGGCTACGAGCGGCGCACGCGCGAGAATAGGGCAGAGGCGCCGTCCACTTCACCGCAGGTCACCGCCACGACGGTCAGCATCGTGCCTGCCGCCGACAACGAAGATCGCCCGCCGCGCCTCAATTGAGCCGTATCGTCGTCGCTTAAGAGGCCCGCGAGAGATTAAGCATGCGTGTTGCGCGCCGCACCTTCCTGGCCTCGACCATGGCGTCGGTAGCGGCTCCGGCCGTCATGCGCGTCGCCTTCGCCGACGCGCCGCAATTTTCGCTCAAGCTGCATCATGCGTTCTCCTCGGTGTCGAGCGCGCACGACAAGTTTTTGGCGCCGTGGGCGCGCCAGGTCGAGGCACAGTCGGGCGGGCGCATCCGCATCGATCTGTTTCCCTCGATGCAGCTCGGCGGCGCGCCGGCCGATCTGTTCGACCAGGCGCGCGACGGCGTCGTCGATATCGCCTGGGCGCAGCCCAGCAATACGCCGGGACGGTTCCCGAAGATCGAGGCGTTCGAGCTGCCGTTCGTGCCGTCGAGCCGAGCGCTGGTGAGCTCGAAGGCGCTTGAGGATTACGCGCGTGCAAACCTCGTGGACGAATTCCGCGAGGTGCATCCGATCTGCTTCTCCTGCTCCGATCGCGGCGTGCTGCACGCCAACCGGCCGGTCCACACCATCGAGGAGATCCGCGACTTAAGGCTGCACGTGCAGACCAAGTTCGCCGTTGAAGCGGTGCATTGGCTCGGCGCGATCGCCGTGCCGATGCCGAGCGCGCAGCTGCCGTTGGCGATTGCCCAGCACGTAGTCGATGGCGGCATCGATCCGTGGGACATGGTGCCGACGTTCAAGCTCAATGACCTGCTCAAGAACCACACCGAATTTTCCGATTCGTCGCTGAGCACGACCACATTCGTGCTGGCGATGAACAAGGGAGCTTACGACAAGCTGCCGCGCGATCTGAAAACCGTCATCGACGACAATTCCGGGCAGCCCGCGGCGAGCAGCGCCGGCGCCATGTGGGACGTGCAGGCCGCGGCCGTCGTCGACATGGTCTCGGGCCGCGGCGATCCGATCACCACGCTGTTGCCCGAAGCCGTGGCGCATTGGCGCAAGGCGACCGAGCCGGTGATCGAGGCGTGGCTCAAAGACATGAAGGAGCACAAGGTCGACGGCGGCAAGCTCCTCGCCAACGTGCGCGCGCTGCAGGCGAAATACGTCAACGAGCCTGAACCGCAACCGGCGCAGCCGGCGCGGACGCCGCAACCCGACGAAACCAAAGCCGACGCGACCACGCCGCCGAAAGTCGAGGCGACTTCATCAACGCCGCCGCCGACGCCGCCAAAGCCCGCGGTCCAGCCGACGGTGTCCGCCACCACGCCGGCATCCCAGCCGACACCCGCGCCGACCGTAGCCGCGCCATCGCCGGCTCCTGTGGTCAAGCCGGCGGCGCCGATGGTGCAGCCGGCGCCCGCGACTGCTTCGGTAACGCCGGCCCCGACTGCCGCCCCGGCCGCGCCGCCCACTGCGGCTCCCGTTCCGCCGCCGCCTCCGGCACCTGTCGCAAGCCCGCCAGCAACGCCGCCTGTCGCGGCGACACCGGTCCCGGTGCGTCCGCCGCCGCCAAAGACTCTCGATATTCCGCTTTAGGCGTCAGTCACTGCGGCAGCGGATGTCCTGGCATCAGGTCGTAGGGATGTTTCCAGCCGGGCAGCGCTTTGATGCGGTCGAGCCAGGCGGCGATGTTCTTGTGTGTTGCCGGAATGTCGAAGCCGAATTCCTCGGCCGGATAATAGAGGTATGCGACCAGCGAGAGGTCGGCGATGGTCGGCTCGGCGCCGAGAATGTACGGCCGGCCGGCGAGGCGCTTGTCGACAATGCCGAGCGCATTGTCGATGCGACCTTTAAGAAATTCCATCACCGCCGGATGGCCGGCGGGCTTGGCGAAATTGCGCAGGAAGCGATACGGCCCGAGAAAGCCGTTGACCTTCTGATTGTCGAAGATGATCCAGCGCAAAGCTTCGAGCCGCTCGTCCTCGCCACGCGGCAGGAATTTTTTCGAATGCTCGGCGAGATAGGTCAGGATCACGCCGGACTGCGTCAGCTTCTTGCCGCCATGAACGAGCACCGGCACTTCGCCCATCTCGTTGACGTCGCCGCGCCATTGCGGCGAGCGCTGCACGCCCTTGCCGAAGAAGTCGACGAACAAAGGCTGCCAATCGGCGCCGATCAGATTGAGCATCAGCGCGGCGCGATAGGCGTTGCCGGATTGGGCGAAGCAGTGCAGCTGATATTCGGCCATGTTTTTTCCTAAGGAGATTTAATGCGACAGCGACAGCGTGCCGCCTTTATCGTCCTGACCTTCGAAATGCCCGCCGGTGAACGACAGTTGCACGAGCGGCTGGCCCTTGTGGTCGCGAATGATCAGCGCGTCGTGCTCGAACGTCCATTTGCGGCTGGTGAAGAAATTGCCGGGGCAGCCGCCCTCGGGGGCGATGGTGCCTTGGCCGGCGCCGGGCGCGTCGCCGAACGTCATGAAGCAGGCGCCGCCCGCGGCCGCGGTGAGCCGCCAGCGTCCGGCGAGATCGATCGGCGGTGGCGTGGGGGGCGGCGGGGAGGGCGGCGGCGCAGCCGCGACCGGTGGCGCTTCTGGCTTTGGCGCGCTGGCGCAGGCGGCGAGCGCTGCGAGCACGAGCAAAGCCGCGGCCGCTTTCGCGCCGCACCAACTCAAAGACCTCACGCGCGTCAAATCGCTCATGGTCACCGCATCGTCGGGATGACAAACTCAGCGCCTTCCTTGGTGCCGGACGGCCAGCGCGCGGTTACCGTCTTGGTCTTGGTATAGAAGCGGATCGAATCGGGGCCGTGCTGATTGAGGTCGCCGAAGCCGGAACGCTTCCAGCCGCCGAACGTGTAATACGCCAGCGGCACCGGTATCGCGAAATTGACGCCGACCATGCCGACCTGGACGCGGCTGGTAAAATCGCGCGCGGTGTCGCCGTCGCGGGTGAAGATGGCGACGCCGTTGCCGTATTCGTGCTCCGACGGCAGCCGCACCGCTTCTTCGTAATCCTTGGCGCGCACCACCGAGAGCACCGGACCGAAAATCTCCTCCTTGTAGATCGTCATGTCCGGCTTGACCTCGTCGAACAGGCAGCCGCCGATGAAATTGCCCTTCTCATAACCTTGGAGCTTGAAGTTGCGGCCGTCGACTACGAGCTTGGCGCCTTCCTTGACGCCCTGATCGATATAGCCGCGCACCTTGTCGAGCAGCTGTTTGGTCACCATCGGGCCGTAGTCGGCCTGGGTGTCGGTCGAAGGACCGATCTTGAGGCCTTCGACCCGCGGGATCAGTTTCTCCACCAGAATGTCAGCGGTCTTCTTGCCGACCGGCACGGCGACCGACACCGCCATGCAGCGCTCGCCGGCGGAGCCGTAGCCGGCGCCGATCAGCGCATCGACCGCCTGGTCCATGTCGGCGTCCGGCATCACAATCATGTGGTTCTTGGCGCCGCCGAAGCATTGCACCCGTTTGCCGTGGGCGGTGCCGGTTGCGTAAATGTATTCGGCGATCGACGACGAGCCGACGAAGCCGACGGCTTTAACACGCGGATCGGTGAGCAGCGTGTCCACCGCTTCCTTGTCGCCGTTGACGACATTGAGCACGCCCGGCGGCAGTCCGGCTTTGAGGAACAATTCGGCGATGCGCATCGGCACCGACGGATCGCGCTCTGAGGGTTTGAGGATGAACGCATTGCCGCAGGCGATCGCGGGGGCGCATTTCCACAGCGGGATCATGGCCGGGAAGTTGAACGGCGTGATGCCGGCTGTGACGCCGAGCGGCTGGCGGATCGAGTAAAGGTCGATGCCGGGACCGGCACCTTCCGAGTATTCGCCCTTCATCAGATTCGGAATGCCGCAGGCGAACTCGACCACTTCGAGGCCGCGCTGGATGTCGCCCTTGGCATCGGCAAAGGTCTTGCCGTGCTCGGAAGAGAGTAACCGGGCCAAATCGTCATATTCGCCCTGGATCAGCTCCAAAAACTTGAACATGACGCGGGCGCGTCGCTGCGGATTGGTGGCGGCCCAAGCGGGGAACGCGGCTTCCGCATTGGCGATGGCGTTTTCGACCTCGGATTTATTGGCGAGCGCCACCTTGGCCTGCACCTCACCGGTATTGGGATTGAACACGTCGCCAAATCGCCCCGAAGCGCCCTTCACCTCCTTGCCGCCGATGAAGTGGCCGATATCACGCATGGCTGGTCTCCCTGGGAATCCAATGGCGCTGGGTCGTTTGGGCCTATTGTGCTAGTTTTTTCCGTGATGGTCACGGGGCAAAAGTGCCACGTGCTGGCTCACTTAGGATGAGAGCCGCGGCCGTCTCGCCTATGTCGCTGACTGCTAGCCCAACGATCCGCCAATGGCACCAAAGTCCCACCGGTAACCGTCCCTTAAGCGCGGCGACGGTAGTTTAGGAACCGGCCCGTTAGGGCTGTCTGGTCGCTGGTGGGAGCGGGTTTTATGGACATTGCAACAGGCCTCGGCTTGGTCGCCGGGGCGACCGTCGTCATGACCCTGATGTTGATGGGCGGCGACCTGCGCATGTTCGTGAGCGATCACGCCGTCATCATCATTTTCGGCGGCTCGTTTTCCGCAACCCTGATCCGCTTCCCGCTGACCGCGATCTTCCACGGCCTGCCGCTCGGCGCCAAATTCGCCTTCACCATGCGGCGCACCACCCAGCGCGAATTGGTCGACGAGATCGCCGCGCTCGCCGAGATCGCCCGCAAGCAGGGACCGATCGGCCTGGAAAAGGTCGAGATCGAGGACCCGTTCCTGGCCAAAGGCATCCGCTTCGTCGCCGACGGCTATGACGCCGATTTCATTCGCGACAATCTCGAGCGCGACCGCGACAACTTCCTCACCCATCTCGACGAGGGCCAGAAAATCTACCGCGCGGTCGGCGACTGCGCGCCGGCCTTCGGCATGATCGGCACCCTGGTCGGCATGGTGCAGATGTTCGCCAATATGACCGATCCGTCGAAACTCGGCCCGTTCATGGCGACGGCGCTGTTGGCGACGCTCTACGGCGCGGTGGTGGCCAACCTGATGTGCCTGCCGATCGCCGACAAGCTGCATCTCAAACTGGTCGACGAGGAAATCAACCGCACGCTGATCATCGACGGCGTGCTGATGATGCGCGATTCCAAGAGCCCCACCTTGGTGCGCGAAATGCTGCTGGCCTATCTGCCCGAGAAGCATCGGCACGAGGAGCCGGAGCCCGAGCCGGTTGCGGCCTGAGCGGCGGCGGAGCGCATAAACCATGGCGCGGCGCAAGGAAGCTCATGGCGGCGGCCACGGCTGGTTCGTCACCTTCGCCGACCTCAT
>JBEKKM010000196.1:0-7877 GCA_050010715.1 Xanthobacteraceae bacterium | reverse complement strand
TGCCTCGCGGAAGCGCTCGGCATCTGCCTGCCCGGCACCGCGGCGATCCCGGCCGTGCACGCCGACCGGCTGCGCGCCGCCGAAGCGACCGGCGCGGCGGCGGTCAAGCTGATCGGCTCAAAGCTCAAGCCATCGCAGATCATCAATGCCAAATCGGTGGAGAATGCACTGCGGGTGCTGCTCGCGCTCGGCGGCTCGACCAACGCGGTCATTCATTTGACCGCGATCGCCGGCCGCGCCGGCGTGAAAGTCTCGCTGGATCATCTCAATACGCTGTCGGACTCGACGCCCGTGCTGGTCAATCTCAAGCCGGTCGGCAACGGCTATATGGAAGACTTTTGCGCGGCGGGCGGCATGGGCGCGCTGCTGCGCGAGCTCAAGCCGCTGCTGCATCTCGACTGCATGACTGTGACCGGCGAAACGCTCGGCCAGCGCCTCGAAGGCGACGCCGACAGCTATGTCGATCGCTCGATCATCGCCGAAGCCAACAAACCGTTGGAGCCGACCGGCGGCCTGGTGGCGCTGTTCGGCAATCTCGCGCCGCAGGGCGCCATCCTCAAACGCTCGGCGGCCGACGCCAAATTGTTCGAGCACGAAGGCCGCGCGGTGGTGTTCTCCTCGCTCGCCGATCTTGCCGCGCGAATCGATGATCCGGCTCTCGACGTTACGCCGCAGGACATTATGGTGCTGCAGAATGCCGGCCCGCACGCGCCGGAATGCATGCCGGAAGCCGGCTACCTGCCGATCCCGAAGAAACTCGCGCAGCGCGGCATCAAGGACATGGTGCGCATATCCGACGCGCGCATGAGCGGCACCGCGTTCGGCACCATCGTGCTGCACATCACCCCCGACGCCGCCTCCGGCGGCCCGCTCGGGCTGGTGCGTAATGGCGACCGCATCCGGCTCTCGGTGAAAGAGCGCCGCATCACGCTTCTGGTCGACGACGCCGAACTGAAAAAGCGCGCCGCCGCAATGCCGCCTGCGGCGGAGACGCCGCAGCGCGGCTACGCCAAACTCTTCGCCGAGCAAATCCTCGGCGCCGACGAAGGCTGCGATTTCAAGTTTTTGATGCCGCGGTAATTTCCCTCGCCCTTTCCGGGAGAGGACAGACCGCGCGCAGCGCGGTCAGGTGAGGGTTCGTCTCTCGCGCTGGCGGAGAGGCCCTCACCCGCGCGCCACCGCGATCTCCAGCGGAAAGTCGTCGACCACCTCGTGGCCACTCTCGGTCACGATAAACGTATGCCCGAGAAATATCCCGAACATGCCGTCCGGCGTGATCGGATTGGGCTCGGCCATGATCACCATGCCGGCTTTCAGCACTTCCTCGAATTTCTCCGCCGCCACGTGCTCGGCGACCACGTGCGGGCCGTCGGTGACCAGATCGATGCCGTGGCATTGCGTCGGCCGGGATTGATAGCCGTTGTCGCGGAAGAATTTGCTGGCAAGCCGCATGTTCTCCGCCGGCTTCCCCGGCGCGATCTCGGCGATGATTTTTTTGTAGCCGGGCAGCGTGATGTCGTTCCAGAATTTCTTCACCATCTCGGTCGGCTTGCCGACGCAGATCGGCGAACCGATCTGCGCGGTGTAGCCGCGATAGCCGGCGGCGAGCTCCATGTTGATAATGTCGCCGTTGCGCAGCACGCGGCCGGACGGCCGCGGATTGCCGAAAATCTGTGCCGGGTTCGCCATCGGCGTCGAGCCGATGATCAAAAAGTCGATATCGCCGCCACCTTCAAGAATGGCGGCACCTGCCGCGGCGCGCAGCTCGTATTCCTTCACGCCGGGCCGGGCACGGGCGACCATGGCGTCCATGGCGTTCTTGCACAGTACGCCCGCTTTCCGCACGCAGTCGAGCTCTTCGGCGCTGTGGACGGAGAGCAGCTCGTGCAGGAAGCCTTTGGTGAAGATGAGCTCGGCATCGGGCAGGTTGTCGCGCAGCACGTTGTATTGGTTAACCGGCATGTAGTCGGCGTGGCGCGGATCGATCTCCATCAGGCCGATGCGGCCGCGCTCGAGTTTCAATTCGCGGATACGCTCCACCATGATGTCGGCATAGCGGCCGCTGCGGCTGTGGCGCACGTCCTTGACCGCGATCTCGACTTGCCGGCGCACCGCTTCGGCGTGGGTGCCGCCCATGGAATAGATCATGGTTGGCTCGCCATCGAGCGGCACCAGCACATAGCTCGCCAGCGCATGCCATTCCCAATGGCCGGTCAGCCACAACATGCCGCCGCCAAAGCTCCAATGGCTCGGCCCGCCGGGCACGATCAGCGCATCGAGCTTGTACTCGCGCATCTTCGCGCGGAGCGCCGCATAGCGGCGATCGTATTCGGCTTTGGAGAACTGCTCCCACACCGCGTCGCGGTAATACGGCGTGTCGCGCATATTGGCGAACGGCAGCGACTGATCGAGTTTTCCGCGCACCACGTCCCACGGCTGCGGTCCGATACGCGGCGGTCTGATTTGCGTGTTCATGTCCTCTCCCTGCGCCGAATGCGCTACTCCGTACACCCGCCGATGATCACCCGCCCGCCGGCGGCGGCGACCGCATCGTTGGCGATCTGCATGTCGACCACCTGCTCGACGGTCGGCTTCCTGATCTGGTCGATATAGCCGTTGGCGACGTCGTTATCGATGGTCCATTGCGTGCGCCTTGAGGAAAAGCCTTCGTTCACCGACCAGACGCAATGCTTGGTCTCGACCTCCCAGGCATATTCCACGGCCTCCTTGGGCTTGCCGGTGGCCTTCATCATGATCGGCACCACCCTGGCTTCGTCGCGGTAGATGGTGCGATTGGCCTCGATCATGGCGGCGACGGTGTCGACCATCAGCGCATGATCGCGCGCGATCCAGTCGGTCGCGGCGCCGTAAGCATTGAACATGTATTCGGGCAACAGATCGTCGAGCTGAACCAGAACGTGCAGGCCGGGCCTCTCCTTCTCAGCCAGATAGACGTCCTCCGGATGCAGGGCGACGCCGTCGATCTGGCCGGCGATCAAAGCCGGCAGCCGCGCCGCTGTGGCCGAAGGAATGAACTGCGCATCGTTGGTCGTGAGCCCCGCGGTTTTCAGCACCTCGCGGCTCAGCAACCAATTGAGGCCGCCGATGCCGCCACCGGTCGCGCTCAGTCGCTTGCCTTTGAGGTCGGCCGCGGTCTTGATGTTTTCGGCCACCACGTAGGCCTGCGGCAAGCGCGGCGCCAAGCCCCAAATCTGCTTCACCCTGACGCCGCGGCCGACCTCCACCGCATTGGTCGAGACCAGCGCGGTCCCTTGCGCGGCCGCGGCCCGCGCCGCCGGCGATTCACCGCCGTCGAACTGGATGATGTGGGCGTCAATGCAATGCTTGGCGAAGTAGCCGAGCTCCAGCGCTACATAAGGCGAGGCATGAACGACGTTCGGCGGCGCGACGGAAATGCCGATATCGATCCTCCGCATCGCGGCGCAATTGGCCTGCGCCGCCGCCTCGCCCGTGCCGAGCGCAAGCAGCACGCAGATGGCGGCGAGGCATTGCTCAGAGGTCGGCATTGCCATCTTGCCTCCCCTGCCGGGCACTTGCGTCACGGCGTTGGGCGGTGTCAAGGCGGACGCGTCGAACCAAGTGCCGCCGTATTATAGTCGTTTGTCCGGGCGCAAAAGAGGACCGACCCGTCATGCATTTTCGCCTATTTGCCGCTTTTGCCCTCGCTCTCGCGCTGGCCGCGCCGGCGCAAGCGCAAACCGTCTACCGCAAAGACGTGCCGGCGGGCGTGGCCACGCCGACCAATGGAACATTCTCGATCCGCTTTCCCGTCACGTTCACCGACGTCGAACTGAAGGCGGAAGACCCGTCGGCGCCGCCGGCCATCGTGCGCATGCTGACGGGGCTCGACAGCGACGGCGTCAGGTTCTCGGCGACGGAAACGCCGATGCTGGGGCTGGAGCCGCGGCCCATGGAAGACTTCATGGCGGCCATGAAGCAGCGGCCGGGGGCCACGGTGTCCGACGTTCATCGCGAGAGCAAAGACGGCACGGAGATATTATCGTTCGCGCTCGCCGATGCGTCGGGCGGCTATTTTTTCCACGTGGTCCGCGCCGACAAGACGCAATACATGCAGGTCATCCAATTTCCGGAAGCCGCGCGCGCCCAGGCCACGGCGGTGCGGGACGATTTTTTCAACTCGTTCAAGATCACCAAGCTCTGACAATCTCGGCTATAGTCGGGCTTTCACCGCCGGGGACCGCATGAAAATTCCGCGCCGCGTTGTTCTCGGCTTCATCGGCACGGCGCTGCTCGGGCGGCCGGCCCGCGCCGCTGACAAGATCGTCGGCGGCACGCTCGGCGGCCAGGCGCCGCTGTGGCCGTTTTACGTCGCGGCGCGCAAGGGATTTTTCGCCGGCGAAGATCTCGACGTCGAGATCAATTTCGCGCAGAGCGGGCCCGCGGTCGCCCAGCAGCTCACCGGCGGCGCGTTCGACGTGGCGCTCAGCCTCGGCAACGACAATGCCATCCACGCTATCGACAAAGGCGCGCCGCTCGCCATCGTTCGCATCATCGGCAATACCGCACCCTACGCGCTGATCGCCAAGCCCGAGCTGAAAACCATCGCCGAGCTCAAGGGCAAGACCATCTCGGTCGGCCAGGTCAATGACATCACCACCGTCTATTTCGAGCGGATGGCGGCGGCCAACGGCCTGCAGCGCACCGACTACGACGAACTGGTCGGCGGCGTCGCCGCCGCACGGCTTGCGGCGCTCAAGGCCGGCGTCGCCGACGCCGCCTTCGTGCTGCCGCCGCTCAACTTCCAGGCCAATGCCGCGGGCTATGTGACGCTCGGCTTCTCGGCGGATTACGTCAAAGACCTGCCCTTCACCGGCATGGTGGTGCGCAGATCCTGGGCGGCGGCGAACGCACCGCTCGCCAAGCGGCTGCTCGCAGCCACCGACAAGAGCATCGCCTGGCTCGCCGACGATGCCCACCGCGGCGAAGCGATCGACGTCCTGGTCAGCGCCGCGCGCGCCCGACCGGACGATGCCGCGGCGAGCTACGACCTGTTACGCCGCATCAGCTATTTCGAGCCGAGCAGCAAAGTCTCGCGCGGCAAATTGCAAAACCTGATCGACGCCCAGCGCGCGCTCGGCAATGCCGATGCATCGCTGACGGTTGACCGTTTGGTGATGCCGGGTGTCACCGAGCTGACGGATTAAGATGGACGATGGCGTTTCGGCTCAATTCGGTCTGCGCAGCTCTCGTCGGCTTTTTGGCAGTCAGTCAACAGCCGGCCTCTGCCGCGTCGTCGCTCATGGGCACCATAGCGGAAGTCTTCCGATTTCCGGCCGTGATGCCGCTGCCGATTTTCGAAAATTTGCAACCGGCGATTTTGCCCGGATCCCCGATCATCGGACTGCCTGACCGAAGCGGCGCCGATGTGGTCGATGCCGGCCGCATCCGGACCTGCGACATACCCGATCCAGCTCCGCCGTTGCGGCGCGCCACCGAGGGTTTTTTGCAGCGGTTTGTCGCCGCCGACAATATCGATGAATTGCGCTCGCTGTTCGGTCTCGGCGAGCAAGACGCCCGGAGCATCGACAGCTACGAAGTGCTGTTGAGGAACGCCTTCTCCTTGACCGCGCCCTCCGACGCGGTCGAGAAGAATTTCGCGTCGGCAATGAAAGACAAATCCTGCGCCGGCACACCGCCGGCGGTGCCGCGGATGGTCGTTCGGGCCGTCGTTGCCGATCTCGATGTGGAGCTTCGCGTCCGGCAACCGTTTGCGGCTGGCATCGCGGATAGGTTGCGCGCGGCAGGGGCGCAAAATTTATCGTATTCCGGCGACCGGACGAGCCTGAAGTTCTCGCTTGCCGGCCGCCTCGTGTCACTAAACGTAAGGTAGAAAATCTTGCCATAGGCCCTTGAGCCAAAGCTCGCATCGTCTATTGTCGCGCCTTGGGGAAGTCACAGGGGCCAACAATGAGACAAGCGTTAGCGGCGGCGACAGTGCTGCTTTCGGCCGCTTTATCGAGCCAAAGCTTTGCCAGGGATTTCGGCTACGAGAAATTCGAGGACGCCGTGCTCGCCGTCTACGGCCAAGGCTATGGCGCATTGATTCCCTTCGACGACATAGCGTCCCCGGCGGACGATCCGAACCGACGCGGCGAGGGCTATCCCGGCCAAATATGGAACCTGGGGGTGGCGCGCGGGCGGAGCGGCGGCATTATCTACACCAATGCGGATTACTACTGTTCGCCGCCGGTAACCCCCGCGCCGATTGTGGTCGGAACGACCCAACTCAAGAACTGGCTTTACAGATCTGAAATCGGACTGACCGGCGACTTTACCGTCACCGGTGCAACCCCAAGCGACGTGATTTTTCAGCTCTCCGCGCTCGATGCGAAATATGTCAATTCCTATGCCATCCAGATTCTCAACGTCAAACGCTACTATCTTCCCCGCAACGATCTTATTGGCGCCACCCAGAGCGCCGTCGCCGCATGCGGTTCGAACTATGCCTACGGCCTGACCAGCACCCTGGTCGGCGACGTCACCATCACCGTCGCGTTCATCGCCGGCGTGGATAGCGGGATCGTCGCCAACATCGGCCAGCACATAAAGGTCAACCTGAAGCTCCATGCGCTGGCGGTGCGCGGCGGCACCGACACGAATCCATTGCTCGTATTTTCCGAAGGGCCGAAGATATTCGCCATCCGGGCCGAGTCGCTGCCGTTGAAATAGACCGACATGCGCGCCGCGAACGGTTTGCGCCCGGCAGCCACGCTGCTGGCGGCATTCGCGGTGGGCGCCGGCTGCACGCCGGTCCCCACCCTGCGCAACGTCCTGGCGCAGCATTATGCCGGCTACGATCAGGTGCTGCCGGCTTCGGAAGCGCTGCTGAATGAAAGCCGCTACGAATATTTGCCGGGCAATATCGCGGCCTTCACCTTGACCGAGCCGCGAAGCGTTTTCGCCGCGGCGTCGTGGAGCAGCAAGTCGGATTATTGTTCGATCAACGTTCCATTGTCGCTGTTCCGGCCGAAGCAACGGAACGCAACGGTCGTCGTCCACGATTTCGACCTTTCGCTGCGCCGCGCGCTGGGGCTGAAAAAGGCCAAAGCCGATTTGCAGCTCGAGGACAACGAAATCGAGCTGCTGCGCAAGGTCGAGATTCGCATCGCGTCGCCCAAGGAATATTCCGTACAGAACACGCCGCGACCGGAATTCGTACAATCCTGCCTGGCGGCAATGACCGGCCGCACCGACATCAAGCGCATCCGCGCCATCCTGGTGGGCGACGTTTCGGTAAAAGTCCTGTTCAAGGACAATGTGGGCTTTCTGGCCAAGACCGCGCTGATGGGCAAGCTGCAGTCGAATTTCGGCTTCGGCTTTTTAAGCGGCACCGCGCAAGACATGTCCGCCGAGAACGTGGTATTTGCCGCCCGGCTCGGCGCCGTGCGTCAGAATTCCCCGCATTGACGAAATCCTCGTCATGGACCGAAGTGTGGCTCGGATAGCTCCATGAAGATCGTAATCCCGGACGACTATCAGAACCTGGTCGATCGTCTCGATTGCTACGATCTGATCCGACACCACGAGATCACCCGCTATCGCGAGCCGGCGCGCGATCTCGATCACCTGATCGAGCGCCTGGCCGACGCCGACATCGTGGTTTCGATACGCGAGCGAATCGCCTTCTCCCGAGCGCTACTAAAGCGGCTGCCGAAGCTGAAACTGATCGCGCTGGTGGGGCGCAATTCGCAGGCCATCGATTTCAAAGCTTGTACGGAGCTCGGCATTCCGGTTTCGACCGGCAAGAGCAATTCTCCCGTGGCGCCTGCCGAGTTGACGGTGGCATTGATCCTCTCGGCGCGGCGCAACGTCGCTCTCGAGGCGGAGCGCATGAA
>JBEKKM010000195.1:0-8236 GCA_050010715.1 Xanthobacteraceae bacterium | reverse complement strand
GACAGGTCGGTGTTCAGCATGGTCGGTACATGCTTCTTGGACTTGTCGAAGGGGTCCGGGATCGTGGCCGCGGCGCCCTTTGCCTTCCACTGCTGCGCACCGGCCGGGCTCTTCGTCAGTTCCCATTCGTTGTTGAACAGGTTGTCGAAAAAGTGGTTGCTCCACTTCGTCGGCGTCTGGGACCAGGTGACTTCCGGGCCGCCGGTGATGGTGTCGGCTCCGATGCCGGTGCCATACTTGCTCTTCCAGCCGAGGCCCTGATCCTCTATTGCCGAGCCTTCCGGCTCCGGGCCAATCAGCGACGGATCGCCGGCGCCGTGGGTTTTGCCGAAAGTGTGGCCGCCGGCAATCAGCGCGACGGTCTCCTCGTCGTTCATCGCCATCCGGAAGAACGTTTCGCGGATGTCCTTGGCCGCCGCGACCGGATCAGGCTTGCCGTTCGGCCCTTCCGGATTGACGTAGATCA
Source organism: Xanthobacteraceae bacterium (assembly GCA_050010715.1). Lineage (GTDB taxonomy): Bacteria > Pseudomonadota > Alphaproteobacteria > Rhizobiales > Xanthobacteraceae > BOG-931. The sequence goes on along the minus strand of JBEKKM010000195.1, from coordinate 7,770 downwards.
GGCCCATCTGCACCGCGCCGAGCGGATTCTGAAGCTGACGTTCGCCGCTATAGCGTTCGTCGCCCAGCCACGACCCTTCGGGGCCCCAGTAGAGCTCTTCGGGATCCCAGACATCGGCGCGGCCGCCGCCGAAACCGAACGTCTTGAAGCCCATCGAGTCGAGGGCGACGTTGCCGGCGAGGACCATCAGGTCGGCCCAAGAGATTTTCCGGCCGTATTTCTGTTTGATCGGCCACAGCAACCGGCGCGCCTTGTCGAGGTTCGCATTGTCCGGCCAGCTGTTCAGCGGAGCGAAGCGCTGCTGGCCGGCGCCGGCGCCGCCACGGCCGTCGGCGATGCGGTAGGTGCCCGCGCTGTGCCACGCCATGCGGATGAACAGGCCACCATAATGGCCGAAGTCGGCGGGCCACCACTCCTGCGAGTCCGTCATCAAGGCATTGAGGTCCTTGATCACGGCATTGAGGTCGAGGCTCTTAAATTCCTTGGCGTAGTCGAACGCCTCGCCCATCGGATCGGACCCGTGGAGACCCTGCAGGCTCAGCTGGTCGGGCCACCAGTCGCGATTGGTATGGCTCGTGTGCATGATCGGGCATTTGCCCGAACTCTTGTCATCAGTCTTTGCGTCCATCTGTGCTCTCCGACCGTGTTTTGTTTTTTCCTGATCCGAAACTACCGTCGCCCCGGTATCGAGATGCCCACACTTGCGCCGCTTCCTAGCTATGCGGGCATGATCAATTTTTGCGTGTACGGGCTAATATCGTGCTCACCGGGAGCTTCGCCAAGCGCATGACCGAATGCGGCAGGCCGTGCCCACGCGCGGGATGACGCCATTCATGCCAGTTTCAACTGCTAAATGGACGTATTGTCAACGGCCGCGACTATGCGGCCTTTGATTTGGTGGTATGCAGGCAACCCTTTATGATCGCGGGGATTATCATGACGGGTGTGGCGGATTATTTCGCCGTCAAACCGCTATCGCGATATTTGGCGGCCCCATTGGCGCCCGCGTGATCGGCGGCAGCATCCCTTCGCGGGGCCGTCGTCCGGGAATTGATCGTCCCTGCATAAAATCACCCCGGCCTCGAGCGAGGCCGGGGTTGCCGTTTCGAACATGCGAAGCAGAATGGCTCAGTAGCAGACGTTGACCCAGCGCACCACAGGCCCGGTCGGTGTGTTGAACACCCGTTGCGCCATGCAGGTATTGTCGTAGGCCGCGCCGGCGAGAATTCCGAGGCCGATCGCGGTGCCGACACCAAAGCCGAGGCCGCCGCCGTGCCAGCCACCACCGTGCCACCCGCCGCCACCGCCGCCGCCCGCGAATGCCGAGGTCGGGGCCAAGGTCGCCGCGCTCAGCGCGGCCGCGGTCGAAAGAGCGAAAATCGTCTTGCGCAACATGGGACGTCTCCTCTGGTTTGTGCGTGCGCATCACGCAATTATCCGTGGGTAACGACGCCCCCCTTTTTGGTTCATGCGGCGGAGTCGGAAAATTCCGCGGGAAACGCTTTAAGAATTGAATACATTGAGGAATTATCCGCCTGGATTCGACAAGGACGTGATCTTTGTCACACCGTGCGGCGCGCTTTTCGCGCGCTTGCTGGGATGGTGAACGAAGGCTATAAGCCGGCACGTTTTCACGCCGCTTGCGAACCCCACGCTTCCACAACGCGACAAAGGACGATCCGATGGCGATCGAGCGTACGTTTTCGATCATCAAACCCGATGCGACGGCGCGCAATGTCACTGGCGCCATCAATGCGATGATCGAGAAATCAGGCTTGCGCATCGTGGCGCAGAAGCGCTTGCGCATGAGCCGCGAGCAGGCTGAGACGTTCTATGCGGTCCATCGCCAGCGGCCGTTCTTCGGCGAGCTCGTCGATTTCATGGTTTCCGGGCCGGTCGTCGTGCAGGTGCTCGAAGGCGAGAATGCGGTGACGACCTATCGCGATCTGATGGGCGCGACCGATCCGGCCAAGGCCGCACCCGGCACCATCCGCAAAGAGCTTGCCAAGTCCATCGGTGAGAACTCGGTGCACGGATCCGACGCCGCCGATACCGCGGCGAAGGAAATCGCACAGTTCTTTTCCGGCAACGAAATCGTCGGCTGAAGCCGGTGCGCTCGCCGCGTCGCCATGGCGCTTGAGGAGCGGCGGTGAGTTCGATCCTGCAATTTTTGCATCCTTCGCTGTGGGGCGCCATGCTCCACGCAGGCATCAACGACATGGGGCGCGCGGCGTTCTGGGCCGCGGTGCTGCAGATCGTTTTCGTCAATATCCTGCTGTCAGGCGACAACGCCGTCGTCATTGCGATGGCGTGCCGGGATCTGCCGCAACGTCAGCGATTCTGGGGTCTGGCGATCGGCGCCGGGGCCGCAGTGCTGCTTCGCCTCGTCTTCACCGGCGGCGTTGGGCAGCTCATGCTGCTGCCTTATCTCAAGTTGATCGGCGGAGTGGCGCTGATCTACGTCGCCGCCAAGCTGCTCGTCCCCGAGCGCGCCGACAACGATAAGGTCATTGCTGCCGCGCAGCTGTGGCGCGCGGTGCGGATCGTCGTGGTCGCCGATATCGTCATGAGTCTCGACAACGTCATCGCGGTCGCCGCCATTGCGCAGGGCAGCCTGGTGTTGCTTGCGATCGGTTTAATCGCTTCCATTCCGATCATCATTGCCGGCGCGGCGCTGATCATGGTGATGCTCGACCGCTTTCCGATCTTCATCTGGGCTGGCGCGGCGCTGCTTGGCTGGGTCGCCGGCGATGTCGTCGCCACCGATCCGGCGGTATTCGGCTATTTGTCGGCGAAGCTTGGCGAGACATTCGCTCGGCAAGTTGAATTTGCCGCCGCCGCCGCCGGTGCGCTGCTGGTGATCGGCGCCGGCGGGCTGTGGCGACAGCTGTCTCTATCCAAGGCGCACGCCGCATCCGCTGCCGGAGAAGCCGGCGGCAGTTAGGCCCGCCGGTTCGCCGGCCGATTGTGACATCGTGGATATTTCGTTGACGTGACTGCGTAATCGAATCGATTGCGCGCAAGATCATCGTCACGATGTTCAATGCATCGGCTGTTCCAGCGCCGCTGACTGACGTTTTGCAGCCATGCTTGCGCCGTATTTATCGGTCCAATTTTGATGGCAATCGGATTTTGGCCATCCGGCCGGTGCTGTCGTGGGCGACATGATCGTTTCTGACTTCCGCTGTTTCGGACTTCTCCCAAAATCTGGCTTGTGGCGTGGATCGCAGCATCTGCACGGCGGTGCAGCCGCTGTTGTTTGCGTCTTCGCTGGCACAGGGACCGACTGAGGAGGCAGACGATGCAGAAGGGCACCGTCAAATGGTTCAATCCGACCAAGGGCTACGGCTTCATCAAACCGGCAAGCGGCGACAAGGACGTCTTCGTCCATATCTCGGCTGTCGAGCGCGCCGGCTTGCGCTCGCTCAATGAGGGTCAGAGCGTCGAGTACGAACTCGTGACCAACCGCGGCAGGACATCGGCGGAGAATCTCAAAGTCGCGTGATTGATCGTGGTCCGGATATTCCGCTCCACGCGTAGCCCCCGGGCGTTTTTATTTTCCAGGCAGCGGAAAAGATACTGTTTAAAGCACGCGTCATTATCCGCGCGTTGCCGCAGTCGCGGCCGCAAGCGTGACGCGGCCTTCGGCAACGAGGCGCAGCGCCTGTGGATAAATCCGGTGCTCGACCTCCAGCACCCGCGCGGCGAGCGTTTCTTCGGTGTCGCCTTCTCGCACCGGCACCGAATCCTGCAGCACGATCGGTCCCGAATCCATTTCCGGCACGACGAAGTGGACGGTGGCGCCGTGCCTCTGCACGCCGGCTTCGAGCGCGCGGCGATGGGTGTGCAGGCCTTTGAACTGCGGCAACAACGCTGGATGAATGTTCAGCATGCGGCCGCTCCAGCGCGTGACGAACCACGGCGTCAGGAGCCGCATGAAACCGGCGAGGCAGACAAGATCGATGCGGTGCGCGTGCAGCGTTTCGTCGAGCGCGCGTTCGAATGCTTCGCGGTCCTGGCCGAACGGCCTGTGATCGACGACCGCGGTGGCGATGCCCGCAAGCCGTGCCCGGCCGAGCCCCGCGGCATCGGGCTCGTTGGACAAGACGAGCGCGATTTGCGCCGGATAGTCCGGCGCCGCGGCCGCCTCGATCAACGCCGTCATGTTCGAGCCGCGGCCGGAGATCAGCACGGCAACGCGCTTCCTGGTCATGCGCTTGGCCAGGCGAGATCGAGGTGTCCGCGGAAGCCAACCCGGGCGCCGTCTTTCGCGGCGACGACCTCGCCGAGCGTAACGACGGTTTCACCCTGCGCCGAGAAGCACTCGCTTGCCGCTTTGACCGCGCTTCGATCGAGCACCACCACCATGCCGATGCCGCAGTTGAAGGTGCGCAACATTTCGGCCTCGGCGATTTTGCCGCTCGCCGCGAGCCACTTGAACACCGGCAGAACCGGCACGCGGGCGAGATCCAATGAAACGCCCAGCCCTTCCGGCAACACTCGCGGAATATTGTCGACGAAACCGCCGCCGGTGATGTGGGCGAGCGCCTTGACCGCCTTGGTGCCGCGGATCGCGGCGAGGCATGAGCGCACGTAAAGCCGCGTCGGGGTGAGCAAGGCTTCGCCGAGCGTTCGCGATGGATCGAACGGGGCCGTCTCCGCCCACGCCAATCCGGCGGTGGCGGCGATGCGGCGGACCAGGGAAAATCCGTTCGAGTGCACGCCAGTCGAGGCAAGACCTATCACCACGTCGCCGGCTGCGATGTCGGCGCGCGGCAACAGGTCCGCCCGGCCCACGGCGCCGACGGCGAAGCCGGCAAGGTCGTAATCGCCGGGCGCATAGAGCCCCGGCATTTCCGCGGTCTCGCCGCCGATGAGAGCGCAGCCGGCCTCGCGGCAAGCTCCCGCAACGCCCTTGACCACTTCCGCGCCGACCGCCGGATCGAGCTTGCCGCAGGCGAAATAGTCGAGAAAGAACAACGGCTCGGCGCCCTGCACCACGAGGTCGTTGACCGACATGGCGACGAGATCGATGCCGATCGTGTCGTGGCGGCAGGTCTCGATGGCGATTTTGACTTTGGTGCCGACGCCGTCGTTGGCGGCGACCAGGATCGGATCGATAAAGCCGGCAGCCTTGAGATCGAACAGGCCGCCAAAGCCGCCGATCTCGGCATCGGCCCCCGCGCGCGCGGTGGCGCGCACCAAGGGCTTGATCAATTCCACCATGCGGTTGCCGGCGTCGATATCGACACCGGCCGCCGCGTAGCGCGCCTCATCCACGAATGCCACCAAATCGGACAGATGATTGATTGCCGCCCTTGCGGGGCGGGACCGCTCGGCGCCTCCTACGTCGGAATCGCCGGGTGTGCAAGCGCGCGTGCACCGGTATATTGAGTTGCAGGACAGCACGGGGAAAAGCTGCCTGAGCCGGGGCCGCGTTTGAGTATCCCAAACCTCATTACCTTGGGACGTATCCTGTTGGTGCCGATCGTGGTCTGGGCGATCACCTCGGGCGGGATGCGTATCGCTTTTTTCCTGTTCCTGGCCGCCGGCATCAGCGACGGCGTCGACGGCTTCCTCGCCAAGCGCTTCCACATGGCGAGCGAGCTTGGCGCCTATCTCGATCCCTTGGCCGACAAGGCGCTGATCGTATCGATCTACATTTCGCTCGGCATCGCCGGCGCGCTGCCGATTTTTCTCGTCATCCTCGTCGTCTCGCGCGACATTATGATCATCTCAGCCTTCATGCTGTCCTGGCTGGTCGGCAAGCCGATGCCGGTCAAGCCGTTGGCGGTCTCGAAGGCCAATACCTTGGCGCAGATCCTGCTCGCCATTCTGGTGTTGGCGGAGCGGGGATTCGGTTTCGATGCCGACCTGGCGTCGAAGCTGATGATGGCGCTGGTCGCCATCTTGACCTTGCTCTCGATCGCCTTCTATCTCGCCGAATGGGTGCGCCATATGAACTCGTTCGGTGCCGGGCACTGATTGGCACCGCTTGAAGGGCGTCATGCACATCGAGCGGCACATCGTGTTCTGGATCGTGGCGCTTGCCGTCTTCGTCGGGCTGTTGTGGCTGTTGAGCCCGATCCTGTTGCCGTTCGTCCTTGGCCTGGCGCTGGCCTATGTGCTCGATCCGTTGGCCAATCGGCTGGCCAAGCGCGGCTTAAGCCGGCTGGTCGCCGCCTCGATTATTCTCGGTAGCTTCGTGCTCGCGCTCGCGCTTCTGCTCCTGCTCATCGCGCCGGTGCTGGCAAGGCAGCTTGCCGGTTTCATCGACAACGCACCGGGTTACGCGCAGCGCCTGCAAAGTCTGGTGAGCGATCCCAACCACCCCTGGCTGAAGCGTATTGTCGGCGACAATCTCAGCGGTGGCGACCATTCGGTCAGCGATTTGATGAATCAGGCGATGGGTTATGTGACCACGGTGCTCGCCTCGCTGTGGACCAAGGGACAAACGCTGATTTCGATTTTTTCGCTGGTGATCATCACGCCGGTGGTGGCGTTCTATCTGATCTGCGACTGGGACCGCATGGTGAGCGCCGTCGACAGCCTGATCCCGCTGCAGCAGCGCGACACCGTGCGCAGCCTCGGCCGCGACATCGATGCGACGATCTCGGCTTATGTGCGCGGACAATCCGGCGTGTGCCTGATCCTCGGTTCCTATTATGCCGTCGGGCTGACGCTGGCCGGATTGAGCTTCGGCTTGCTCATCGGCGTCGTCTCGGGACTGATCAGTTTCATCCCCTATGTGGGCTCGCTGACGGCGCTCGTGCTCTCGCTCGCCGTCGCGGTGGCGCAATTCTTTCCGGATTGGACGCCGATCGTCATTGTCGCCACCGTCGTGCTGGTCGGCCAGTTTCTCGAAGGCAACGTGCTGGCGCCGTATCTGGTCGGACACAGCGTCGGCCTGCATCCGGTGTGGCTGATGTTCGCGTTGTTTGCCTTCGGCTATCTGTTCGGCTTTGTCGGGTTGCTGCTGGCGGTGCCGCTCGCGGCGGCAAGCGGCGTGCTGATACGCTTTGCCGTGCGGCGTTATCGCGACAGTCCGCTCTATACCGGCAGCCGGCCGGGTTAGCTCATGTCTGAAAGTACGATGTCCCCCATTCCTCGGCAGCTCGCGCTGGCGCTCGAGCATGCGGAAAGTTACGCGCGCGAGGATTTTCTCGCCGGACCCGGCAACGAAGACGCGTTGACGCTGATTGATTCCTGGCCCGATTGGCCGGCGAATGCTGTCGCGCTGGTTGGGCCCGAGGGCTCGGGCAAAACCCATCTGGCGACGATCTGGGTGGCGGCGGCCGGTGCGCGTGTCGTGTCCGCCCGTGCGCTTGATGAGACCGGGCTTCGTTCCGCGCTTGCCACGGGCGCGTTGGTCATCGAAGATGCCGCGGCTTCCGACGAGCGCGCCCTGTTTCATCTCATAAACATGGCGCGCGGCGAGAACGCCTACCTGCTGTTCACCGCGCGCACGGTGCCGGCCACTTGGCCCGTCGCCACCCCCGACGTGACCTCACGACTGCGGGCAATGCCGGTCGTTAGTCTTCAGGCGCCGGACGATACGATGCTGCGTGCGGTCATCGTCAAGCTCGCCGCCGATCGCCAGTTGGCTTTCGATGAAAGCGTGGTGAGCTATCTTTCGACCCATATCGAGCGCTCGTTCGCGGCGGCGCGTGCAGCCGTGATCGCGCTCGACAACGAAGCGCTGCGGCGCGGCCGGCCGGCGACGCGGGCGCTGGCCGCGGAAATGTTCCGCGACCCCGCCTAAAGCGCGCG
>JBEKKM010000194.1:0-8249 GCA_050010715.1 Xanthobacteraceae bacterium | reverse complement strand
CGAGCAGCGCGAGGTTCACCAGCCCATGCAGGCGAATCGGCGCGCTCGCCTCGCCGACCGGCGCGACACGGCGGTCCTGGCGGAAGAACCATAGATCAACGGCGACGAAAATCGCCAGCACGCAGCCGGCGACGAACGCGGTCGGCTGCCACAGGTTTTTCGCCGGCCAGAAGAAATCGACGCCGTTCAGGAAGCCGATGAACAGGGGCGGATCGCCGAGCGGCGACAGCGCGCCGCCGATATTGCCGACGAGGAAGATGAAGAACACCACGACGTGGACGTTGTGCAGCCGCGCCGCGTTCGCCCGGATGAGCGGGCGGATCAAGATCATGGCCGCGCCGGTGGTGCCGACAATGCTGGCGATCAGGGTGCCGAAGAGAAGCGTCAGCGCGTTGACCAGCGGCGTGCCGCGTAAGGTCCCTGAGACCACAATGCCGCCGGCGACCACGTAGAGCGCGAACAGGATGGCGATGAAGCCAAGATAGTCGCCAAGCAGCGCATGCGCCAAGGCGGCCAGCGCGGTATCGACGCCGCGCAGCGCCGCAAGCGGGGCGAGCGTGAGCACTGCCCAGGCGAAGGCCAATTTGCCGTAATGGTGATGCCAGAAGCGCCGGATGACGAGCGGCGCGAACGCAATGGTCAGCAAAATGCCGACGAACGGCAGCTCCCACACCCAGGACAACGTGGCGCCGTCGAGCGCGGCGGCCTGGGCCGCACCAGGCAACGATACCGTGACGGCGAGAAGGGCGATGAGGCGTGCATGCATGGCGGCAGGACTTTGCCACGGGCGCTCGCCGATTGCATTATGGCCATGACGATAACTTGCTCCAGCCGGAGAGGAGTCACCGGTGACCATCCATCGTTTCGAAAATCCTTCGACTATGCCGCCGACGCGCGGCTACACCCACGTCGTCGAGAGCACGAGCCCGTGCCGCACCATCTACATTTCGGGCCAGCTCGGCATGACCGTGGACGGCGAATTCGCAGGCAGCCCGGGCGACTTTCGCGCCCAGGCGACGCAATGCTTCGAGAACCTGAAGCACGCGCTGGCTGCGGTCGGCGCCAATTTCGAGCATTTGGTGAGGGTGACCAATTATTTTGTCGACATGGCGCACCTGCCGATCTACTTCGAAGTGCGCGACCGCTACGTCGACACCAAAGCGCCGCCGGCCTCGACGGCCATCCAGATTTCGAAGCTGGCGCGCGACGGTGCATTGTTCGAGATCGAGGCGATCGCCGTGGTGCCGCAGAAATAACGGCCGAAAACACAAGCGAGAGGGAAACATGAAAATCGAAAGACGGAATTTCGCTGCGCGGGCGGCTGCGACGACCGTCGCCGCCGCTGTAGCGCTGATATTGTCGCTCGGCGCGGCATCGGCGCAGGACAAAATCTACACCATGAAGATATCGCTGCCGACGTTGAACGACCCCAGCTATTTCTTCGCCAAGAACTACGCGGCGGCGCTGGAGAAGGATTCCGGCGGCCGCATCAAGCCCGAAATTTATCCCGCGAGCCAGCTCGGCGCGATCCCGCGGCAGATCGAGGGCACGCAATTCGGCGCCATCCAATGCGCGATCATTCCGCCCGAATTCTTCGTCGGCGTCGACGAGCGCTTCGAGCTGATGGCGGCGCCGGGCTTGGTCAACACCATGGAGCAAGGCCAGCGTCTCGCCGCCGATCCTGATGTCCTCAAGCTGATGCTGGGGCTCGGCGCCGACAAAGGATTGCACGGCGTCGCGCTGTTCATGAACGCGCCGTCCTCGCTGATCTCAAAAACGCCAATCCGCCATCTCGCGGATTTCAAGGGCAAGAAGATGCGCGTCATGGCGTCGAAATTCCAGACGCTGCCGATCGAGCGGCTCGGCGCCACACCGGTGGCGATGACGCTGGGCGACGTCGTGCCCGCCATTCAGCAGGGCGCGGTCGACGGCGCCGTCGGCGGCATCGTGGTGTGGACGCCGATGCACTTTCAGGACGCGGCGAAATACGTCACCGAGACCGGCCAGCCCGCCGTCTTCGTCGTCGCCGAGATTAGCAAGAGCTGGTACGACGCCCTGCCCGCAGATTTAAAGAAGATCGTCGACAGCGACGCCGCCGCGGAGCAAGCGGCGATCGGCCCGTTGGCAAGTGACATCGTCGCCAAGGCGCGCAAAGGCTGGACCGACAGCGGCGGCGAACTGATCAGCCTGCCGCCCGACGAAGAGGCCGAGCTGATGAAGACGTTCCTCTCAACCGGCGCGGAAGTCGCGAAGGCCAAGCCGTCACTCGAAGCGGCCTACAAGATCGTCACCGACGCGGCGCAGCGGACGCGCTGAGGCCTTGTCCAAATCATCAGCGTCGCGCGAAGATGATCAGGACAAGCCCAACGACGGCCAGTGCACCGCCGTAATAAATCCACTCGGACTGACTGATCATGAAGCTCGACGCCGGCCAGGGGATGTAGCCTGAGCCCTGGCCCATCCACAGCAGTCCCATGGCCAAGGCGATGATGCCGATGAGTGTCAGAGCTGTTTTCATGTTTTCACCAGCCTGTCATGGCACGGAACACAGCCCGCAATGATCATCAATGCGCCGCGTCCCAATTATCCGCGGCATGCGCCTCGACCTGCAGCGGCACCGAGAGTGACAGGGCCGGCAGCGGGGCCTCGACCATCACGCTGGTGACGACCGGCAGCGTCTTCTCGACTTCGGCTTCGGGCACCTCGAACACCAGTTCGTCGTGCACCTGCAGCAGCATCTGCGCGTTGAGCTTTTTCTTCGTCAGCGCCCCGTCCATGCGGATCATGGCGCGGCGGATGATGTCGGCGGCGGTACCTTGCAGCCGCGCGTTGACCGCGGCGCGTTCGTTGAACGCGCGGATCGATGCATTCGAAGCGCCGATATCGGGGTAGTGGCATTTGCGCTTGAAAAGCGTTTCCACATAACCGTGCTTTTTCGCGAACGCCTTGGTCTCCTCGATGTAGTCGCGGATGCCGGGAAAGCGCTCGAAATATTTTCTAATATAGGCGCCGGCTTCCTCGCGCTCGATGCCGAGCTGGTTGGCCAGCCCAAAGGCGGAAATACCGTAGATGATGCCGAAATTGATCGCTTTCGCCCGGCGGCGCACTTCGGCGGGCATGTTTTTCACCGGCACGCCGAACATTTCCGACGCCGTCATGGCGTGGATGTCCAGCCCGTCGCGGAATGCCCTGCGCAATTGCTCGATGCCGGCGATCTCGGCGAGGAGCCGCAGCTCGATCTGCGAATAGTCGGCGGAGACGAGCTTCATGCCGGGCTCGGCGATGAAGGCGCGGCGGATTTTGCGGCCGTCCGCGGTGCGGATCGGAATGTTCTGCAAATTGGGTTCAGATGAAGACAGCCGGCCGGTGGTGGTAGCGGCGAGCGCGTAGCTGGTGTGCACACGATGCGTCGTCGGATTGACGTAGCCGGGGAGCGCGTCGGTATAGGTCGATTTCAGCTTTGACACCTGCCGCCATTCGAGAATTTTTTGCGGCAATTCGTGGCCCTGTTCGGCCAGTTCGTCGAGGACCCGCGCGCCGGTCGCCCATTGCCCGGTCTTGGTCTTAGTGCCGCCGGGTAGCCCCAGCTTGCCGAACAGAATGTCGCCCATCTGCTTCGGCGAGCCGACATTGACGGTCTCGCCGGCGAGCTTGTTGATCTCGGCTTCGAGGCCCGCGGCTTCTTGCGCGAATTCACCGGACAGCCGGGAGAGCACCTGGCGATCGATCGAAATGCCGCGCCGCTCCATGTCGGCAAGCACGCGCAGCAAAGGCCGCTCCAGCGTCTCGTAGACATTGAGCATGTGCTCGGCGGCGAGGCGGGGTTTGAGCACCTGCCACAGCCGCAGCGTCACGTCGGCGTCTTCGGCGGCATATTCGGTTGCCTTGTCGATCTCGACGCAGTCGAACGTCATCCTGGTCTTGCCGGCCTTGGTCACCTCGTTGAAATCGATGGTGCGGTGATTGAAATAGCGCTGCGCCAGCGGATCGAGGCCGTGGTCGGAGCGGCCGGCATCGACTACGTAGGACATCAAGAGCGTGTCGTCGTAGGAGGCGATCTCGATGCCGCGCACGGCAAAGATCTGCCAGTCGAATTTCAAATTCTGGCCGATCTTGAGCACGCCCTTATCCTCGAGCAGCGGCTTGAGGGCGTCGAGTGCTGCGCGCTCGGGGATCTGATCGGGCGCGATCTCGCCCTGGAACAGGCCGCCGCTGCCGTCGCCGCCTTGGCGGTGACTGAGCGGGACGTAACAAGCCTCGTTCGCAGCGAGCGCCAGCGAGAAGCCGCACAGCGCCGCCTGCATCGGATCGAGGCTCGTGGTCTCGGTGTCGATGGCGACAAAACCTTGGTCGCGCGCGCGCTCGATCCAGGCTTTGAGCCGGTCGAGGCTGCGCACCGTTTCGTATTTGGAGCGGTCGAATTTTTGGCTGTGGGCGATGTCGAGCCGCGCCGCGGCGAGCGCCTGCGGCGTCAACTTGCCGTTCGCACCTTCACCTCTCCCCTTGCGGGAGAGGTCGGCCGGCGCAGCCGGCCGGGTGAGGGCCGTCGGCGCCGGGGTGCTCGGACCCTCACCTGGCTCGGCCCGCTGGGCCGAGCCGTCCTCTCCCGCAAGGGGAGAGGACATTTTATCGCCCACCGCGAGCTTCGCATCCGGCTCGATCTCGGCGACGTCGATGCTGGAAAACTCGGCGACGCGGCGCGTCAATGAACTGAACTCCATCGCCTTGAGGAAGGCGATCAGCCGCTTGTGGTCGGGCTCGTGCACGGCAAGGTCGCCGACCGGCACGTCGAGCTTGACCTTGTCGTCTAGCGTGACGAGCTTTTTCGACAGCCGCGCCTTGTCGGCATTGTCGATGATCGCCTGCCGGCGCTTGTCCTGCTTGATCTCGCCGGCTCGCTTGAGAAGGGTTTCGAGATCGCCGTATTCGTTTATCAGCAGCGCCGCGGTCTTCTGGCCGATGCTGGGCACGCCCGGCACGTTGTCGGTGGAATCGCCGATCAGCGCCTGCACCTCGATGACCTTGTCCGGCGGCACGCCGAATTTCTCGATCACCTCGGCGCGGCCGATCTTCTTGTCCTTCATGGTGTCGTACATGACGACGCGGTCGTTGACGAGCTGCATCAAATCCTTGTCCGACGAAACGATGGTCGAGGTGGCGCCGGCCTCGTTAGCCTGCCGCACATAGGTCGCGATCAGGTCGTCGGCCTCAAATCCCTTCTGCTCCAGGCAGGGCAGATCGAAGGCGTGCACCGCCTGCCGGATCAGGCCGAATTGCGGTTTGAGATCGTCGGGCGGGTCCGGCCGGTGCGCCTTGTAGTCGGGATACATTTCGGTGCGGAAGGTCTTTTCCGACAGATCGAACACCACCGCGAGATGGGTCGGCTTATCCTCCGCCTTCATGTCGCGCAGAAGCTTCCACAACATGTTGCAGAAGCCGAACACGGCATTGAGCTGCAGCCCGTCCGATTTGCGGTTGATCGGCGGCAGCGCGTGATAGGCCCGGAAAATGTAGCCGGAGCCGTCGACCAGGAAGAGATGGTCGCCCTTCTTCAACGGCTTGGCGGCGCTAGGCGCCTTTTGGGGCTTTGGCGGTGCTTTTTGTGCGGTTGGCATGATGGCGAATATATAGGTTTTTTGCGTCATTCCGGAAGTCGCGTAGCGACTATCCGGAATCCATAACCACTGCCTGTGCAGAACTGGCGCTGCGATCCAATCTGGAATGATAGTGGTTATGGATTCCGAGCCCGCGGACTTCGTCCGCGTCCCGGAATGACGGGATGCCTGATGGACGTTTCACCGCTTCCGATCGATGCCGCCCTGCCGGAACTGACCGCGGCGTTGCGCGCCAACAACGCGGCCGTACTGGTGGCGCCGCCCGGCGCCGGCAAGACCACGCGGGTGCCATTGGTGCTGGCGCGCGAGGAGTGGGCGCAAAAGGCAGAAAAAAAGCGCCGGATTCTTGTCCTTGAGCCGCGCCGGCTCGCCGCGCGCGCGGCGGCCGAGCGCATGGCACAGACGCTCGGCGAGCGCGTCGGCGACACGGTAGGGTTACGGGTGCGGTTCGGCTCGAAAATCTCGAGCCGCACCCGGATCGAGATCATTACCGAAGGCGTTTTCACCCGCCTGATCCTCGACGATCCTATGCTCGATGGCGTCGCCGCCGTGATCTTCGACGAGTTCCACGAGCGCTCGCTCGACGCCGATCTCGGCCTGGCGCTGGCCCGCGACGTACAGCAGGGCCTGCGCGAGGATTTGCGCATCCTCGTCATGTCGGCGACCATCGACGGCGCGCGCATCGCGAAATTGCTTGGCGACGCGCCGGTGATCGCCAGCGAGGGCCGCGCCTTCCCGGTCGAAACCCGCTATGCCGGCCGCGATGCCCGGCCGATCGAGCCGCAGGTCGCCGATACCATCGTCCGCGCGATGCGGGCCGATACGGGCTCCCTGCTCGCCTTCCTGCCCGGCGCCGGCGAAATCCGCCGCACCAAAACTCTGCTTGAAGGCCGCGCCGAGCCATCGACCGACGTGGTCGCGCTCTACGGTGCGCTTACCGGCGACGAGCAGGATCGCGCCATCGCGCCGGCACCGCCCGGCCGCCGCAAGATCGTGCTGGCGACGTCGATCGCCGAGACCTCGATCACCATCGAAGGCGTGCGCATCGTCATCGATAGCGGGCTGGCCCGCGTGCCGCGCTACGAGCCCGACGTCGGGGTGACGCGGCTCGAAACGGTGCGGGTGTCGCGCGCCGCCGCCGACCAGCGCCGCGGCCGCGCCGGGCGCATCGAGCCCGGCATCTGCTACCGGCTGTGGGACGAGCCACAGACGGCGGCGCTGGAACCCTTCGCCCGGCCGGAAATCCTCGCTGCGGATCTATCGTCCTTTGCGCTCGATCTTGCCGCCTGGAGCGGCGGTCCGGACCAGCTCGCCTTCCTCGATCCGCCGCCGCACGCCGCGCTTACGGAGGCCAAGGCGCTGCTGCGTGAGCTCGGCGCCATCGACAGCGACGGCCGCATTACCGCCGAGGGCAAGCTGTTGCGGCGACTGCCGCTGCCGCCGCGGCTGGCGCGCATGGTGATCGATGCCGGCGCGGAAGGCGACGCCCTGCCCGCTGCGGAAATTGCCACCCTCATCGGCGAACGCGGCCTCGGCGGCGACGATGTCGATCTGCGCGAACGCCTTAATGCGCTGCGCCGCGATCGCTCGCCGCGCGCGCGCGACGCCCGCGCCATGGCGCAGCGCTGGGCAGACGTCGCATCTGCTCCCTCCCCACGAGGGAGAGGAGCATTGAGCGTTGGCGTGCTGCTGGCGCTGGCCTACCCCGAACGCATCGCCAAGAACCGCGGCGGCGCGGCGGGCGCGTTCCTACTCGTCAACGGCCGCGGCGCCAACATCGATCCCGCCTCCGCGCTGGCGCGCGAGCCGTTCCTCGCTGTCGCCGAACTTGCCGGGACGGCGGCGCAAGGCCGCATCCTCTCAGCCGCGCCGATCACGCTTGCCGAGATCGAACAGCGCTTTCCCGACCGTATCGAAGCGCGCAAGGAGATCGCGTTCGACGCCGCGAGCGCAAGCTTGCGCGGCCGAAAGAGCCGACGGCTCGGCGCCATTGCGCTGTCCGACCAGCCGATGCCGGTCGTCGCCAATGACGACACCGCGCCAAAACTCGCCGCCGGCATCGCGGGTCTCGGCATGCACCGGCTGCCCTGGATCAAATCGCTGCAGCAATGGCGCGACCGGGTGATGTTCTTGCGGGCTAGCGAAGGCGAGGAATGGCCTGACCTGTCCGACGCGGCGCTTACGCACACCGTCAACGCCTGGCTCGCGCCGGCGCTCACAGCCAAAACCGCGCTCGGCGACATCACGGCCGATGAATTGAGCACGGCGTTACGCGCGCTGCTGCCTTGGCCGCTGCAACGCCGGCTCGATGCCGAGGCCCCGACCCATTTCGCGGCGCCGACCGGTTCGCAGGTCACAATCGATTACGAGGCCGAAGGCGGACCTAAAATCGCGATCCTCGTCCAGGAGCTGTTCGGCCTCGATCACCATCCGGCCATTGCCGGCGGCAGAGTGCCGCTCTTGATCGAGCTGCTCTCGCCCGCGCACCGGCCGGTGCAGATGACCCGCGACCTGCCGGGGTTTTGGCGCGGCAGCTACGCCGCCGTGCGCGCCGAGATGCGCGGCCGCTACCCCAAGCATCCGTGGCCCGACGACCCGATCGCGGCGCCGGCGACGCGGCGTGCCAAGCCGCGC
>JBEKKM010000193.1:0-8413 GCA_050010715.1 Xanthobacteraceae bacterium | reverse complement strand
AAGTTCGATTCCAGCCAGTTCTGCCGCACTTCGCCTTTGAGCCAAATGTCGCGGTTGAGCTTGTAGGTCACCCCGACCGACGCGAAGTAGCGATTGTCGAGGCGCCCTTCGCCGACATAGTTGTCCTGCCCGTAGCCGACCTGCAGCGTGCCGATGAGCCAGCGGCGGAAGGCGTGATCGACCTGGATAGCGACATCGCGGCTGAGCTCGCCGGATACGCCGAACACGGTCGATTCGCTCACCAGCGACGTGGCCGTCAATTTCGCTGAGGTCAGCGCGGTCGCCTGCCAGATCAACGCGCCGTCGGCGATCAGGCCTGAGACCTTCGGCAAGGTCGGGTCCTGATAGGTACGATCGACATAGCCGACCGCCATCGCGCCGCGCAGTGAGCCGAACAGGTCGACCGCGGCGCCGGCTTTCACGCTGGTGCCGATGGAGCTGCGTTGCTGGCCGCCACTGTCGAACTGCTCGTCGTAGACGCGGGCATCCTGCTGCACTTCCACGAATGGCTTGACGCCGGCGTCGAGATCGAAGCCGACGCGCGCGATGCCGGCATATTGGTTGAGGTCGCGATCGGCATTGCTCTCGGTCTCGCCGTCGGTCAGCGTCGAATTCTGGTACTGCACGCGGTCGAAGGTGCCCTTGAGCGACACGATCAAAGGGTTGAAATTCTGCACGATGCCGAGCGTGCCGCCGAGCGTGGTATCGATCGGCAGGCTGGCGAGACCCGCCGGAAGGTTGGGACTGCCGGGATTGTCGGTCGACACCAGCACGCGGTTTTCGAGAACGATCTGGGTGTCGCGGGTGACGTCGATGCGGCCGTCGATTTTCGAATTCAGGTAGGGACGGTTGATCGACGGCGTGAAACTGCCATTGGTGTAATCGGTGTAAGAGCCGGTGATGCTGGCGGTGAGCGCGTGCCGCGACCAGTCGGATTGCACCAGCAATTCCGGCGCCACGACGAAATACGGCGATCCCCCTCCGTTCGGTATGCCTTGCGGATTGCTGGCATAGGCCGTCGACAATTCGACCGCCGGGAAAAACATGAACGAGCCGCCGCGGATGCCGAGCGGCGAATAGGCATCGCCGTCGCCGAGCGGCAACAGCCGCTGCGCGCGGGTGCCAAGCGGTAACGTGCTGATCGGCTGCGTTCCGGGCGGCGGCGTCGCGACCGAGGCATCGGCGTCGATCGGCTGCGGCACCGGCACGGTGGCGCCGGCCCGATGCGCCGCCGCCAGCGGATAGACTTCGGGCGGCACGTTGTCGATCGGCACCGGTTGCGCCAGTGGCGGCAAGACGGCGCCGGGCCGCGCGGCGGCCTTGGCCGGGTAGACCTGAGGTGCGGGCGGCTGAGCAGGCGCCGGCGCGGCCAGCGGCTGCATCGTCGTCGGCGCGGCCGGCGTGGTGAATTGCGTCGTCGCCAGCGGATCGAAGGTGGTCTCCGGCGCGATCACGCCGGGACCGGGAGGCGGCGGCGCCTTGGCCTTCAGCGCCTTCTTTTTGTTCTTCGGCGTATTGCTGGAATCAAAGCCGGTGTCGCCGGCGCCGAATCCCGCCGGACTGCCGTAAACCGGGGTCGCGCCGATGCGCGACGGCGTCGTGAACTGGCCCGTTGTGGGCGCTTGATCCTGCGCCACGTCGCCCGGGCGGCGAAACTGCAATGGCTTCGCCGGATTGCCTAGCAGCGACGGCTGCAGCAGCGCCGCGTTGGGATCGGGAATTGCCGCCGCCAGCATGCCGCTCGGCAGTGTCAGCACGCCGGCACTGGGAGTTTGCTGCGCTGGCGCTGGCGCCTGCGCCCGGCCCACGGCCGGCGCCATGGCTGTGGCCGCGACGGCAGCGATCAGGGACCGGCGCAACACCCGCCCCGCGCCGAAGCGTGCGCCAGCTCGTCCCGTTACCTCGGAAGCTGCCAAACCCAACCTACCTCCGGCGCCAGGGCGCCAAACGGCAGCCGCCCGGCCGCCGGGTGGCGGCCGAGGGTTAACGGAGTAAAAACGGATATGGTTAACGGGAGGTTGAGCCCTTCACCCTCCCCTGCAGGGGGAGGGTCGGCGCGAAGCGCCCGGGGTGGGGTCGGCTCATGGACTTGCCCCCACTGGTCCGCTGCGCGGACCGATCTCCCCCCTGCAGGGGGAGATGAAGATCACACCCAGCCCTTGAGCTCGCGCATGGCGAGCTGCCAGATCATCAGCATGCCGGCTTCGCTGTCGTTGAGGCAGGGGATGGCGACAAAATTTTCGCCGCCGTAGCGCTTGAACACATGCGCGTTCTCGACCGCGATCTCTTCCAGCGTCTCCAGGCAATCGGCGGAAAACCCCGGCGTCAGCACCACGAGATTTTTTACGCCTTTCTTGGCCAGCGCCTTCACGGTCTGGATCGTATAGGGCTCGAGCCAGCGCGCGCGGCCGAAGCGCGACTGGAACGTCATCATCAGCTTGTCTTCATCGAGGCCAAGCTGCGCGCGTAACAACTCCGTGGTGCGCACGCATTGCGCCTCGTAGGGATCGCCCTTGAGCACGCAGTCCTTCGGCATGCCGTGGTAGGACAACAGGATCGCGTCGGGCTTAAACGGCAATGCCTTGAGCTCGGCCTTGAGCGACGAGGCGAGCACCTCGATGTAATAGGGATCGTCGTAATAGGCCGGCAGGATGCGCAGCGCCGGCTGCCGGCGCAATGTCATCAGATAACGGAACACCTCGTCGGCGACCGT
Organism: Xanthobacteraceae bacterium; assembly: GCA_050010715.1. GTDB lineage: Bacteria > Pseudomonadota > Alphaproteobacteria > Rhizobiales > Xanthobacteraceae > BOG-931. The sequence goes on along the minus strand of JBEKKM010000193.1, from coordinate 5,700 downwards.
CGCCGTGGTCGCCGCCGCGTATTGCGGATAGAGCGGCATGACCAGAAGGCGGTCGCAGCCGCGCGCGATCAGCGCCTCGAGCCGCGAGGCGATCGACGGATTGGCGTAGCGCATCGCCCAGTCGACGATGACGTGCTTGCCGAGCGGCTCAAGAATGCCGGCGAGCTTTTTGGCCTGCGACCGGGTGATGGTCTTGAACGGCGATTCGTTCTTGTCGGTGTTCCAGATTCGCTTGTAGTCGCGCGCCTTGCGCCGCGACCGTATCGGCAGGATGACGCCGTTGAGGATGAGCTTCCAGGTAAGCCCGCGCTTCTCGATTACGCGTGGATCGGTGAGGAATTGTTTCAGATAGCGGCGCACCGCTTTGGCATCGGGCGCGTCGGGCGTGCCGAGATTGACCAAAAGCACGCCGATACCGCGCTCCACCTTTTCCGGTGCTGCGGCCCTTTCAGGCGTTGTGGCGGCCTCGGGCGTCGCGGCGCCATTTGACATTGGCGTGGATCTTTCGGCGGCAGGCGGCGTTACGGTGGGTGTTTCTGCGCGTGCGGTTGCGGCCGGTTCCTCACGCGGCAATTCGGGCGGCGAAGGTCTCGCTGTCGCTTCGCCGGCGGTTTTCGGAACAATCTGCAAGTCGCTCGGCACGTCGCTCATAGTATCAGAATACTCCATTGCGCCCCGGCCGGCGAATTCATCGTCCGCCGAGTCTCACTTTGGCCCCATTGCGCTGACGGTAGATAGTGCGCTGTCTTTCGTTTGTCGCCCCAACGAGGAACACATCATGGTTCGTAGCGTATCGCTTCTGTTTGCCGTTTTGCTCATGTCCGGCGCGGCATTGGCGCAAACCTATCCGCACGAAGACACACCCGAAGATCGCGCCTGCCATTTCGACGCGCGGCGCTTTTGCAAGGACGATATCCCCGACCAATTCAAAGTCGGCTCGTGCCTGCAGGCGCACAAGGACAAACTGACGCGCGGCTGCAAGGCCGTAATCGAAGGTCGCGGCATGTGATCGCCGCGCGCCTAGTCTCTTGCTAGCGCGAGATCGCCGGCGCCGTTGAGCCGGTCGAACATCATCAAATTCTCGAACGCGCGGGCTTTCGTCCCATCGGGGAATTGCGCGCCGAGGCAATCGGCGAATTTGGCCCACAATTCGTCGCGCGACAGCGGCTGCTCGTGGCTGCCCTTGGCGAATTCGACCGGCCCGCTTTTGTGCGTCGCGCCGTCGATCGTGGTGATCTCGACGGCGTCGGCGGGCGCGAAATTGGAGCCCGCCTTGGTGGCCGCGGTGCCCTCGAGCGAAACCCGCGGAAATATTGCCTGCACTTCGGGCCGGCGCACGAAATCGTCGGTCAGCTCGCGCAAGCCGACATTGCGGGCGCAGAGCGCCGCGGCCATGGCGAACTGCATGGAGAATTTCGCTTCGAGCCCGGTCTGCGGGGCGCTGTTGCGCAGCATCAGCATCTGCGTCTTGCCGGTCGAGACATGAATGCGCTCGACCTTTCCGGGAGTGAGGTCGAAGCGCGTCACCAGATCGAGCGCGGCATCGATCGAGCGGTGGGTCGCGTAGCAGATCGGATAGCGCTTGATGCTGAGCCCATGGCCGACGATGTGCCACTCTTTCTGCGCAGCGTCGAAAGGCCGATCGAGCTCAGCGTTGCCGTCCACCGACAGCGCCATGAGCAAGCCCGCCGGGTGCTCCAGCGCATCAAGCGACGCCGTCAGTCCGGCCTGCGCCAGGCGCGCGGCAATGACGCCGGACTGCGCGGCGCGGCCGACCTGGAAGGATTTGGTCATGGTGCCGAAATTCGCCACCAGGCCCGACGACATCGAGGCCGCGATCGCCATAGCAGTCGCCGCTTGCGTGGCATCGAGACCGCGCAATTTGGCGCATGCTGCAGCAGCAGCAACGGGGCCGAGCACGGCCGACGGATGCCAGCCCTTGCGATGCAGCGGCGTCGGCTCGCGCAGCAGAAGCTCGGCCCACACTTCGTAGCCGGCGACATAGGCCGTCAACATTTCGGCGCCGCTCGATCCGTTTGCTTCGCCCTGGGCAAGAATCGCCGGCATCAGGACCGCGCTCGGATGGCCGTCGAGCGACACATCGTCGTAGTCCAGCACGTGCGCGGCAACGCCGTTGACCAAGGCCGCGGTTTCGGGACTGCGCCGCGCGCCCGAGGGAATAAGCGAAGCGAGCGCCGCGCCGCCGCTATGGCCCAGCTCGCGATCGATCAGCGCAATTTCCGGATCGCGGCTGCCTGCAATCAAGACGCCGAAGCAGTCGGCGATGCCGGTGCGGGCGATGGCGCAACCTTCCGCCGGAATCTGCTGCAAGGTGAGATCGGCGACGAAGCGGCCGAGATCTTGGGTGAGAGAGCTCATGTGCGTCCCCCGTTACGCGATCGAGCAGGCTAACGCGTTCGATTACTCGGCGGCTTTGAGCAGTTCCGGCGACCCGGCGCGAAATTGCTCGAGCAGCGCCGCCTCGTCGGCTTTGGCGGCGGTGAGATGCTGCTGCTTGACGTGGCCGAAGCCGCGGATTTTTTCCGGGATCGCGGCCAACGCGACCGCGATGTGATGGTTGTCCGGCGTCAGTTTCGCCAAAACCTCATCCAGAATTTCCTCGTAGTCGCCGATCAGCTTGCGTTCGGTGCGCCGTTCCAGCGTCCGCCCGAACGGATCGAGTGGCGTCCCGCGCAGACCTTTGAATTTCGCCAACAGCCGGAACGCCGGCAGCATCCACGGGCCGAAGCTCATCTTGCGCGGCAGGCCCGTGGTCTTGTCGCGGCGCGCCAACAGCGGCGGCGCCAGATGAAACTCGAAGCGCAGATTGTCGCCGTCGAATTCGGTCTCAACCTGTTTGAGGAACGCGCCATCGGTGTAAAGCCGCGCCACCTCGTACTCGTCCTTGTAGGCCATCAGCTTGAACAGATAGCGCGCCACCGCCTCGGTCAGCTCGCAATGGCCCGGCGTGCGCGCGGCCTCGGCCGCCTTGACCTTGTCGACCAGGGCCCGATAGCGCGCCGCGTAAGCGGCATTCTGATACGCGGTCAGGAATTTCACTCGCCGCTCGACGGTTTCATCGAAGGATTCGGAGAGCCGTTGCGCGTCGCTGGCGATGGCGGTCGCGGGTTTTGCCAGTTTCTCGACGGCAGCACGATCGACTGCAGCGCGGCGGCCCCAATGGAACGCCGCCTGGTTCATGGCGACCGCTTCGCCGTTGAGCACGATGGCTTTCTCGATTGCTCCGGCCGACAGCGGGATGGCGCCGAGCTGATAGGCGTAGCCGACCATGAACATGTTGGCGCCGATCGACTGGCCGAACAGCGCGGCGGCGATGCCGCCGGCATTGATGAAATGAGTGTTGTCGGCGCCGGCATCGGCGACGATGGTGCGCTTGAGCCGCTCGCTGGGCAGCGAGAAATCGGCGTTGCGGGTGAATTCGCCGGGCATGAATTCGGCGGTGTTGACTACCATCTGCGTCGCGCCGTGCTTTACCGCCGCCAAAATCTTGCGCGTGCCGGCGACAACGATGTCGCCGCCGAGAACGAGATCGGCGCGGCCAGCGGCAACGCGGATGGCATGGATGGCGTCCGGATTTTCGGCAATCCGCATATAGCTGAATACCGCGCCACCCTTCTGCGCCAAGCCGGCCATGTCGAGCACGCCGACGCCGCGGCCTTCCAGATGCGCCGCCATGCCCAATATGCCGCCGATGGTGACGACGCCGGTGCCGCCGACGCCGGTGACGATGATGTTATAGGTCTGGTCGATCGCCGGCAGCTTTGGATCGGGCAGCGCCGGCAGGTCGTGATCGGCGGCGACGCCGACGCCCTTCTTCAGCTTGGCGCCGTGCACCGTGACGAAGGACGGGCAAAAGCCTTTGACGCAGGAAAAGTCCTTGTTGCAGCTCGACTGGTCGATCAGGCGCTTGCGGCCCCACTCGGTCTCCAGCGGCTGCACCGACACGCAGTTCGATTGCACGCCGCAATCGCCGCAGCCTTCGCAGACCAGCTCGTTGATGATGACGCGCTTGTCGGGATCGGGGAAGGTGTGGCGCTTCCTGCGACGGCGCTTTTCGGCGGCGCAGGTCTGGTCGTAGATCAGCACCGTGACGCCCGCGATCTCGGCAAGCTCCTTCTGCACCGCGATCAGATCGTCGCGATGGTGGATGGTCAGCCCCTTCGGCCATTCGATGTCGGAAGCGTATTTGTCCGGCTCGTCTGTCACCACGACGACGCGCTTGGCGCCTTCGGCCGCGACCTGGCGCGCCACCTGCGGCACCGTGAGCCCGCCGTCATTGGCCTGGCCGCCGGTCATCGCCACCGCGTCGTTGAACAGAATTTTGTAGGTGATGTTGGTGTTCGAGGCGATGGCGGCGCGGATCGCCAAGTAGCCGGAATGGTTGTAGGTGCCATCGCCGAGATTCTGGAAAACGTGCTTGCGGTTGGAGAACGGCGCCTCGCCGACCCAGTTGGCGCCCTCGCCGCCCATTTGCGTATAGCCGAGCGTCGAACGATTCATCCACTGCGCCATGTAATGGCAGCCGATGCCCGCATAAGCGCGCATGCCCTCCGGCACCACGGTCGACGAATTGTGCGGGCAGCCGGAGCAGAAATAAGGAATGCGTTGCGCGACGTCCCGGGTCTCGGCGGCGATGCGCTGGAAGTCCTTGAGCCGCGCCACGCGGGCAACGATCTCGTCGTTGCGGTGATATTTTAACAGCCGCTCGCCGATGCAGATCGCGACCTCGTTGGGATCAAGCGCGCCTTTGACCGGGAACAGCCAATTGCCGGCTTCGTCTTTCTTGCCGATGCAGAGCGGCTGATTGACGGTGCCGTAAAGCTCCTCGCGCACTTGCACTTCGAGCAACGAGCGTTTTTCCTCGACGACGATGATGAGATCGAGGCCTTGCGCAAATTCTTTCAGCTCGCGCCGGCTCAGCGGCCAGGCGCAGCCGGCCTTGAACAGGCGGATGCCGAGTTCGTTGCACCTGACCTCGTCGATGCCGAGCTCGTCGAACGCCTGGCGAACGTCGAGGTAACTCTTGCCGGTGGTGATGATGCCGATCTTCGGCTCGCGCCCGCCCGAGGTGATGATGCGGTTGAGCTTGTTGGCGCGCACGAAGGCGAGCATGGCGTCGCGCTTGTAATCGTGCAGGCGCGCTTCCTGGGCCAGGATCGGATCGTTGAGTCGGATGTTCAGGCCGCCCGGCGGCATCGCGAAATCGATCGGGGTGACGATGTTGATGCGCTCAAAACCGCCGTCGATCGCCGCCGTGGATTCTATCGTCTCGTGCATGGTCTTGAGCGCGACCCAGGTGCCGGTGAAGCGCGACATCGCCCAGCCGTAAAGGCCGTAGTCGAGCACTTCCTGCACCCCCGCGGGGTTGAGGATCGGAACCATCACGTCAATGAAGTGATATTCGGACTGGTGCGCGGTGGTCGAGGATTCGGCGGTGTGGTCGTCGCCCATCAGCGCCAGCACGCCGCCGTATTTGGCGGAGCCGGCGAGGTTGGCGTGGCGGAACACGTCGCCGGTGCGGTCGACGCCGGGGCCCTTGCCGTACCACATGCCGAATACGCCGTCGTATTTGCCCTCGCCGCGCAGTTCGGCCTGCTGCGAGCCCCAGACCGCGGTGGCGGCAAGGTCCTCGTTGATGCCGCCCTGGAAGCGGACGTCGCTTTTTTCCAGGAACGATTT
>JBEKKM010000192.1:0-9021 GCA_050010715.1 Xanthobacteraceae bacterium | reverse complement strand
GTAGGAGTCTGGGCCGTGTCTCAGTCCCAGTGAGGCTGATCATCCTCTCAGACCAGCTACTGATCGTCGCCTTGGTGAGCCGTTACCTCACCAACAAGCTAATCAGACGCGGGCCGATCCTTCAGCGATAAATCTTTCTCCTTACGGACGTATTCGGTATTAGCCCAAGTTTCCCTGGGTTGTTCCGAACTGAAGGGTACGTTCCCACGTGTTACTCTCCCGTCTGCCGCTCCCCTTGCGGGGCGCTCGACTTGCATGTGTTAGGCCTGCCGCCAGCGTTCGCTCTGAGCCAGGATCAAACTCTCAAGTTGGAGAGAACTGATCTCGGCTGATCACAACGTTTGACGAGGTCCCTACACGTCCGACCGCTTGCGCAATCGGCCGATGTAGAAAACCTTGAAACGTAAGACCGCCGAAGTCTCTTCCATGACCGCATCTCTCCCGGAAAAAGCCCAGGTCTTTTGAACCCAATGCCTTCTCCGTTCGAGGAAGCGGCCCGCAAGGACTCCGCCGTCCACGTTTCTCTTTCTTCCGATTCACTTTTCAAACAGCCCGGAGCCTTGCAGCTCCGTCGTCCCGACGTCTCCGGCAAAGATCCGAAAACACGGCCGGAGAACATAAAGCCCGTCACATCCGACGCGGCAACGAACATGGCCACAAAGAGCATGGCCGGATGCTCGGTCACCGTGTGAAACAGTGAGGGGCTTCGCGGACGCGCCATCGCGCCAGGCGGCGGCGCGTCCAAGAGGGTCTATATAGTCTTGGGGTGCCGGCCTTGTCAACGCCTTTGACCCCAAAATAAGCCCGGCAGAGCAAGCAATTTCCACCGTGCGCTCGCGGCCCAAGTGGAGAGGCGGGCCGCCTTGCGCAAAGGGTCGGAAAGCTAAGTCCCCGGCCGTACTGCGGCCACAATCCTCCGCCGTTCTTGGCATAATCGTCTCGGGGATGTCGCAATGCGGGGACGCGACAACTTCAATTGAGCTTTCGCCCTTGGCCTGCCGGTCGCATTTGGCCGGCCGGAGCCGTCAAGGCAACGTGTTGCGCTCGATTTTTGGCCTGAATCTCGGCCGACAATCGGGCAAACGCAGCGTCACCGTTTGGCGCCGCGGGGGCACGACGCGGCAACGCGCGTGCAGGGGAAGTAGCCGCAGGGGACGTTGGCTTGGATCAAGCTAGGCTGCGCGGCGCACGGCGACGGTTTGATGCCGAGGTGATCGATCTCGGCAATGAGCCACCGCTATTGGTGGACGGCGGCTCAGGCGGCCTGCTCGACCGGCGCCGGCTGTCGGTGCAGTGGTTCTCCGGCACGATTTTGACCGGACTGTGCGGCGCGGCGCTGATGGGCGGCGCCGTTTTTGCTTCGCTCGACGGCGAAACCAATTTCGCCACCGCCCCCGAGCGCGTCGAGATGGCGCTGCGCGGCGCGATCGCCGGCATCGGCGACCGCCTGAACGCCTTCCGCAAGGCCGACCGCCTGCCGGCGATCAGCGAGCAGAGCGTGACGCGGCAGATCCTGCGCATTCCGACTTCGACCCGCATCCGCGATCGCGAACTGGTGCGCACCCGCGCCTATGTCCGCGTCTCCGGCAATCTGTCGCTGACGGAGTCCGATCTCTCCGCCAACATCCCGCCGTTCAATCCGCAAAAGCTTTTGGCCGACGCGGTCGCCGGCGACGAGCAGACGCCGGCCGCGGAGCCGGACGCCGAAGTATCCTTCGTCACCTGCGACTTCGTCGGTTCGGCGCCGCGCGCCAACAAGGTCACGCCCGCGGTCTGCGATCTCAATTCGCTGTTGCCGAAGGTCAAAAATTCGACCTTGCTGCCGCTCGACGACGTTCTGACCCGGGTGCGCGACGTTGCCGCTGCTGTGCCGACCAACACGGCGGCCAGGCCGACGACCGATCCGTCGACCGGCACCATCACGCTCAGCTACGCCGCCGAGGGCAATCCGGTCGGCGATTTCGGCTTCACCGCCCGCGTCGTGCCCGAGAACGTCACGCTGTTGCCCAAGACCACGGCGCAAGCCAACGGCGGCGGCGACTGGAGCGAGCGCCTGGTCACGGTGAAGAAGGGCGAGACCGTAGGCTCGATCCTGCGCGAGCTCGGCGCCGCGCCCGATGAGATCAAGCAGATCATCGCCGTGTTCGGGCCGCTTGCCGCCGAGGGCGGCATCAAGGAAGGCCAGCGGCTGCGCGTGCTGATGGCGCCTGTTGGCACCGGCCATAACCGGCCGCTGCGCGTCATTATAGTGGGCGACAGCGCGATCGCCGCGGCCGCCGCTTTGTCCGATACCGGCAAATACGTCCCGGTCGACATCAAAAACGTCGATACGGAAGCGACCGAAGCGAGCGACGACAACAGCGAAGACGATGGCAAGGGCGTCGGGCTCTACGAGAGCCTGTACGAGACCGCGCTGCGCAACAATGTGCCGAAATCCGTGATCGAGGAATTGGTCCGCATCTATTCCTACGACGTCGACTTCCAGCGCAAAGTGCAGCCGGGCGACTCGTTCGAGGTGCTGTATTCTGACGACGAGAACGTCGAGAACAAGAACGAAGTCCGCTACGCCGAGCTCACCGTCGGTGGCGACACCAAGAAGTACTACCACTTCCAGACCACCGACGACGGCACCTACGATTATTATGACGAGACCGGAAAGAGCGCCAAGAAATTTTTGGTGCGCAAGCCGGTGGCCGTCGGTCTCGTGACATCGGGTTTCGGCTGGCGCACCCATCCGATGCTCCACGTCAGCGAGTTGCACTCCGGCGTCGATTGGGGCGCGCCCATGGGCACGCCAATATTCGCCGCCGGCAACGGCGCTATCGAGGAGATCGGGCTCAAAGGCGGCTACGGCAAATATGTCCGCATCCGCCACGCCAACGGCTACGAGACCGCCTACGGCCACATGACCGCGTTCGCCCGCGGCCTCGACGTCGGCTCCAAGGTGCGCCAGGGCCAGATCATCGGCTTCGTCGGCTCGACGGGGATGTCGACCGGCTCGCACGTGCACTTCGAAATCATCATCAACGACCGCTTCGTCGATCCGATGAAGGTCAAGCTGCCGCGCGGCCGCGTCCTCGACGGCGCAACGCTTGCCCAATTCGACAAGGATCGCGACTTGCTCGACGCCGTCATGGCGCGGGCGCCCGCCCGCGTCGCGCAATCGCGGTAAGCTACTCCTTCTCCCTGGAGATATTGGTGACCCAAACCAACGACGCCGGCGAGCGCCTCGAAGTGCGATCGAGCCGGCTGTGGGCGCTGTTTCATTTCAACCTGACGCGGCTGTTGTTCCCGCTGCACATGGCGGCTGACCGGCTCGGCGTGTCGACCAGCGACGTCAAATTCTGGCTGACGCCGTGGCAGCGCACCGACGAGCATTTGCCACTGTCGCATATCGCCGAGGTCGCGCACACGCGCGGCTTTTTCTGGGATGCGGTCAGCGTCGAGAGCTCGGGCGGCGCCAATCCGCTATGGATTACCGGGGTATCGAAATCTCCGGCACGCTATTTCGTCGAACACGTGCGCGAGCGGTTGAACGAGTCGATTCCGGCGCCAGCGCAGCAGCAACCGCGCCGCTAGATATCGAAATGCGTTTCCCGGGCGCAGCGCAGCACGCAGTGGTGCGCTGCAGACCCGTGATCGTTACGCACTCGGAGCCTGCGACGATCCCGGATCAGCGGTGCACCGCTACGCTTCGCTGCGCGCTGCACCGCATCCGGGAAACGAGCTCTGTTTAAGCAGCCGCGGCCGCGACCGTCGCGCCGTTGAAGACCAGGCCCTGTTTGCCGGCGGTGATCGCGACTTTCTCGCCGTCCTTGATCTTGCCGGAGAGAATGAGCTCGGCCAGCGGATCCTGCACCGATTTCTGAATCACGCGCTTGAGCGGGCGCGCGCCGTAAGCCGGATCGTAGCCTTTCTCGGCCAGCCACTCGCGGCCCTTGGGCTCGAGCGTGAGCGTGATCTTGCGATCCTCCAACAGCTTCTGCAGGCGCAGCATCTGGATATCGACGATGCGGCCCATATGCTCGCGCTTGAGCCGGTGGAACAAGATGATCTCGTCGACGCGGTTGAGGAACTCGGGGCGGAAGTGCGCGCGCACCTCGGCCATCACCAGGTCGCGCACCTTGTCGGTGTCCTCATTCTCGCCCAGCTGCACCAGATATTCGGCGCCGAGATTCGAGGTCATGACGATCAAGGTGTTGCGGAAATCGACGGTGCGGCCCTGGCCGTCGGTCAGCCGGCCGTCGTCGAGCACCTGCAGGAGCACGTTGAAAACGTCCGGATGCGCCTTCTCGATCTCGTCGAACAGCACCACCTGGTAAGGCCGCCGCCGCACCGCTTCGGTGAGCGCGCCGCCCTCCTCGTAGCCGACATAGCCGGGCGGCGCGCCGATGAGGCGGGCCACCGAATGCTTCTCCATGTATTCCGACATGTCGATGCGGACCAGGGCATGCTCGTCGTCGAACATGAATTCCGCCAAGGCTTTTGTCAGCTCGGTCTTGCCGACGCCCGTCGGCCCTAAGAACATAAATGAACCAATGGGCCGGTTCGGGTCCTGCAAGCCGGCCCGCGCCCGGCGCACGGCCGTCGAAACAGAGTGCACGGCGTCGGCTTGGCCGACCACGCGCTGGCCGATCTTGTCTTCCATTTTCAGCAATTTGTCGCGCTCGCCTTCGAGCATGCGATCGACCGGAATGCCGGTCCAGCGCGACACCACCGCCGCCACGTTGTCGGCGGTCACCGCTTCGGAAGCGACGACGGTCGACGCCGTCGCGCTTTCGCCCGCTTTCAGCTTTTTCTCGAGCTCGGGCACGGTGCCGTACTGCAGCTCGCCCGCCTTCTGATAATCGCCGCGGCGAACAGCGTCGGCCAAATCGTTCTTGGCCTTGTCGAGCTGTTTTTGCAGCTCGGCCGCCGAATTGAGCTTGTCTTTCTCGGACTTCCACTTCGCCGTCAGCGCGTCGGCCTGTTCTTCGAGCCCCGCGAGGTCTTTCTCCAGCCGCTTGAGCCGGTCCTTGGACGCGGCGTCGCGCTCTTTCTTCAGCGCCTGCTGCTCGATCTTCAGCCGCACGATTTCGCGGTCGAGATTGTCGAGCTCTTCGGGTTTTGAATCGATCTGCATGCGCAGCCGCGCCGCCGCCTCGTCGACCAGATCGATGGCCTTGTCGGGCAAAAAACGGTCGGCGATGTAGCGGTGCGACAAGGTCGCCGCCGCCACGAGCGCGCCGTCGGTGATCTTCACCTTGTGGTGCGACTCGTATCTGTCCTTCAAGCCGCGCAGGATCGAGATCGTATCCTCGACGCTCGGCTCGTCGACATAGACCGGCTGGAAGCGCCGCGCCAAGGCGGCGTCCTTCTCGACGTGCTTGCGGTATTCGTCGAGCGTAGTGGCGCCGATGCAATGCAGATCGCCGCGCGCCAGCGCCGGTTTGAGCAGGTTCGACGCATCCATGGCGCCATCGGCCTTGCCGGCGCCGACGATGGTATGCATCTCGTCGATGAAAAGAATGTAGAGGCCGGCAGCCCCGGTGACTTCCTGCATCACCGCCTTGAGCCGCTCCTCGAACTCGCCGCGATACTTTGCGCCGGCGATCAGCGCGCCGAGATCGAGTGCGAGCAGCTTCTTGTCCTGCAGACTCTCCGGCACGTCGCCGTTGATGATGCGCAGCGCCAGGCCTTCGACGATCGCGGTCTTGCCGACGCCGGGCTCGCCGATCAGCACCGGATTGTTCTTGGTCCGGCGCGACAGCACTTGGATGGTGCGGCGGATTTCCTCGTCACGGCCGATGACAGGATCGAGCTTGCCGTCTCGTGCGGCCTGAGTGAGGTCTCGCGCATATTTCTTCAGCGCGTCGTAAGCGTTCTCCGCCGACGCGCTATCGGCGGTGCGGCCCTTGCGTAAGGCCTCGATGGCGGCGTTGAGCGTTTGCGGCGTGACGCCGGCATTGGCGAGGATTTTTCCCGCCTCGGTGCCCTTTTCCACCGCGAGCGCGAGCAACAACCGTTCGACGGTGACAAAGCTGTCGCCGGCCTTCTCGCCCGCCTTCTCGGCGGCATCGAACACGCGCCCGAGCGCCGGATCGAGATAGACTTGCCCGGCGCCGCCCCCCGAAATCTTGGGCCGCTTGGCGAGCGCCGCCTCGGTGGCGGCCAGCGCCGCGCGCGAATTGCCGCCGGCCCGGTCGATCAGGCCCGCGGCCAAACCTTCCGGGTCGTCGAGCAAAACCTTGAGCAGGTGCTCGGGCGCAAATTGCTGATGGCCCTCGCGCTGCGCGAGCGACTGGGCCGACTGCACGAAACCGCGGCTGCGGTCGGTATACTTTTCGAAATTCATGTCCGTTTTCCCTCGGCCTGACCTACCCGTCCCTGAGGCCCGGATAAGCCATCGTCATTGGTTTCTCTAACCACGGCTGGGTGGCGGTTCTATGATATAAATCAATAATTTCCGACACCCATGGCAGATCCCCGAAGGCGATCCGCCAGGAGTAAATATGGGGGCGGGTTTCGGCCGGGAAAAGAGGCCGGGCCGCAGCGATTTTCACCCTCCCCTGCCAGGGGGAAGGGCGCGGCCCGAACGGGCACGGGGTGGGGTCGGGGAGGTGACGCACAGGCGTCGACCTCAACGCATGAAGACGCTGGCGAACGCCTCGACATCGGAGCGCAACCGCTCGCCCCCCACCCTGCCCCCTCCCCACAAGGGGAAGGGGTTATTGCGCACTCATGCGGACTGCTTGCCGGCCTGGGCGAAGTAACGGATGCTTGCGGCATGAAGGTGCGCGACGTCATTCGTTTAATTGAACGGGACGGTTGGTTCCTGGTCGCCACGCGAGGCTCGCATCGCCAATACAAGCACCCATCAAAGCCCGGCCGTGTTACTATTGTTGGAAAGCCGTCCGACGATATGGCGCCTGGCACTCTCAACAGCGTGCTCAAGCAGGCCCTTCTGAAGGAGCTGAAGTGATGCGCTACGCAGTGGTGATCGAACAGGCCGACGGTAACTATTCCGCTTACGTGCCGGACCTGCCCGGCTGCGTTGCCACCGCCGCGACGGTTTCCGAAGTGGAATCGGAAATTCGCGAAGCAATCCGATTTCACATCGATGGCCTCAAGGCGGACGGCGCGGCTGTGCCGGCAGCGACGAGCATTGCGGAATACGTCGAGGCGTAAGGCGCGGCGAGCAAACGTAGCCTGGATGGAGCGAAGCGAAATCCGGGAAAGGCATTCCCCGCGTGGAGGCGAGCCCGATCCGGGCCTGACATTCTTAAAAACTTCCCGCTATAGTTGCCGGGGGCCGCCCGAGAGTGTGGATCGGGAATATCACTCGGAACGAGGGGAAAGCATGTTTGAACAGACTTTCAAGAACATCGACGATGTTCTTTGGAAAGAAGCCGGCTGACGTGCTGGCCTACATCGCGTTTGCGCTTGCGCCGATTACGCGATCCGAACGGGCGGACACGCACAAAACAAAAATTTTCTCCCGCTATGACGGCAAACTTCAGGCTTTCTTGGACTTCGTTCTCGCGCAGTATGTTAGTCAGGGTGTTGAGGAACTCGACGAAGAGAAGCTCGCGAGCCTCGTTCAGCTCAAATACCACACCATCGCCAATGCGGCGGACGAATTGGGAGGCGTTCCAGTCATCCGCGACACCTTCATCGGGTTTCAGCAATATTTGTACGACTAACCTGCGGCCGTTTCCGGCTGCACTCACAACAATGATTCGTTCGCAGCACAGAAGACCCCGTCATTCAACGACTTCTCGTATTTCGCCCAATGCGCCTTGCTGCGCGATTTGACCTCCGGTCCGCGCTGCGGCTCGGCGTCCTGGCGCTGTGTTGGTACCTCCAATGCATCAAGATAAGGGCACGTTGCCAAAAGGTAACATATATGATACCAAATGGTTGGGGTCGCGATCAGGTCTTTCGTTGCTTCGGACGGCCGTGTCCCGTTTCAGGCTTGGCTCGATTCGCTCGACAGCCAAACCCAAGCGAGAATCGCGGTCGCGCTGACGCGGCTATCGCGTGGCAATCGTTCCCATGTGAAGGGGCTCGGCGGCGGCATTGCCGAACTGAAATTGGATTTCGGACCCGGCTATCGAATTTACTTTGGACAGGACGGCGAGACGCTTGTCATCTTGCTCGCCGGCGGCACCAAGCGGCGGCAAAGCGAAGACATCGCGACCGCCAAGGCACGGTGGGTGGAATACAAGGCTCGGAAGACATCGCATCATCGATGAGGCCACAAATGGCTCTGACACGCAGTTTCAAGGACCACATCAAAGCCAAGATCCAATCCGATCCGGAATTCCGGCAGGCGCTGTTCCAGGAAGCGGTGCAGACCTTGATCGAGGGCGACGTCGGCACGGCGCGCGCGGTGTTGCGCGACTTCATCTGGAAGTCCGCGCGTCGGCGGCGTGAGACACGGGTGAGATTTGCCGATGTCGCAATTCGCCTTTCTGCAAGCCGAATTTCCCGACATCTTCGCCCACGCTACGCGTGCGGAAAATTTGGCCAATTCCGATCCTCGCGCCGCCGCGTTCGACGGCCGCACTCAAAAGAAAGATTCGCTCGCCGCGCCGAAGACCTTGCCATTCAACGACTTTTCGCATTTCGCCCCATGCGCCTGACTGCGCGATTTGACCGTCGGCCCACGCTGTGGTTCGGCGTCACTGCGCCGGCCGCGCATTCGCGCGCTTGCGAAAACCCGCATGAATACGCGATTTTCGCCCGCCCATGACGGCCCGAAACGCGCCGTCACGATTATATTGACGTGCGTCCTCCTTTCATGAGAGGCGAGCAAATCTCGCTCGCGTAAGGGACGTCAACCGGTGACGCCGACTACCACCATCGCCAGCTCGCCAGCACGCAATTAGCCAGTTGCAAGCCGGCGTCAGCGAGCTCACGAAACGACCTCCAAAATCGACGGGTGCCCTACTTGGATTGGAGGGCCGCGCTGCGCTTGCTTATTTCAATGCCTGGCACTCATGACCGCTCCGATGGAAGGGACTCGGTCGATATCCCATA
>JBEKKM010000191.1:0-8761 GCA_050010715.1 Xanthobacteraceae bacterium | reverse complement strand
GGCTTTCCCCGCGACGGCACCGACGGCGAATGGAAGATCGCCGGCCGCGACGGCATCCTCACCATGAAGGACGGCGTCTTGAAGTTCGCCACCGCGGCGGGCGACGAGGTCTTCCCGGGCACCGACCTCACCGCGCCGTATTTCACCGCCGTCCGCGACGCCCTCGACCACTGGCAGCGCGGCGCACCGCCGCCGATCAGCGTACACGACTGCGCGCGGGTGGTGCGGTTGGTCGACCAGGCCTATGCGCGTGCGGCGGAGACCGGATAGGCGGGCTACAACAACCGCCCGCGGGGGTGTAGGACTGCTCGCCTCAAGTCCCAATGGCGGCGAGATCGATGGACGATAAAACCAGACCGGGCGAAACCGGCTACCGCTTCATCGGCAAGCCGATGCCGCGCAAGGAGGATGCGCGGCTCATTACCGGCAAGGGTCGCTTCACTGACGATTTCGCGCTTGAGGGGCAAACCTATGCGGTGATGGTGCGCTCGCCGTACCCGCATGCGCGCATTGTCGCGATCGATGCCGTGGCGGCGAAAACAATGCCCGGCGTGCTCGGCGTGTTCACCGGCGCCGATTGCGCTGCCGACAAGCTCGGCCCGATCCCGCACGATCCGGTGCCAAAAACCAAATTCGACATGAAGCTCACTGGGCCCAATGGCAGCGCGGTGTTCATCGGGCCCAATGTGCTGTTGCCGACCGACAAGGCGCGCCATGTCGGCGAAGCGGTCGCCATGGTGGTGGCGGAGACCAAGGCGGAAGCGTTGGATGCCGCCGAAGCAGTCGAGGTGCGTTACGAGGAATTGCCGTTCGTCTTGCATTCCGAGGACGCGATGAAACCCGGCGCACCTGTGCTGTGGGACGAAGTGCCGAACAACGTCACGGTGGAAACCGTGTTCGGCAATGTCGAGGCGACCGACAAGGCGTTCGCCCGCGCCGCGCATGTGGTGGCGAAGAATTTTCATATCGGCAGGGTCACCGGCGTGCCGCTCGAGCCGCGCGCGGCGCTCGGCCACTACGACTCGGCGACCGGCCGTTACACGCTCTATGCCGGCTCCGGCGGCGCGGTGCGGCAGAAGAACGAGCTGGTGCAAGTGCTCGGCATCGCGCCGGAGAGCTTGCGCGTGCTGTCCCACGACGTCGGCGGCAATTTCGGCACCCGGAACCGAACGTTTGTCGAATTCGGTCTCGTGCTATGGGCGTCGAAAAAAATAGGCCGGCCGGTCAAATTCACCGCGACGCGCTCGGAAGCCTTCCTCAGCGACTATCAGGGCCGCGATCTGGTGACCAAGGTCGAACTGGCGCTCGACGACAAACATCGCTTCATCGCCATGCGCGCCACCAATATCAGCAACCTCGGCGCCCGCTGCGTCTCGCTGTCGCCGCTGAGCAAGGGCTCCGGCCTCATTCCCGGCTCTTACGCCATTCCGGCGACGACTCTGCGCGCCGTCGCCGTGTTCACCAATACCATGCCGACCAACGCCTATCGCAGCTCCGGCCGGCCGGAAGTCACCTTCGCCATCGAGCGGCTGATCGACACCGCGGCGGCGCAGCTTGGCGTGGATCGTATTCAATTACGCCGCAAGAACCTCGTTCCGCCCAAAGCCATGCCGTACCGCAATTCGGTCGGCATGCTCTACGACAGCGGCCGCTACCAGGAGAACATGGACCGGGCGATGGACATCGCCGACTGGAAAGGCTTTGCCGCGCGCCGCCGCGAAGCCAAACGCCGCGGCAAATTGTTGGGCCGCGGCCTTGCCAACTACGTGGAGTCGTCAATCGGCGCGCCGCGCGAGCAGGCGCGCATCAAGGTGCAGCCGGAAGGACGGGTCGATGTCGTCATCGGCACGCAGCCGGCCGGACAGGGCCATGAGACGAGTTTTGCGCAAGTGATCTCTGATCTGCTGCACGTGCCGGCCGAGAGCGTGCGTATCATTCTTGGCGATACCGACGTGGTGAAAGTCGGCGGCGGCTCCCATTCCGGCCGCTCCATGCGCCACGCCGCGACGGTGTTCTCCAAAGCCGCCGTCGATCTTATCGCCAAGGGCAAGGCGATCGCCGCCATCGTCATGGGCGCGGCGCCGGACAGCGTCTCGTTCAACGACGGCCGCTTCGTCTCGCGCGATACCAACCTGACCTTTGATTTTCTTGAGCTTGCCGCCGAGGCGGCGCGGCACAAGCTTCCTGACGCGATGAAGGACGGCATCGCGGTGGTCACCGACAACGAGATGCACGAGCCGGTGTTTCCCAACGGCACTGCCATCTGCGAGGTCGAGGTCGATCCCGATACCGGCGAAATCGCGATCACCCGCTATGCCTCGATCGATGACGTCGGCCGCTGCATCAACCCGCTGATCGTGCACGGCCAGACCCATGGCGCCATCGCACAGGGCGTCGGCCAGGCGATGTGGGAGCAAATCTTTCTCGATCCCGATTCCGGCCAGCCGCTGACCGGCTCGCTGATGGATTACGCCATGCCGCGCGCCGACATTTTGCCGTCCTTCAGGACCGAGATCGCCGAGGTGCTATCGCCGACCAACCCGCTCGGCATCAAGGCCGGCGGCGAAGGCGGCACCACGGCGGCGCCCGCCGTCATGGTCAGCGCCATCCTCGATGCCTTGGGCGAACTCGGCGTCCGCGACATCATGATGCCGGCGACGCCCTACGCCATATGGACGGCGATCCAGAAGGCCAAAGCGCAATAAGCCGCGGCGCCAGTTGGGCTTTGGCCCGCGGTCGCATGGAACGGCTTGGGGCTTCAATCGTTCCCTCTCAGGGCGATTTTAAATCCCTTGGCCGGTGAGCGCTAAATCATGCCCGCTCAAACTGCATCCACCGATCCGCGCACCCGTTTCGCGGCCGATTCCCATGAGAACATCGACCGGTTGTGCATCAACACCATCCGCACGCTCGCCATTGATGCGGTGCAGAAGGCGCAGTCCGGCCATGCCGGTACCCCGATGGGGATCGCGCCGGTCGCCTATACGCTGTGGCGGGAGTTTTTGCGCTACGACCCGGCCGATCCGCTGTGGGCCAACCGCGACCGCTTCGTGCTGTCGGCCGGCCACGCCTGTATGTTGCTCTATGCTCTGCTGCATTTGGCCGAGGTGCGCCGCGTTGACGGGCAAAGCGTCACCGACCGGCCCGCGGTGAGCCTCGACGACATCAAAAATTTCCGCCAGCTCGACAGCGTCACCCCCGGCCATCCGGAATACGGCCACACCACTGGCGTCGAGGCCACGACCGGGCCGCTCGGCCAGGGCTGCGGCAACAGCATCGGCATGGCGATCGCGTCGCGCTTCCTCGGCGCGCATTACAACCGGCCGCGTTTCACCGTGTTCGACTACGACGTTTACACGATTTGCAGCGACGGCGACCTCATGGAGGGCGTGGCAAGCGAAGCGGCGTCGCTCGCCGGCCATCTCGGCCTCGGCAATCTGTGCTGGATCTACGACAGCAATACGGTGACCATCGAAGGCCACACCAGACTCACCTTCAGCGAGGACGTCGAGTCAAGATTCAAGGGCTATCGCTGGAACGTGCTGCGCGTGCGCGACGCCAATGACACCGCGGCGTTCGCCGAGGCGCTAAAGATATTCCGCCGCGTCAAGGACAAGCCGACACTCATCATCGTCAACAGCATCATCGGCTACGGCGCGCCGCATAAGCAGAACACCGCGGCGGCACACAGCGAGCCGCTCGGCGAGGAGGAAGCGCGTCTCACCAAGCGTTTTTACGGCTGGCCGGAAGACGCGCAATTTTTGGTGCCGGACGGCGTCTATAACCAATTCCGTGAAAACATCGGTCGGCGCGGCCGCGCGCTGCGCGACGATTGGGAAGAGCTGTTCGCCGCCTACCGGCGGGAATTTCCGCAAGCCGCACGCGAGATTGAGCAGCTTTTGTCCGGCGCGTTGCCGGAGCAGTGGGATGCGCGCTTGCCGACATTCCCAGCCGACGACAAGGGCATCGCCACGCGGGACGCGTCCGGCAAAGTGCTCAATGCCATCGCCGAGCACGTGCCGTGGCTGATCGGCGGCGCCGGAGACCTCGCGCCCTCGACCAAGACGAATTTTACCTTTGATGGCGCGGGACAGCTCGAGCCCAATCAACCGGGCGGCCGCGACATGCATTTCGGCATACGCGAGCATGCCATGGGTGCGGTGGTGAACGGCCTCGTGGTGTCGAAGCTGCGCGCCTTCGGCGCGACGTTTCTCACCTTCAGCGATTATATGCGGCCGCCGATCCGGCTCGCCGCGTTGATGAAGCTGCCGGTCTTTCACGTCTTCACCCACGACTCCATCGGCCTCGGCGAGGACGGCCCGACCCATCAGCCGATCGAGCAGCTGGTGGCGCTGCGCGCCATTCCGAACCTGATCGTGCTGCGTCCCGCCGACGCCAACGAAGTGCGCGAGGCCTATCGCGTGATATTCGGTTTGACCGATGAGCCTGCCTGCCTGGTGCTCAGCCGCCAGAAATTGCCGGTGTTCGACCGCACCCGCTATGCGCCGGCCTCGGGCTTGGCGCGCGGCGCCTATGTCATGGCCGACGCCGCAAACCCACAGGTGATCCTGATCGCCAGCGGTAGCGAGGTGCAATTGTGTATCGCGGCGCGCGAGCTGCTTGCGCAAAAGGGCATCGCCGCCCGGGTCGTCAGCATGCCGAGCTGGGAGCTGTTCGAACGCCAGGACCAGCATTATCGTGACACGGTGCTGCCACCGCATATCGAAGCGCGCGTTGCGGTGGAAATGGGTTCTGTGATCGGCTGGGATCGCTACGCCGGCTGTCGCGGCGCCATCATCGGCATGCACAGCTTCGGCGCCTCGGCGCCGATCAAGGATTTGCTGCAGAAATTCGGCTTCGTGGCGGATAAAGTAGTGGCGGCCGCCGAATCGCAGATTGCCAAGCATTCGACATCAAGGAATTCCCGACAATGAATCCGTTAAAGTCGCTTGCGGATCACGGCCAGGCCGTCTGGCTCGATTTCCTGTCCCGCGGTTTCATCGCCAAGGGCGGCTTGAAAAAGCTCGCCGATGACGACGGCCTGCGTGGGGTGACGTCGAACCCTTCCATCTTCGAGCAGGCCATCGGCCATTCCGACGAATACGACGCGGCCATCGCCCGCATGCTGCAGGCGCAGGACCGCTCGGTCGGCGAGATTTTCGAGCATCTCGCGGTCGAGGATATCCAGCAGGCCACTGACGTGCTGCGCCCGACCTTCGACGCCACCCATGGCGCCGACGGCTATGTCAGCATCGAAGTCTCGCCCTATCTCGCCAAGGACACCCAAGGCACGATCGACGAAGCCAAGCGTCTGTGGCGCGAGGTCGGCCGCAAGAACCTGATGATCAAGGTACCGGGCACGCCCGAAGGCATGCCGGCGATCCATGATCTGATTGCCGACGGCATCAACGTCAATATCACGCTGTTGTTCGCGCAAGCTGTCTATGAGCAGGTTGTCGAAGCCTATCTGTCTGGTCTTGAGGTGCTGGCTGCCAAGGGAGGCGATGTTTCGCAGATCGCCAGCGTCGCGAGTTTTTTCGTCAGCCGCATCGACACCGCGGTCGACAAATTGCTCGACGACAAGATCGCGCAGGTCAACGATCCGGACGAGAAGGCGCGCCTCGGCGCGCTCAAGGGCAAAATCGCCGTCGCCAATGCCAAGCTCGCCTATCAGCGTTACAAGCGGCTGTTCGGCGGCGCGCGCTGGCAGGCGCTGGCGGCGAAAGGCGCGAAAACGCAGCGGCTGCTGTGGGCTTCGACCGGCACCAAGAACAAGGCCTATAGCGACGTGCTCTATGTCGAGGAGCTGATCGGGCCAGATACGGTCAACACCATACCAGTCGCGACCATGGATGCGTTCCGCGACCACGGCAAGATCGCCGACACGCTGGCAGACAATGTCGCCGATGCGCAGCGCGTGCTCGGCGATCTCGGCCGCGCCGGAATTTCGCTCGATGCGGTGACCGACAAGCTGGTCGAAGACGGCGTGCGGCTGTTCGCCGACGCCGCCGACAAGCTGTTGGCCGCCGTGGCGGAAAAACGCGACAAAATCCTCGACGGCAAAGTCGATACGCAAATGCTTGCGCTGGGCGACGCCTTGACCAAGAAGGCCGATGCCGCGGCGGAGGAGTGGCGCGGTCACGGCAATGTGCGAAAACTTTGGCAGCGCGACAAGTCGCTGTGGACCGGCACCGACGAAGATCGCTGGCTCGGCTGGCTCGATGTCGTCGGCGCCGATCAGATCAAGAGCTACCGGGCCTTTGCCGAAGAGATCAGGCGCGAAAGATTTGCCGACGCACTTCTCCTCGGCATGGGCGGCTCGAGCCTCGGCCCGGAAGTCTTGGCGACGGTGTTCGGCCACAAGCAAGACTTTCCGCGCCTGCGCGTTCTCGATTCCACCGTGCCGGCGCAGATCAAGGCGATCGAAGGCTCGCTCGATCTCGCCAAAACGCTGTTCATCGTGTCGAGCAAGTCGGGCTCCACGACCGAGCCCAATATCTTCAAGGATTATTTTTTCAAGCGCGTCGCCGATGCGGTCGGCGAAGCGAAAGCCGGCCGGCATTTTGTCGCCATCACTGATCCGGGGTCGGCGCTGGAGCAAGCTGCCAAGGTGCAAAACTTTCGCAAAATATTCTTTGGGGTACCCAGCATCGGCGGCCGTTACTCCGTGCTCTCGCCGTTCGGCCTGGTGCCGGCCGCCGTCGCCGGCATCGACATCGCGGCGCTGGAAAAGTCGGCGCTCCTGATGATGCATTCGTGCGGCCCCGACGTGCCGCCGCCGCAAAATCCCGGCGTCGCGCTCGGGCTTGCGCTCGGAGCGGCCGCGCGGGTGGGCCGCGACAAGGTGACGATCCTGGCATCGCCGCGCCTGGCCGATTTCGGCGCCTGGGCCGAGCAGCTGTTCGCCGAGTCCACCGGCAAGAACGGCAAGGGTCTCATCCCGATCGACGGCGAGCCGCTCGGCGTCGCGCAGGTCTACGGCGACGACCGTTTCTTCATCGAACTTTCGCTGCAAGGCGACGAGGATGCCGGGCGCGAGAGCAGGCTGAAAGCGCTGCAAACGGCCGGCCATCCGGTTGTGCGCATCAGGCTGGAATCGCCCGAACACATCGGCCAGGAATTCTTCCGCTTCGAGATCGCGACCGCCGTCGCCGGCGCGGTCATCGGCATCAATCCGTTCGATCAGCCCGACGTCGAAGCCAGCAAGATCAAGACCCGTGAGCTGACAGCGGCGTACGAGAAGACCGGCGCGTTGCCGGCCGAGACGCCGGTGTTTTCCGGCAAATCCATCGACCTCTATACCGATGATGCCAACGCCAAGGCGCTGCGCGCCGCCGGTTCCGACTCGACGCTCGATGGCTGGCTCAAGGCGCATCTCGGCCGCATCGGCGCCGGCGACTATTTTGCCGTGCTGGCCTATGTGGCGCGCGACGAGGCCAACGCCGCGCCGTTGCAGAAGGCGCGGCTCGCGGTGCGCGACCGGCGCCATGTTGCAACCTGTCTCGAATTCGGCCCGCGCTTCTTGCATTCCACCGGGCAGGCCTACAAAGGCGGCCCGGACAGCGGCGTGTTTCTGCAAATCACGGCGGACGATGCCGAAGATCTGCCGATCCCGGCGCATCGCGCGAGCTTCGGCGTGGTGAAAGCGGCCCAGGCCCGCGGCGATTTTGGTGTGCTGCTCGAGCGCGGCCGGCGCGCGCTTCGGGTGCATCTCAAGGGCGATTTGTCAGCCGGCCTCGCCGAGCTCGAGGCCGCTATCCAGCGTGCATTGGCATGAACGGAGTCCATTATGCAGATCGGCGTGATCGGTCTTGGCCGCATGGGCGGCAATATTTCCCGGCGCTTAATTAAAAATGGCCACGAGGTTGTCGTTTACGACCACGACGCCAAGGCGGTCGCCGCGCTGAGTCGCGATGGCGCGACAGGCGCCAATGGTCTCGACAAACTGGTGCAGCAACTGCGCCCGCCGCGCGCGGTCTGGGTAATGCTGCCGGCCGGCAAGATCACCGAGGACGTGATCGGTGAGCTTGCCAAGCTACTCGCCGCCGGCGATATCGTGCTCGACGGCGGCAACACGTTCTGGCGCGACGATATCCGCCGCGCCAAGATGCTCAAAGAGCGCAATATCCATCACGTCGACGTCGGCACCAGCGGCGGTATTTGGGGTCTCGACCGCGGCTATTGCATGATGATCGGCGGCGACAAGGCCATCGTCGACCGGCTCGATCCGATTTTTTCCGCGCTGGCGCCCGGGCTGGGCAATGTGCCGCGCACGCCAAAACGCGACGGCCGCGATCCGCGCGCCGAGCACGGCTATATCCACGCCGGCCCGAACGGCGCCGGCCACTTCGTGAAGATGGTGCACAACGGCATCGAATACGGCTTGATGCAGGCCTATGCGGAAGGTTTCGATATTCTCAAAAACGCCGGCAACAAGACGCTGCCCGAAGATGGCCGCTTCGATCTCGATCTCGCCGATGTCGCCGAAGTCTGGCGGCGCGGCAGCGTCATCAGCTCGTGGCTGCTCGATCTGACCGCGAGCGCGCTCGCCCAGGAGAGCCGGCTCGATTCCTACTCCGGCTATATCGAGGATTCGGGCGAAGGCCGCTGGACGCTGATGGCGGCGATCGAGGAGGCGGTCCCCGCCGAAGTCCTCTCCGCCGCGCTCTACACCCGCTTCCGCTCGCGCCAGGGCCACACCTACGCGGAGAAAATCATCTCGGCGATGCGCAAGGGCTTCGGCGGCCACGTCGAGCCGAAG
>JBEKKM010000190.1:0-8764 GCA_050010715.1 Xanthobacteraceae bacterium | reverse complement strand
CTCCCGTCGCGAATCGCCTCACAGCGACGGAATCACTGAGCAACACAGCCTTCAACGGACTTCTGCAACAAAATCGGCCCAAAGCGGCGGATATTGCACTGCAACCGAGTGTCCGCTGTTGGAGGTATAGCGACCGTCGCTGGGGTGCCTCATCCCCGATATAATTGAGGCGCTCGCCTGTGCGCTCACGGACTTCATATTCTTGGAGATGCAGAATAGGCGGAGCGATCGTCAGCCTTCAATTCCTATTGCGGGTCAATCTGGGGGTAGGCTGAACACGCTACGGAAAACACTCTGAACAACAATCACATAGCACTGCTTGTAGCGGAGGCCGTCTCCGCCATCTAGGCATCCCGCAAAGTCCCGATCTTTTCGACCGACATAAGCTCTGCAACTGCCTCGGCGACAGCCGCACGATGAGGTCAGCCTCGGTTTTTCGATGGTTGGCGCGGGGACTTCCGGCATAGAATGCATTGAAAGTCCGCATAGTCGGACCAACTTGGGAGGCCAAGATGATGAGGGCCTTGCTTGCCGCATCGCTATGCGCCGGATGTGTACTGCATGGCGCAGATTTTGCGCACGCGCAGCCTTATCCAAGCAAAGAACCGATCAAGGTGGTCGTACCCTTCCCGCCGGGCGGACCGACCGACGGCATGGCACGCATCATCTCCGAACGGCTAGGTGCAGTGCTGGGGCAGAGCATCGTGATCGAAAACCGCGGCGGCGCCGGCGGCGGCATTGGCGGCAAGTTCGTCGCGGCCGCCGATCCCGACGGCTACACACTCCTGATGACACCGGGCGGATCGCTCACGACCGGGCCGGCCGTAAATCCCGACATCGGCTACGATCCGGCCAAGGTCTTTGCGTCGGTCTGCCAGCTCATTGAAACGCCGCTGATCATCTCGGTTCAACCGGACCTGCCCGTGAAATCAATGGCCGAAGTCGTGGCTTACGCCAAAGCCAATCCGGGCAAGATCAGCTGGGGCTCCCAAGGCTTCGGCACCGCACCGCATCTGCTCGCCGAAATGTTCAAGCTCGAAGCCGGCGTCAACATTCTGCACGTGCCCTATCGCGGAACAGCGCCCCTGCTTAACGCCATTCTGGCCAACCAGGTGCAGATCATCGCCGATCCCAGCACCACCAGCCTGCCGTATATCGAGGACGGCAAGCTGCGCCCGATTGCGATCGCCGGCAACGAGCGCCATCCGAAATTGCCCAATGTGCCGACCGTGGTCGAGGCTGGCTTCCCCAAGCTGCAGGCGCCTTTCTGGCTCGCAGTGGTGGCACCAGCCGGAACGCCACCCGACATCATCGGCAAGCTCAACAGCGCATTCCACCAGGCGCTTGCCGCCGCTGAGACCCGCGCGCGGCTCGACGCACTCGGCGCCGAGATCAAGATCGGCACCCCGCAGGATCTCGACAAGATGCTCGCCGCGGAACGCACGCAGTGGACTGCGGTCGTGAAGGCGGCGAACATTAAAATGGAATGACATCTCACATATGTGGCCTCCGGGCCTGCGTTGGACCTTCGTCCGCACCAGCACCGAAATTCCATGACCATATTCCGTCGTGACACGCCCGCTGAAGCCGAGTTCCGCATGACCGTGCGGACCTGGCTGGAGGCTAATCTACCGGTCGCGCTGCGGGGGCGGACCGCGCGGCCACCGCCTGCGGAGCTGATGCCCTGGTACCAGGCGCTGTCGCGCAAAGGCTGGATCGCGCCGAATTGGCCCAAAGAGTACGGCGGCATGGGCGCTACGCTGAACGAACAGATTATCATGACCGAGGAACTGGCGCGCGTCGGCGCCCCGCAGATGCCGGCTCAGGGACTCAATCACATAGGCCCAATCCTGATTGAGTTTGCGACCGACGCTCAGAAGGCGCGACATCTACCGCCCATCATTGCCGGAACGGTGATCTGGGCGCAGGGTTATTCCGAGCCCGGCGCCGGCTCCGATCTCGCCAGCCTTGCCACCCGGGCAACGCTCGAAGGCGATCATTTCGTGGTCCAGGGGCAAAAAATATGGACGACATGGGGTCATCATTCGGATTGGATGTTCGCGTTAGTGCGCACCGATCCGCAAGCCCAGCCGCGGCACGCCGGCATCAGTTTCCTGCTGATCGATCTGCACAGCCCCGGCATCACGATCAGACCAATTAAGACGATCGCGGGCGACGACGAGTTCAGTGAAGTGTTTTTCGACAACGTCATCGTGCCCGCCGAGAATCTGGTGGGTAAGCTGAACGACGGCTGGCGCATCGCCAACGCGCTGTTGGGACACGAGCGCATAGGGACCTCAAATCCGCAATACGCATTGATGGCGCTTGATCGCATCAAGACGATTGCGCGCGCCTCCGGGATCCTGGCGGATCCGGCTTTCCAGGACCGCCTTGCGGCAGCCAGCATCAATGTTACGGCGTTGTCCGCGCTATTCAGTCATGCGGTGGAGCTCGCCAATCAAAAGCAGAGTCCCGGGCCGGAATCGTCGATTATCAAGATTTTCGGCTCCGAGCTTCTGCAATCGCTCAATGACCTATTGATAGAAGCGGCGGGCAGCCACGCGCCTGCGGAAAAACCGATCATGACCGACTTCGGCACGGTGGATGTGTCGACATCTTTCCTTCAGGTGCGGCGCGCGACAATTTATGGCGGCTCCTCGGAGATCCAGCGCAACATCGTGGCCCGCCGCGTCCTCAACCTGCCGAATTGATATGTCGAATCAGTTGTTGGCACCGTAGACGATCATGGACCTTCATCTGACATCTGAGCAGATGTTGTTGCGCGACAGCGCCGCGAAATTCATCGCCGCGGCAGGACCGAAAGTCGCGCGTGGATTTCGCGAACGCGATCCGAGTTTTGCGCCCGAGCGGCTGCGACAAGCCGGAGAACTCGGCTGGCTCGGCATCCTTGTCCCAAGCTCCGCGGATGGACTCGGTCTTGGCCTCACTGAACTTGCCTTGGTACTTGAACAGGCCGGACGCGGGCTTGTCTGCGAGCCGATCGGGCTGGCAGCGATCTCGGCGGCCGCACTGGCGCAAGGGCACGCACCACATCCGGTGCTGAAACGAGCGATGACAGGCGAGGCCCTGGTCGTACCGGCGCTGCAGGAGAGCGCGCACGGCGACGATCTCTTTGAGCAGCGCACGCAAGCGGCGTACGTGGACGGCACACCCTGCCTGACTGGGACCAAGACCTTTGTTTGCGCTGACGGCGCCGATGGCTTCCTGGTCAGCGCCGGCGGGCACGACGGCCCCGCGCTATATTATGTGGCGCGTGATGCTCCCGGGGCCAGTCTGTCGGCAATTCAAACGGTGGACGGCCGCAAGCTTTCGACCCTCACCCTAAAGGATGCGCCCGCCGATCTCATTCCATCGCGCCAATCGTCGCGCAGTGCAGTCGAAGCGGTCACCGATCTTGCGCTCATCGCCTTGTCGGCTGAGCTTCTCGGCGTGATGGAGAAGGCGCAAGAGATCACTTTCGACTATCTGCGTATCCGCAAGCAGTTCGGCAAGCCAATCGGCAGCTTCCAGGCGCTGCAGCATCAGGCGGTCAACATCTATATCCGGACCGAGACGACGCGGTCGCTGCTCTACCAAGTCGCAGCCAACAATGACCCTTATCGCATCGATCCGGCGCTTGCCGTGTCGGTGAAGGCCAAGGCGTCGGAAGATGCGATGTTCGTCATCCAGGGCTGCATCCAGCTTCACGGCGCGATCGGCTTCACTGACGAGCACGACATCGGCCTCTATCTCAAGCGGGCGTTGCTGCTGTCATCGCTTTTCGGCAACGCTGCTGCGCAACGGCGCCGCTATGTCAAGATCGCCGGCCTGACGGTCTAGGTTGCGCGGCCGCTGTGAGCAGGACGTTTGCTAGCCAGGCCGCACCCGATATCCTCGCGCCAGCGGAATTTAGTGAAGATGCCATCGCGCAGCGGGAAATCGATTTGCCCCCGTTGAACCAGGAGCAGCCATGAGCGAAGAACAAACCGTCACCTATGAACTCGAAGGCGAGATCGCCCTTGTCGGGTTGAACCGTCCGGACAAACGCAATTGTTTCAATCCAACCGTGATGAGGCAATTACGCGACGCCATCGAACGTGCGGGCGAAGAAGCCAAATGCGGCATCATCTTCGGTCATGGCGACAATTTCTGCGCCGGTCTCGACCTGCGATGGGCTGCGGAGAATTGGAAGAACGGGCGCTCGAACCGACTGCCGTTCCCGTTCAATCGCAACTCATATTTCGAAGCGATGGCGCGCGGCAACATTCCTTTCATCGCGGCACTCCACGGTGCGACCCTTGGCGGCGGGCTCGAAACGGCAGCTGCCGCACATATCCGTGTCGCTGACGAAACTACATTCTTCGGCCTGCCAGAGGGAACACGCGGCATTTTCGTTGGCGGCGGCGGTTCGGTTCGTGTGGCGCGACTCTTCGGGTTTGCCCGCATGCAGGACATGATGCTCACCGGCCGCGTGCTCAAGCCCGATGAAGCCGAGCGCTGCGGCATCGTGCAGTATGTCGTCCCGAAAGGTCAGTCGATGGCGAAGGCGAAGGAACTCGCCTTGAAGATCTGCAAGAACGCGCCGCTGTCCAATTTCGCCATCACCAACAGCCTACCGCGGCTTCAGGATATGTCCTACGACGACGGTCTGTTTTTCGAGCGCATGGTAGCGGAATACACTCGCAGCCCGGAATCGATCGCCCGACTGAATCAGTTCCTCGACAAGACCGCACCACGCGTACGAATGCCGGAATAAGCGCCGAATAAACGTTCAAGGAGAATGAACAATGAGCTTGCGCGATAACGCGATTGTGGCCTACGCCGAAACCAAGGTGATGAAAAAGAGCGATCGTGACGTCTGGGTGCTGGCTGGCGAAATTCTTGAATCCCTTCTCGACAAGACCGGGTTCGAGAAAAAGGAAATAGACGCTCTGGTTATGTCCGGCCTCACCGGCACCGGTGGCGCCAGCATGTTCTGGGCGCAGAGCACCTGCGACATGCTCGGCCTCGAAGTGGGCTTCTGCGAGCAGGTGCACACCGGCGGTTGCTCGGCAATTGGCGCCGTCGCGCGCGCCGCGGCGGCGATCGATGCCGGCATGTGCGAGGTGGCGTTGTGCCTTTTCGCCGACACCCATGTGCGGGAGCACAATGGCCGCAATGATCGCAACTATCGTCGAGATTGGACCGAGCCATACGGCCTCTTGGGACCGCCCGGGGCCTTCGGCCTGCTACAGCGCAGTTACGATGCGAAATATGGCGTCGACCTGCGAGCGCTGGGCAAGCTCGCGGTGACGCAGCGCAATCACGCCATCATGAACGAAAACGCCTGCGAAGAGCTGCGCGTGCCGCTTACCATCGAGGATTATTTGAATTCGCGCATGATTGCCGATCCGATCCGGCTGCTCGACTGCGTCATGCTGGCCGATGGCGCCGCCGGCGTCATCGTCACCAGCCGCCAGCGCGCCAAAGAGAAAGGACTGACCAAGTGCGTCATCCCGATCGGCTATGCCGAGCGCACTAACTTCCTCGGCGGCGAGAACCTGGTGGACGTAACGCGTAGCGGCCATGAGATTGCCGGCAAGAAGGCGCTGACGGCAGCGGGGTTAAACATCAAGGATATCCGCTCTTTCCACCCCTACGACGACTTCCTTATCGCCATCGTCATCCAGTTCGAGGCGTTCGGCTTCTGCAAGCCAGGCGAGGGCATGTCGTTCGTCCGCGATACCGACCTGTCCTACAAAGGGACGCTGCCGATGAACACCGGCGGCGGGCAGATCTCGGCCGGCCAAGCGGCTTGCTCGTCACACAACCTCATCGAGGCGGTGCGGCAGCTCATGGGCGAAGCCGGTCAACGCCAGGTCAAGGACACCGCCAACGCGCTGGTGACCGGCATCGGGTGGATCAATTACGGACGCAACTGGGGCTCGAGCGCAGCGCTTGCGCTGGCTCCGAACCAATAGAGGGCATCATGACTGTCACATTGAACGATACGCTTGGCGTCAAGCGCGACATTAAACACTACGATTTCGGTATGCCGTTCTGGGAGGCGACGAAGCAAAAGAAGCTCGTCATCCAGTACTGCAAGACGGCGAAAAAATTTCAGCACTTCCCTCGCCCGGTGAGCATTTTCACCGGCCGCCGCCGAGATATTGAATGGCGCGAGGTGTCGGGCAAGGGCACGGTGTTCTCCTTCACCATTGCGCACCGCGGGCCACCGGCCTTCCAGGGCGCTGAGCCTTATGCCATCGCCAGCGTCACGCTCGACGTCGGCGTCAACGTCATCGCCGACGTCGTCAACTGCACGGCCGAGGAACTGAAAGTCGGCATGAAGGTCAAGCCATACTGGCTTCCCCTCGCCAACGGTGAGCACCTCTTGATGTGGCAGCCTGACAAGGACGCGGTATGAGCGGACCGCAAGACGCACGCGGTCCGAAAGCGGTCGCAAGATTCTTGCGGCCGCGCTCGGTCGCAATCATCGGAATATCGACGCG
This sequence comes from Xanthobacteraceae bacterium, assembly GCA_050010715.1. Taxonomy (GTDB): domain Bacteria; phylum Pseudomonadota; class Alphaproteobacteria; order Rhizobiales; family Xanthobacteraceae; genus BOG-931. The sequence continues at coordinate 2,273 of JBEKKM010000190.1, read as the reverse complement.
GGAAGGCAGCGCCGGCCAAATTATTTTGCAATGTCTGAAGGTCAACAACTTCAAGGGTGACATCTACCTTGTCGGCCGGACTGAAGGCCTGATCGATGGACGCCCCGTACTGAGGAGTCCCGACGAATTGCCGGAAGGCGTCGAGCTCGCCGTATTCACACTACCGGCCGCTGCTGTGCGCGAGGCGATAGAATCCTGCGCGCGGCGAAAGGTCGGCGCCGCCATGGTGTTCGCCGCGGGCTTTGCCGAGGTCGGCGATTACGCCGCTCAGGATGCCGTCACCAGCACCGCGCGGGCCGCCGGGCTTGCCGTTGTCGGGCCAAACTGCCTCGGCGTCACCAACAACGTCGATGGCATGATGCTGCACATGCTGTATGCGCGTGAGGCGCTGCACGGCATCGAGGATGGCGTCGCCTTTGTCGGCCAAAGCGGCGGCTTGCTTGGCCATTTTCAGCGTGCTGCCGACGGCCGCGGCATTCCCCTCTCCTACGTGATCTCGACCGGTAACGAAGCCGGACTCGAAACCACCGACTTCCTCGAATTCCTTGTCGACGATCGCGCGACCCGCGTGATCGCGCTGTACTGTGAGGAAATCAGACGACCCCAAGAGTTTCTGGCGGCCTTGCGGCGTGCCCGTCGCGCCGGGAAGCCGGTCGCGTTGATGCAGGCGGGCCGCAGCGCCAAGGCCCGCAAAGCAGCGCAATCCCACACCGGCGCGCTGATTGGCGACTTCGCCACGATGCGAACCCAGGTCGAGGACGCCGGCGCAGTGGTCGTTTCGACAATGGACGAGATGATGGACCTCGTCGCAATCCTGCAACGCTTTCCGATACCGCCCACCAAGGGGCCAGGCATCCTCACCGCATCGGGCGCTTATGTGGGACTGACCGACGATTTTGCCGAGGAGCTCGAACTGGAGCTTCCCGAGCTCGACGCGGCGACGTTAAAAAAGATCAGCGAAACGCTGCCGTCATACGGCAACTACGGCAACCCTCTCGACACCACGGCGGGTTTCGCACCCGCCATGCTTCCAGTTGTGACCAAGGCGCTGATCGACGATCCCAATGTGGGAATGCTGTTCATTTCATTTCCGATCAACACGGCCATTCCGGTGCGGGCCTTCAACGAGGGCATGGCGCACTCGCCCAAGCCCAAAGTAATGGTCGCGCTCGGCGACACTTGGCAACTCGGCGCCGACGTGAATGAGGCGGTGAAGGAAAGTCCGGCGGTGTATTCGCGCTCGTCCGACCGCATGCTGCGGGCGATCGCGCTCTACACCAAATACGGCCGCTCGCTGGCCCGCACGCACGTTACCGGCGCACCTGCGTCATTCGCCGGACTGCCCAAATTCGGCAAGGGTGCTCAACCGGAATGGCTCAGCAAAAAGCTGCTCACCGCGGCCGGCATTCGCGTCCCCGACGGCGACCTCGCGCGCACGGCGGACGAAGCGGCGGCAGTGGCTAGGCGGATTGGCTATCCGGCGGTCCTCAAGGCACAGGCCGCGGCATTGTCGCACAAGACCGAGGCCGGCGGGGTCGCGCTCAATCTGGTCGATGAAACCGCGCTGCGCGCGGCCTGGGACGTGATGATGCGCAACGTCAAACGTGCTGCGCCCGATGTCAGTATCGAAGGTGCGCTGGTAGAGAAAATGTCGGCCAAGGGCGTTGAGCTCATGGTGGGTGCCAAACGCGATCACGGCTGGGGCACGGTGCTCCTGCTGGGCCTCGGCGGCATCTGGGTCGAGGCGTTGGGCGACGTGCAACTGGTGCCGGGAAACGCCGACGAAGCACAAATTCTCGAAGCGCTGGGCAAGCTTCGCTCGGCCAAGCTCCTGGAAGGCGTGCGTGGCGCGCCGCCCGCCGACGTCGACGCCGTGGTGCAAGCCGTTGTGGCGATCGGTCGGCTGATGCAGACGGTACCCGAATTGACCGAGATCGATGTCAACCCGCTGATGGTGCATGCCAAGGGCCAGGGAGCGACTGCGCTGGATGCCTTGATTGTCACAGACTGATGGTTGAACACTGTTCTAACCCGATGGCAGCGGGAGTAAGGTTGAGACATGACGCGCAATAAGGACACCGCGCCGGGTCAACGAACAACGCGAGAGAGTGAAATTTTCCGCGATCCTCCGGGCAGCGGTAATTACAGCAGCAGCATCGGCGCGGCGCAGGGCATTGAGCTGTTCAGCGGAAGTGCTCGCGTGCGCCACGCCCGCCCCACCAAACCTGTCTTTGAGCCAGCGCGCCAAATTCCGGTGTTCGCCGAGACCGACG
>JBEKKM010000189.1:0-8766 GCA_050010715.1 Xanthobacteraceae bacterium | reverse complement strand
GGAGTTCGAGTGACGAGAGCGTATCCTCGTAAATCGTGGTTGGTTGGCGGTCGGATCAATGTCCGCTTTACCCCCAAGAGAGCGAACATTCATTGCATCGCAGCGAATGTCCGCTATGGGCCAAAGTGCGACATCGCTTCCCTACATGCGGCCGGCCAATTGGTGTAGGTTCGATTCAGAGCTGCCAGCGGGACATGCCGACTTCCGCGAATTCAAAGGCAGCGACCGTGCCCGCGGCGGGCGAGCAACTTAAAAAATAAGAACATCGGTTCCTGGGCGCCTTCCGCATCGCGGAGGGCACGCATGTTCGTGGGGAATCACGATGTCATTTTCGCGCTTGCAAATTCCTGCATCTGGCAAACCGCTCCGGCGGACAACATGGGAGGAATTGAAGCAATGACCACAGCACAAGACACAATGAAGCCGATACCGTGGTGGAAGGAGCCGACCAAAGACCAATGGCTGGCCTGGTGGGCGGCCTGGCTCGGCTGGACCCTCGATGCCTTCGACTTCACCATGTTCCTGCTCATCATGGTGCCGATCTCGCAGGAATTTCATGTTCCGTTGACCGAGGTTGCGTTCGTGCTGTCGGTGACCTTGTGGCTCAGGCTGGTCGGCGCCGTAGGCTCGGGCTGGCTCGCCGACCGGGTCGGGCGCAAGATTCCGCTGATGATCTCGATCCTGTGGTACTCGGCGGCCAATTTTGCCGCCGGCTTCTCGCCGACATTCGCTTATCTCTTCCTGTTCCGCGCACTGCTCGGCATCGGCATGGGCGGTGAATGGCCGGCCGGCGCCGCACTGGCGATGGAGACCTGGCCGGTTCGTTCGCGCGGTATGATGGGCGGCATCCTGCAAGGCTCATGGGGTCTCGGCTTCATGCTGTCGAGCGCCATCTACGGGCTGTTCTACGCCTATATCGGCTGGCGCGGCATGCTGTGGGTCGGCGTGTTGCCGGCGCTTTCGGTTTTCTATGTCCGCAAGTTCGTCAAGGAGCCGCCGATCTGGCTGGAAAACCGGCGGCGTCAACGGGAAGAGCAGCGCGAGGTTCGCGCCCCGCTCCTCTCCATCTTCAAGCCGCGCTTGCTCGGCAACACCTTGACCGCCTGCCTATGGATGGCCGGCGGCTTCGTCGCCTATTACTCGGTCAACGCGCTGTTCGCGACCCATCTGCAAAAGGACCTGCACCTCGCGCCCGGCCTGGTCGCGACGCCGATCTTCTTCGCCAATCTCGGCCTTTTCCTGTCGACCTGCGGCTGGGGCTGGTGGGCCGACCGCTTCGGCCGGCGCTGGGCGATCATCATCCCGGCGCTGATCGCTCTGCCGCTCGCACCGCTCTATCTCCTGTCCACCGACTTCCTGTGGATCGCGGTGGGCTTCATCATCCAGGGAATGTGCGCCGGCGGCGGCATGCAGGGGCAGATGGTGCCCTACCTGAACGAGCGCTTCCCGACCGAGATAAGGGCGACGGCGAGCGCCTTCTGCTACCACCAGGCGGCAATCTGGGGCGGCTTCGTGCCGCTGGTGTTGACCTTGCTCTCCGCGCATTTCGGAACGAGCTTGGCCATCATGATGATCCTTGGCACCTGGATTGGCTGCGTGGCCTGGGCCACGGCCGCATTCTACGGGCCGGAGACCAAGGGCACGGTGCTGGTGCCCGATCTGGTCGTCGCCTGAAGCCTTCGGGCTCGCGCCGGAGGTCACGCCTCCGGCGCGAGCACCGCGCTTTTAATGACCCGTGAGGCGGCCGAGAGCCGTACGGACGCAACGCACCCAAGCTCCTGGAGGATCATCATGAAACTTCGCCGCAGACAATTCCTGCACCTTGCAGCCGGTGCGCTGACCCTCGGCGTGGCACGGGCCGAAGAGAGCCCCATCGTGATGAAGGTATCGGGGCCCACCTTCAACGATACGCCGCATCTTTTCATGAAGAATTTTGCCGCCGCGGTCGAAAAGGATTCGGCTGGCCGAATCAAAGGCGAAGTCTATCCCGCCAGCCAGTTGGGCTCGATCCCCCGGCAAATCGAAGGCACGCAGTTCGGCGCCATCCAGGCGGTGAACATCCCGCCGGAGTTCTTCGTCGGCGTCGACGAGCGCTTCGAGGTGATGGCCGCCCCCGGCCTGGTGGAGTCGATGGAGCACGGACAACGACTTGCCGCCGATCCGGCGGTGTTGAAGCTGATGCTCGGTCTCGGCACCCAGAAAGGGCTGCATGGCGTCGCCCTCTACCTAGCCCAGCCGTCATGCATCATCTCGAAAACCCCAATCCGTCACCTCGCCGATTTCAAGGGCAAGAAGATTCGAATCTTTGCTTCACAGTTCCAAACCGTCGCCTTCGACAGGCTTGGTGCGACGCCGGTGGCGATGACCTTGGGCGACGTCTTGCCGGCACTGCAGCAGGGCGCCATCGACGGCGCGGTCGCCGGCATCGGTGTCTTTGCCAACATGCACTTCAGCGACGCGGCGAAATACGTGGTCGAGACCAATCAGCCGGCGATCTTCATCATCCTCGAAGTCAGCCAAAAATGGTACGATTCGCTGCCCAAGGATTTGCAAGAGATCATCGACCGCGATGGCCACGCCCAGTCTCTCGCCATCAATGCGCCGGCGCTGCAGATGTACCAGGATCAGCGCAAGGCGTGGCTGCACAGCGGCGGCGAACTGATCAGCCTGCCGCCCGACGAACAGGCCGAAATGATGAAGCTGCTCGGTAGCGTCGGCGAGGATGTATCGAAGTCGCGGCCGGCGGTGCACGAAGCCTATGCGGTGGTGACCGATGCGGCGAGGCGAACGCAACAGGCTCCAAGCCAGTGATCCGGACCTAAGCTGTACGCTTCACATAATGCGCTGCGACGAAACCTTGTCGCGAACGGTGGCTTCGGATCAAAAGCGGCCATGGCGACAACTGTGCGCGATGTCCACCTTACTTTAAAAGCAGACATTGGCTGCGTGCAAATGAGTCCATGCCCTGGTCGCACTCCATCCCCTCTTACTTGTCGTCGTCGTCGTCCTCGCTCTCTTCTCTTCTTTCCCTCTCCTCCGCGATCTCGCCCGCTATGAATTCAGCGAGATCGTCGAAGGCTTCCTGAATCTCGGCTGCCGGAATGTCGTCTTCCAGCGCGGCTTGAAAGCATTCGTTGGCCAAGGCCTTGGCCGCCACCTCATTGCCCTCCGCGGGAAGCGTCTCCATCGCCTCGACTTTCTCGGAAACCCAGGTCTCGACGAATTCGAGAGCGCGTGCACTCATGTATGATCTCCTGCTTCGCCTGCCTGAAAGCGTGGCCTAGCTTGAGGCAGGAGCCGGGCGGATGGCAAGGGAGGAGAGCGTGGCGACAAAGGATCTCGGCATCGCCGTCATTGGCTCGGGCCGCATCGGCACTCTGCGCGCACGGCTGGCGGCGAAACACCCGGCGGTGCGCTTCGTCGCGGTTTCGGACAAGGACCCGGCCAACGCCAAGAAACTGGCGGATTTGGCCGGCGCGCATTTTCACTCCGCCGACAACGACGAAGTCATCGCGCACCCCGATGTGAACGCCGTGTTCGTCTCGACGCCGGAAGGCGAGCATGCCGCGGCGGTCTGCAAGGCGCTCGAATTGGGCAAAGCAGTGCTGGTGGAAAAGCCGCTGGCGCTGTCGCTCAACGATGCCGAGGCCATCATCAATACGCTCAAGCGCACCAACGGCACCTTGCGCGTCGGTTATAGCCGCCGCTTCAAGGAATGTTTTTTGCGCGCCAAGGAGCAGATGGTGCACGGCCGCCTCGGCCGCATCAGCGGCGGCCTGGCGCGGGTCTATAATTCACGCGCGCAAACCTTTGCCATTCTCAAGCGCGATCCGCACGCCACCCCGGTGCTCGACGTGCTCACCTATTATGTCGACCTGATGTGCTGGTTCCTCGACGGCAACAAGCCTGTGGAAGTCGTGGCGCGCGGCCAATCGGGGATCTTCCGCGATGCCGGCTATAGCGCCCACGACGTCACCTGGGCCATCGTCACCTTCGCCGACGGCGCCGTGGTCAATTTTGGCATCAGCTACGCGCTGCCGGCGAATTATCCGACGCAGGGCCAGTCGGATCGCGTCGAGCTGTTAGGCACCGACGGCACCATGATCATCGACGACGATCACATGGAGCATCTGATTTTTTCCGAGAAGGGAATTCCGCATCCTTACGTGCCCGGGCATTCGCTCAATCTGGCGTTCCTCGGCAGCAACACCGCGGGCGATTGGGCCATGGGCGATTTCTGGGGCCCGCTCGGCAATGAGACGCGCTCGTGGCTCGATTTTCTGTCGACCGGACGGGGAGGGGACGTGCACGCCACGCCCGAGCAGGCCATGCTCAATCTCAAAGCCACCTACGCCATCGAACGCGCGGTTGCGACCGGGCAGGCGGTGCGGCTTGATTAAGGCGACTATGTTTGTCGCTGATGCCGAAACCAATAGGTCAACATTATTGCCGGAAAACGTTTTCGTGACTGTACGGTATCGTTCACAGCCTGCATAATCCCCGCACGTCCGCCCTGAAAGGTGTCGCGACGGTCCGCGCGGCGGAGCCGAGGCCGCAAACTTACGATCCTTGTCGGCCAAATATCTCGACACCACGCAGAGTGCCCAAGGCGACTCGCAGCTCTGCGAATTCAACCATTGCCGCCGCCATGGTCCGGCCGCGCGTCATGCCGGTCGGCACTTTGAAAAGCCATCCCGGCTTTTGCTGCATCGACAGAATTCAACCGAAGGAGAGCGCAACGCAATGACTGACGATCGATTGAAGGCCAACGCGACAGACAGCACGCCGCAAAACGCCGGCCTAAAGCGACGCGATCTCCTCCTCGGCAGCAGCACGTTGCTGGCCGCATCAGCGCTGCCGGCGAGCGGCGTTGTAAATCCTGCTCAGGCCCAGCAAGCCAACAAACCCAACATCCTCGTCATCATGGCCGACGACATCGGTTACTGGAACATCAGCGCCTACAATCGCGGCATGATGGGCTACAGGACACCCAACATCGATCGCATCGCCAAGGAAGGCGCGATATTCACCGATTATTACGGTCAACACTCCTGCACGGCCGGCCGCGCCGCTTTCATCACCGGCCAGAGCCCGATGCGAACCGGCCTTTTGAAAGTCGGCTTACCGGGGGCAAAGGAAGGTCTGTCGGAAAAGGATCCGACGCTCGCCGATCTGCTCAAGCCGGCCGGCTATGCGACCGGACAATTCGGCAAGAACCATCTTGGCGATCGCAACGAGTTTCTGCCGACGGTTCACGGCTTCGACGAGTTCTTCGGAAATCTTTACCACCTCAACGCCGAGGACGAGCCGGAGCACCCGGACTACCCGAGCAATCCGGGGTTCAAGCAGCGCTTTGGTCCGCGCGGCGTCTTGAAATGCATGGCGACCGCCACCGAAACCCCGGGCGAAGACCCGCGCTTCGGCAAATGGGGCAAGCAGAAATGCGAGGACACCGGCCCGTTGACAAAGAAACGCATGGAGACGGTGGACGAGGAGTTCCTCAATGCCTCGCTCGACTTTATCGACCGTGCGCACCGGGACCAGAAACCGTTTTTCGTGTGGTTCAATCCGAGCCGCATGCACATTTGGACCCGGCTGAAAGCCGCGTCGGAAGGCAAGACCGGACTTGGAATCTATCCCGACGGCATGGTGGAGCATGACGGTCAAGTCGGCCAGCTGCTCAAGAAGCTCGACGACCTCGGCATCGCCGACAACACGGTCGTCATTTACACGACCGACAACGGCGCCGAGACATTTACCTGGCCCGACGGCGGTACCACGCCATTCCGCAGCGAGAAGAACACCAACTGGGAGGGCGGCTATCGCGTCCCGGCGATGGTGCGTTGGCCCGGCACGGTAAAGCCCGGCACCGAGATCAACGAAATTTTCTCGGCGGAGGACTGGGTCCCGACGCTGGCCGCGGCCGCCGGCATTCCGGGCATCAAGGACAAGCTCCTGCAGGGTTACAACGGCTTCAAAGTTCACCTCGACGGCTACGATGCGACCGACCTGCTCGCCGGTAAAGGCCCGACTAAGCGCAATGAGTTTTTCTATTGGACCGACGACGGCGATCTGGCGGGGCTGCGCTATGACCAGTGGAAGATCGTATTCATGGAGCAGCAAGCGCATGGCCTGGAGGTTTGGCAACAGCCGCTCGTTACTCTGCGCGCCCCAAAGATTTTCAATCTGCGAACAGACCCGTTCGAGCGGGCCGAACACGAGTCCGGCGCTTATGACCGGTGGTACGTGGAGCACGTATTTCTGCTGGCTCCGGCGGCGGCAATCGTGGGCCAGCACGTGGCATCGTTCCAGGAATTTCCACCACGCCAGGCGCCCGGCAGTTTCTCGGTCGAGCAGGCCATGAAGAAGCTGACCGAACAGCCGAACAATAATTGACGGTGGAGAAATCGGCCATGACCGCCATCAACCGGCGTCGCCTGCTCGCGACAGCGGCGACACTGCCACTCATGTTTGGACCTGCGCTTGCCGTCTTGCAGCCGGCGCAGGCGCAGACCGACCCGTTGTCGTCGTGGAACGACGGCCCGAGCAAACAAGCGATCACCGGCTTCGTTGCCCGCGTCACGCGACAAGGCGGTCCGGATTTCGTGCCGCCACCCGAGCGCATCGCGACGTTCGACAACGACGGAACGTTGTGGGTCGAACATCCGATATATACCCAACTGGCCTTCGCGCTCGACCGCGTAAAGGCATTGGCGCCGCTGCATCCGGAATGGACCAGCACCCAGCCATTCAAGGCCGCGCTAGAGGGCGACATGAAAACCCTCGCCGCATCCGGCGAGCACGGCATGGCGGAGCTGGTCATGGCAAGCCACGCCGGCATGACCACCGCGGAATTCGGAAAGATCGTGACGGATTGGATCGCGACAGCGCGCCATCCGCGATTCAAGCGCCCCTATACCGAGCTCTCGTACCTGCCGATGATCGAGCTGCTCGCTTATCTGCGCGCCAACGGCTTCAAGACCTTCATCGTGTCGGGCGGCGGCGTCGAGTTCATGCGGCCGTGGACCGAGCGGGTTTATGGCGTGCCGCCCGAGCAGGTCGTTGGCTCGTCGATCAAGACCAAATTCCAGATGCGCGACGGCCGGCCGGAATTGTTCCGTCTGCCGGAACTGAATTTCGTCGACGATGGGCCGGGCAAGCCGGTCGGCATCAATGAATATATCGGCCGCCGTCCGATCGCGGCCTTCGGCAATTCCGACGGCGATCTCGAAATGCTGCAATGGACGACGATGACCGGCGGCGCGCGGCTTGGCCTGATCGTCCATCACACCGATGCGGAACGCGAATACGCTTACGACCGCGATACAGCTTTCGGCCGTCTCGACAAGGCGCTCGACGCCGCGGCGCTGAATAAATGGGTCGTGGTCGATATGAAGAACGACTGGAAGCGCATTTTTGCGTTCGAGTAGCGGCGCCGTAGGGTCGGTAGAGCGAAGCGAAACCCACCATTCCGCCGCACAAAGATGATGGGTTTCGCTACGCTCCACCCATCCTACGTTTTGCTGATGCAGGCGTTGAAAGCCCGCGCGAGCCGGACTTGGAGGTCGCCGATTGCGGCGCCCCGCCGCCCTAAAACATCAGCTCGCTGAGCTTGAAGAAGCCGTATGCAGAAACACCCAGCAAAAGAGCGGTGATGAAGGGTGTGACATCTGCGGCCGGCCAAACGCGATGGATGAGCTTACTCACAACACCAACTCCCGCTTGACGCCTCCGAGCCAAAAGCTCCGCGCATTCACAACGACACACGTATTAGTCGTGGCATCCGCGGCGAGGGTTCTATTGTCCGGCATCGCCTTGGGCGCCAATCTGCCAACAAAGACCAAGGGGGGAGAGTTCCAATGACCATCCGCATAGCCGCCGTCGGGGTCAGCCACTGGCATGCGCTCAACGACGCCGCCTATCTGCGCCACCTCTTGGCCATGCCAGACGTCGAACTGGTCGCCATCCAGGATTTTGACGCCAAAATCCTCGCGAAAAGGGCGGCCGAGGTGGGAAATCCGCCGATTTTCGCCGACTACCAAAAGATGCTGGCGGCGGTCCGCCCCGATTTCGTCCTGGCGCTGGGGCGGCACCGGCAGATGGCGGCGATCGCCCACGACCTGCTCGACGCCGGCTATCCGTTCATCATGGAAAAGCCGATGGGGATCAACGCCGCCGAGGTCGATGCGGTGGCGGCCAAGGCGACGCGGCTCAATGCCTTCGTTGCCGTCCCGCTGGCGCAGCGCTACGCGCCCTTCGCCAAGCGCGCCCGCGACCTGATCGCCGCCGGCCGTTTCGGGCCGCTGTCGCACATCTATGTCCGAATCAACCGGCCGGGGCCGGCACGCTATCCGGCCTGGGATTGCGCCTGGATGCTCGATCCGGCCGAGGCCGGCGGCGGCTGCGTGCGCAACCTGGGGCCCCACGGTTTTGACATGTTCCTGCACCTGACCGGCGAGGAGGCGCAGGTGACCGGCGCCCAATTGAGCCGGCGCGCCCATGCGCAGGCGGTCGAGGACTATGCGTCGGTCATGCTGCGCTCGGCGAGCGGCATTTTCGGCACCGTCGAGGTCGGCAACGGCTTTCCCCGCGACGGCACCGACGGCGAGTGGAAGCTCGCCGGCCGCGACGGTATCCTCACCATGAAGGACGGCATCTTGAAGCTCGCCACCGCCGCGGGCGACGAGATTTTCCCGGGCACCGACCTCACCGCGCCCTATTTCACCGCCGTGCGCGACGCGCTCGACCACTGGCAGCGCGGCGCGC
>JBEKKM010000188.1:0-9192 GCA_050010715.1 Xanthobacteraceae bacterium | reverse complement strand
CACGATCGGCCTCAAGCCTTGAGCACGCGCTGCAAACCGGCGGCGTCCCAGCCCTTGGCGAGATCGGACTCGGCATAGACGCGATCGGCCGAGGCGCGGAACGGCGCAAGATCAACGGCGTCGACGGACAAACCGCGATCCTTGAGCGCCTGCACGATGGCCTTTTCGTCGGCGAGCCTAGAGTCGCTGCCGGCCTTGGCGGTCTTGAGCGCGGCGGTGCTCAGCGCGTTGCGCTGGTCGGGGTTGAGCTTGTCCCAAACCGGTTTGGCGATGGCGAAGAACACCGGTTGCACCATGTGCGACGTCAGCACGATCTGTTCGGAGACCTCGTAGAATTTGGCCGCGTTGAGGATGGACAGTGGATTTTCCTGGCCATCCACCGTGCCGGTCTTCATGGCGAGATAGACCTCGGGCATGCCCAGCGGCACCGGCGTGACGCCAAGGGTGCGGCCGAGCAGCAACCATTCCGGCCCGGCCGGCATGCGCATCTTGATGCCGGCGAGATCGGCCGGCGACCTGACGGCGCGTTTCTGCCGCAGGCTGACCTGGCGCGTGCCGAGATAGTGGGTCGCAAGAATGACGATGCCCATTTTCTCCGCAACGATTTTGCGGAAATCCTCGCCGATCGCGCCGTCGAAGACGCGGAACAGCTGGTCGTAGTCGCGCAGCAGATAGCCGCGGTTGAAATAACCGAGCTCGGGAATCTGCTGCGCCACTTCGAAACTCGTCATCGTGCTCATTTCGAGATTGCCGCGCTGCAGTGCGGGGACCTCGGTGCCCTGCTTGAATAGGGTGGACGCCGGATGCACGCTGACATCGAGACCGACGGACGCGGCGTCCACATCCGCCTTGAGTTGTTCGAGCGCCTTGGCGAGGAAATCCGACGGCGGCGCGGCGGTCGAAATGCGGATTTGCACCGGCGCTTGGGCGTGCGCCCGGCCGCATGCACTGGCGAATGCCGTAGCCGCGACCCCGGCAATGAGTTTTCTACGCGTCGTCATGGCACTGTCCCTTCACGCATGAATTTTCAATGTCCGGCGCGGGCAAATTTTGCCCGCACGGCCTCGGCGCGATCCGGCGCGGCGCGCACCGTCATGGCGAGGCGGCCGGAGTTTTCGTCCATCGCCTTGTGAAGCACCTCGGTGTGGCGATGCAGCCAGCTCACGCCGGCGCCGTCGGCCGGATCGATTTGCAGCTCGATCAGCACCCGGCCGGCGCCGAGCCGGTCTTCGATTGCGGCGGCAAGGGCGTCGAGCCCCTCCCCCGTAATCGCCGAAACCAGCGCCGGTGTTTGCTCGGGTGGCCGGCGCTCGGCGATATTTTGCAGCCGCGCCCGTTCGTCGGCGTCGAGCCGATCGATCTTGTTCCACACTTCGATCAGCGTCTGCTTGTCGTTCGGATTGTTGAGTGGATCGATGCCGAGCTGGCGTAGGATTTTCTCGACGTCTGCCAATTGTGCCTCGGCATCCTCGTGGGCGACGTCGCGCACGTGCAGGATCACGTCGGCTTCGATCACTTCTTCGAGTGTGGCGCGGAACGCGGCGACCAGCATGGTCGGCAGATCGGAAATGAAGCCGACCGTGTCGGACAGGATGATGCGCGAACCGTGCGGCAGATCGACCGCGCGCAAGGTTGGATCCAGCGTCGCGAACAGCATGTCGGCGGATAGCACGTTGGCGCGCGTCATGCGGTTGAACAGCGTCGACTTGCCGGCATTGGTGTAGCCGACCAGGGCGACGATCGGATACGGCACGCGCTTTCGGCTGTCGCGATGCAGCGAGCGGGTGCGTTTGACCTTTTCGAGCTCGGTCTCGATCTTGGCGAGACGCTCGTCGATCAGGCGGCGGTCGGCCTCGAGCTGGGTCTCGCCGGGGCCGCCGAGAAAGCCATAGCCGCCGCGTTGGCGCTCCAGATGGGTCCAAGTGCGTACCAGTCGCCCCTTTTGATAAGTCAGATGCGCATGCTCGACCTGCAGCGCGCCCTCGCGGGTGCGCGCACGCCGGCCGAAAATCTCCAAGATCAGCCCGGTGCGATCGATGACCTTGGCATTCCAGGCCTTTTCCAGATTGCGCTGCTGCACCGGCGACAGCGCGCAATCCATCACCACGATGCCGGCCTCGAAAGTTTTGACCAGGCCCGCGATCTCCTCGACCTTGCCCTTGCTGAGATAGGTGGCCGGATGCAGCGCGCGCAGCATCACGATGCCGGCTTGCGCGACGTCGAGATCGATGGCGCGGGCGAGGCCAGAAGCCTCATCGAGCTTGGCCGCGGATGTGCGCTCGGAGGCAGCCGCATGCGCCGCGGCGCGCCGCAGCACCGGCTCGATGACGAGCGCGCGGCCGGTCGCCGAGCCCGTGGGACTCAGCCGGTCAGCGCCTTTGTCGCGGCGGCGCGGCTGCAATCAGTCCTTATCCCCGGCCGGCGCTTCCTCGGCGCCTTCGAAAAGCTGGACCGGATGACCGGGCATGATGGTCGAAATGGCGTGCTTGTAGACCAGCTGCGAATGCCCATCGCGACGCAGCAGCACGCAGAAATTATCGAACCAAGTCACCACGCCCTGCAGCTTGACGCCGTTCACCAGGAAGATGGTGAGCGGAATTTTGGCTTTGCGGACGTGGTTGAGGAAGGTGTCTTGTAAGTTTTGTGCGCGGTCGGCTGCCATGGCCGTTGTTTCCGTTTTTGTACCGCGGGCCCCTGTCCCACGGGTCTTTTCTTTTCACACCTTTGTGGCCTCGTCCCGCCGATCTTCCGGGCCGGACGGACCCGAAGGGTAGAACCATTAGAAGGCGCGACGGCAGGCGATGCAAGCCCAGTCTGGTAATATGGACGTAAGGCGAGGCCGCGCATTGTCAATGCTCACGCGGCCTAGCGCCTTGTTGCGATTGCCTTATCCGGTCTCGGCATAGCGATAAAACTCGCGCCGCAGCGCGCTCGCGACCGGGCCCGGCTTGCCGTCGCCGATGCTGCGGCCGTCGATCTTGACCACCGGCAGCACCAGCTGGGTCGCCGAGGTGATGAAGGCCTCGCGCGCGGCAAAGGCCTCTTGCAGCGTGAACGCGCGTTCCTCGATCGAAAGTCCCTGCCCTTTGACCGCGTCGAACACCACCGTGCGCGTGATGCCGCGCAGGATGGCATGATCGACGTGCCGCGTGACCAATGTGCCCTCAGCCGTGACGATCCAGGCATTGGCGGAGGACGCTTCCATGACGACACCGTCTTTGTCGACAAACCAGGCATCACGGGCGCCCTGCTCGATGGCCGCCTGCCGCGCCAAAACGTTCGGCAGCAAGCCGACGGTCTTGATATCGACGCGGCCCCAGCGGTTGTCCGGCACGCTGATCACGGCGATGCCGGTGGCGGCTAGCGCCTCGTTGCGCTTGATATTCAGCGTTCGCGCCGTCACCACCATGCTCGGCGCCACCGCCGGCGACGGGAAAGCGTGGTCGCGCCGCGCCACGCCCCGGGTGATCTGCAGATAAACGAGGCCATAGCGAAGCCGGTTCTTCGCCACCACTTCGCGGAGCACGACGCCGAGCGCCTTGACCGACATCGGCATCGGGATGCGCAATTCGCCAAGCGAGCGTTGCAGCCGCGCGATGTGGCGGCGCTCATCGATCAGCCGGCCGCCGCGCACCTCGCAGACTTCATAGACGCCGTCGGCGAACTGATAGCCGCGGTCCTCGACATGGACTTTTGCGTCGCGGAACGGCAGGTAACGGCCGTTGACGTAGGCGTTACGGGACATCAGGAGATGGACAACGGAGGACAGACGACGGACGACAGATGAGAGAGCAAATAGCAATATTCTTTATCTGTCCTCTGTCGTCTGTCGTCCGTCATCTGTTCCTCAATCGATCCCAAGTGCTTTGAGCTTCCGATGCAGCGCCGAGCGCTCCATGCCGACGAACTCGGCGGTGCGCGAAATGTTGCCGCCGAAGCGGTTGATCTGGGCGAGCAGATATTCGCGCTCGAACACTTCGCGAGCCTCGCGTAGCGCCAGGCTCATGAGATGCTCGCCGCCACTGCCGTTCGGCATGGCCGGAATCATCGAGCCGACGTCCTGCGGCAGCATCGACGCGGTGATCACCGCGTCGAGATCGCCGCCGGCAAGAATCATCAGCCGCTCGACGTTGTTGCGCAGTTGCCGCACATTGCCCGGCCAGTCGTGCGATTGCAGCACGGCGAGCGCGTCGGCGCCGACCTTGCGCTTGGGCAAGCCGGTGGTCTGCGAAATCTGGGTCATGAAATATTCGACCAGCTCCGGAATATCCTCGCGCCGTTCGGCGAGCCCCGGCACGCGGATCGGCACCACCGACAGGCGGTGATAAAGGTCCTCGCGGAATTTGCCGGCCGTGATCTCGGCTTCGATGTTGCGGCTGGTCGACGACACGATGCGCACATCGACCGTGACCTTGGTGGCGCCGCCGACACGCTGGAAGGTCTGATCGACCAGCACGCGAAGGATCTTGCTCTGGGTCTCGCGCGGCATGTCGGCAATTTCGTCGATGAACAGCGTGCCGCCATGGGCTTCCTCGAGCGCGCCGACTTTGCGGCTGTGGCTGCCGTTAAGGCCGCCCTCGACGCCGAACAATTCGACTTCCATGTGCTCCGGCGTGATCGCGGCCGCATTGATCACCACGAACGGCCCGTCGGTGCGCGCCGAATGGCTGTGGATGGTGCGCGCGGCAAGCTCCTTGCCGGCGCCCGAAGGCCCGATGATCAGGATGCGGCTGTTGGTCGGCGCCACTTTCTCCACGGTCTGGCGCAACTGATTGGCGGCCGGCGAATGGCCGACCAAAGCAGTCGCCATCGGCGCATGTTGCTTGAGGTCGCGCACCTCGCGCTTTAGTCGGGAATTCTCCAGCGCGCGATCGGCGACCAGCAGCAGCCGGTCGGCCTTGAACGGTTTCTCGATGAAGTCGTAGGCGCCGCGCTTGATCGCCGAAACCGCGGTCTCGATATTGCCGTGGCCGGAGATCATCACGATCGGCAGTTCGGGATGCTCCTGCTTGAGCGTGTCGAGCAACTGCAGCCCGTCGAGACGGCTGCCCTGCAGCCAAATGTCGAGGAACACCAGATTGGGCCGCCGCGCTACCACGGCCGCCAGCGCGTCGTCGCTGTCACGCGCCGTGCGGGCGCCGTGGCCTTCGTCCTGGAGGATGCCCGCGACCAGCTCGCGGATATCAGCCTCGTCGTCGACGATGAGGATATCGGATGCCATTTGAGTCGCCCTGCCCTACCTGTTGTTGTCACACGACCGCTTGCTGCGGTTCGACCGGCTCCGCGGCGGCAACAGATTCCGCCGCAAAGCGCAGTTGCATCCAGGCGCCGCGGGCGCCCGGAATTTTTTCGGCGGCGTCGCGCAACTCGATGCGCCCGCCATGTTCTTCCAGAATGCGGCCGACGATGGCCAGCCCAAGCCCGGTGCCCTTCTCCCGCGTCGTCACATAGGGCTCGAGCAGGCGCGCCCGGTTTTCCTTGGGCAGGCCGATGCCGTTGTCGATGACGTCGATGATGATGTCTTTACCCTCGCGCCGCGCGCTGACAACGATGCGGCCGCGGCCGAGCTTGTCCGGCGGCACCGCGCCGATCGCTTCGGTGGCGTTCTTGACGATGTTGGTGAGCGCCTGCGAGATCAGCCGCCGATCGAAGCGGGCCGGAATCACGTCGGCCGGCAAATCGACCTCGAAGTCGATGTCGGGATGGGCGACGCGGAGCAGGAATACGGCCTGACGCACGGTATCGGCAACATCCTCGTCGGTCATGACCGGCTTCGGCATGCGGGCAAAGCGCGAGAACTCATCGACCATGCGTTTGATGTCGTCGACCTGGCGCACGATGGTGTCGGTGCATTGGTCGAACACCGTGTCATCCGCGGCAATCACCTTGCTGTATTTGCGGCGCAGCCGCTCCGCCGACAATTGGATCGGGGTCAGCGGATTTTTGATCTCGTGGGCGATGCGGCGGGCGATGTCGGCCCAAGCCGAGGTGCGTTGCGCGAGCACGAGCTCGGTGATGTCGTCGATGGTGATGACGTAGCCGTGCTCGGCGTCTTGCGCCTGTTCGCTGGTCACGCGCACCGAGAAATTACGTTCCTGGCCGTCGCGTGAGACCGCGACCTGGCGCTGCACCAGACGCTGATTGCCATTGCGGGTGGATTGAAAAATCTCGGCGAGCTCGGGCGCGATTTCGATCAGCGGCCGGCCCAGCGCTTCGCTCTCGGTGCGCCCGGTCAGGCGCTCCGCCGAGCGGTTGAGGATGGTGACCTTGCCGTCGGCATTGACGCCGATGACGCCGGCACTGGCGCCGGCCAGCACGGCCTCGGTGAAGCGACGCCGGCTGTCGATCAAGTCGCGCGCGCGCACGATGTCCTCGTGCTGGGTGCGCAGCTCATGGGTCATCTTGTTGAAAGTCTCGCCGAGGCGAGCGAGGTCGCCGCCCGAACCCTGGATCGGGACCTGGACTTGCAGGTTGCCCGTCGAAACCACGTTGGCGGCTCCGATCAGGCGGCGGATCGGAGCGACCAGGCGATTGGCGAAATCGAGCCCGATCCAGGCCGACGACAGCAGCACGATGAGCGCGATGATGCCGAACATCAGCGCGAACGCGATCTGAATACCGACTTTGTGCAGTTCCAGATCGGCATATTGGGCGACGCTTTGCCGGGTCGCGCTCAATTGCTGGATGACTTGCGGGTCGAGCAGGCCGACGACGTAGAGATACATATTGTCGTAGCCGTAGAGCTTGATGGTGCCGTCGACACCTTCCGGGATGAGCCCGATCTCCGCCTCGGTTTCCGTGATCTTGCTGAGCGCGTCTGCTTTCGGCAGCACGGGTTGTTTAGCGATGGGGATGTCGGCGTGGTCGACGATCTGACCGTCCGGCGTGAAGATGAAGACGGCGGAGAGACCGCGCCCAGCGGCTTGCTGAGTCAGGAATTTGTGGAACTTGTCGCGGTCCTGATCGAACAGCGGTTTGGCGCGGGCAAGCTCGTAGGCCATCGCCGAGACTTCGCCGTGCATGGCCTGGAGACGTTCACCGACATAAGCGTTGGCGACGAAATCCGAAGCCTTGATGATGGCGCGCGTGCTCGAGGAGAAATAGCGATCGAGGCCGCGATCGAGCGTCGTCGAAGCCACCACAGCGACCAGCACGGTCGGAACCGCGGCGATGACGGCGAACAGGCTGACGATCTGCACATGCAAGCGCGATCCGGCATGTCCCCGGCGGCGGGCCTGGATCACGACCCAAACCTCGAGCCCAATGATGGCGAGCAAGAGGACGCCGGTCCCGGCATTGACCGCAAGCAGCGTCACGACAACGCTTTGCACCGGGTCGATCGGCGTCAGTCCGGCAAGCACCAGGAAGGTGGCGGTGGCCGAGAGCAGTGCGAGGCCGACCGCTATCGCCCCGATCAGCCGGGAAGCGATCGGCATCGGTGCCGTCGCAGCCGGGTCGACGGGAGCGACCTGTTCGACTGTCGTCATTGGACGCTTCGCTGGGAACCCGGAACTTTAAAGTGTAAAAGGAGACGATCTGGGGCCCCACCCTTTCGTCCCTGGTGATGCTTTTATACAACAATGTTGCCCGATTGCGACAATTCGGGGGCGTAATATTTTGCCGCAGCCCTATAGACCGCGAGGTTCCTGACCTGCCGACGACGGCGTCAGGTACCGCTGGTGCGATAAACCTGGATTTCGAGGTCGCGGATTTTCTTGCGCAGCGTGTTGCGGTTGACGCCGAGCAGGTCGGCGGCGCGGATTTGGTTGCCGCGGGTTGCCGCCAGCGCCGCCGACAATAACGGGCCTTCGACCTCGCGAAGGATGCGGTGGTAGAGGCCCGGCGGCGGCAGACCGTCGTCGAAGCCCGAGAAATATTGCGCCAGATAGCGCTCGACCGCGGCCGAGAGATTGTCTTCGGTGCGGTTGGTTTCCCCAGGCGCCGTCAGCGTCGGCTGCGCAAGCTCGGATTCGATCACCGCCGTGGTGATGGTCTCCTGCGGATAAAGCGCGGCCAACCGCCGCGCCAGATTTTCCAGTTCGCGCACATTGCCCGGCCAGCGATGCTTCTTCAGGCGGTCGAGCGCGGCCTGGTCGATCTGCTTCGGCGGCAGTCCTTCGCGCTCGACGACTGTGAAAAAGTGCCGGATCAGATCCGGGATATCTTCGGTGCGTTCACGCAGCGGCGGCAACCGAAGCGGCACCACGTTAAGGCGGAAAAACAAGTCCTCGCGGAACAGACCCTGCTGGATGAGCTGGCGCAAATCCTTGTTGGTCGCGGCGATGATGCGCACGTCGGTCTTGATCGGAGTGCGGCCGCCGACCGTGGTGTATTCGCCCTGCTGCAGCACGCGCAATAGCCGCGTCTGCGCCTCCATCGGCATGTCGCCGATCTCGTCGAGGAACAGCGTGCCGCCCTCGGCCTGCTCGAAGCGGCCCGCCGAGCGCGCGTTGGCGCCGGTGAAGGCGCCCTTCTCATGGCCGAACAGCTCGCTCTCGATCAGGTCGCGCGGGATCGCCGCCATGTTGATGGCGACGAACGGCCCGGTCTTGCGCTTGCCGTAATCGTGCAGCGCGCGCGCGACGAGTTCCTTGCCGGTGCCCGACTCGCCGGAAATCATCACCGTCAGGTCGGTCTGCATCAGCCGCGCCAGCGAGCGGAAAATGTCCTGCATCGCCGGCGAGCGGCCAACCAGCGGCATCGACTCGGCCGCCGCCGTTTCCGCGCCGGCTTCGCGCGCGCGTTTCGGCTGCGCCAGGGCCCGGCCGACGATCGACACCAGCTCCTTCAGGTCGAACGGCTTGGGCAGGTATTCGTAGGCCCCGCGCTCGGACGCCTTGATCGCGGTCATGAAGGTGTTCTGCGCGCTCATGACGATGATCGGCAGATCCGGCCGCATGCGCTTGATGCGCGGCAGCAGCTCGAACGCATTGTCGTCGGGCATCACCACGTCGGTGATGACGAGGTCGCCCTCGCCGGCGGCGACCCAGCGCCACAGGCCGGCAACGGTGCCGGTCGAGCGCACTTCGTAGCCGGCGCGCGACAGCGCCTGATTGAGAACGGTCCTGATCGCCGCGTCGTCGTCGGCGACGAGAATGTGCCCTGACGGCATCCAACAGCTCCTTGCGGGCCGCCGGCGGCGGTGGAACGCCGGCCGCGCCCGCTTCTTGATCCGGCCCGCCGCGCCGCCCT
>JBEKKM010000187.1:0-9245 GCA_050010715.1 Xanthobacteraceae bacterium | reverse complement strand
CTCACCGCCTCGATCAACCGCTCCAATACGATGGTGATCTTCATCAACCAGATCCGCATGAAGATCGGCGTCATGTACGGCTCGCCGGAAACCACCACCGGCGGCCATGCGCTGAAATTCTATGCCTCGGTCCGCCTCGACATCCGCCGCATCGGCGCCATCAAGGAGCGCGACGAGGTGGTCGGCAACCAGACCCGCGTCAAAGTGGTCAAGAACAAGCTGGCGCCGCCGTTCAAGCAGGTCGAATTCGACATCATGTACGGCGAGGGCGTTTCCAAGACCGGCGAATTGATCGATCTCGGCGTCAAGGCCGGCGTCGTGGAAAAATCCGGCGCTTGGTTCTCCTACGACAGCCAGCGCATCGGCCAGGGCCGCGAGAACGCGAAATCGTTCCTCAAGGCCAATCCCGACATCGCCGACAAGATCGAAGCGGCGATCCGGCAGAATTCCGGCATCATCGCCGAGAAGATTCTGGCCGGTGAGCAAGCCGAAGCCGCCGAGGACGATGACGCGGCGGAAGGCTAAGCGCGCAATCACGAAGCGCATATCCAATCCGCATAGTCCCGCCCTCCATCTGAGGGCGGGCAGGGACGGGGGTCGCCGAGTACTGCGTAGGCTTCTTGTATCGCGTAAGCTTTCTGACCCCCGCTCCTAACTTTTTCTCGCAAAATCCGTTGGGCTTAATCGAAAAAACAAGTCCCGGGCGCGGCCGCGCCCGGGACTTACGTTTTCAGACAGCCGATGGAAGAAAAATCTAGGACGGGCGGCGTTCCGCGGTCCAGGTGCCCGAGCAGTCGCCGCCGCTCCAGGAGCCTTCGCCGAGATTGCCGGAGAGCCGGCCGGTGCCGTTGGCGTTCTTGCCGGCGGCGCTGACCATCACGGTGACGGCGCCTGTCGGCATGACCTTGCCGGCAATATTCACGGCGACGTCGCCGGCATTGGCCAGCACGCCGTTGGAAATGCGGATCGGATAGCGATAGCCGCGGTCGCAGGTGCCTTTCTCGGTGACGATCGACACGCTCCACAGGCCATCGTAGCCCGGCACGGCGTAGCTGGAGGTGGTGGCGACGGTCGCGGATGCGGCCACGAGTGCGAAAAGAGCTCCCCGGCCGAAGGTCTTGAAGTTGGTCATGGCAGCCATCCCTGTTCTGTCTTGACGCGGTTGAACCCGCTTACTGGCGATCGTTAAGCGATGGGTACGCAAGTTCTGGGTTTTATCCCCGCTTCCCCTTTGTCGCTCCGAAACGCAAAGTCGTTCTAACGGACAAAGGTTCCAATCGAGTTGATCGGCATCACAAAAATGCTTTAATGCCGGCCGCAAAACCGCGACTGCCCGAAAAATGCTATATATGGCAAGATGATACGAGATTCAGTTTGTTTTAAACCTTAAGCCTAATTTGCGGCGATGTGGCGCTATTGCCAGCCGTGATCGGCCGGCTGAAGCGGCTGGGAGGGATGTTTATTGCACGCCGGCCTGGGCCGGTTGGGTCGCAGACGAGCCGTCGGCCGAAACCAGGCGATAGCCGACGCCAAGTTCGGTGAGCAGGATGGTGGGCTGGGTCGGGTCGGCCTCGATCTTGCGCCGCAGCTTGCGCACGAAAATGCGCAGGTAA
Organism: Xanthobacteraceae bacterium; assembly: GCA_050010715.1. GTDB lineage: Bacteria > Pseudomonadota > Alphaproteobacteria > Rhizobiales > Xanthobacteraceae > BOG-931. The sequence goes on along the minus strand of JBEKKM010000187.1, from coordinate 7,632 downwards.
TGGGTATCGTCGATGTGCTCGTTGCCCCAGACCTCGCGCAGCAGGAACTGGTGGGTGACCACGTTGCCAGAGTGCTGGGCGAGAATCTGCAGCAGCCGGTATTCCTTCGGCGTCAGCGTGACGCGCCGGTCGTTGATGAACACGGCGCGGGCGGCGAAATCGATCGACAGCGGGCCGAATTTCATCACCGGCTCGCCGCGCGAGGCGCGCAACTGGCGCCGCATCGCCGAGTGCGCCCGCGCCAAAAGCTCGGCCATGCCGAACGGCTTGACCACGTAGTCGTCGGCGCCGGCCTCCAGGAGCCGCACTTTCTCGTTTTCGCTGCCGCGCACCGACAACACGATCAGCGGCACGCTCGACCACGACCGCAACCGCTCCAGCACGTCGGCGCCGTCCATGTCAGGCAGGCCGAGATCGAGAATCACCAGATCGGACGGCTGCAGCGTCGCCGCGCGCAACGCTTCGGCGCCGGTCTCGGCCTCGTGCACCATGAAGCCGTCGAGCTCGAAGCCGGTGCGCAGGAAGCGCCGGATCTGGATCTCGTCGTCGACGACGAGGACGGAAGCAGGCGTTTCACTCATCGATGGTGGTCTCCAATGGTTCGGCCTCGGGCGACATCGGCAAATGGATGGTGACCGTGGTGCCGCGGTCGGCGCCGTCGCTTTCGACCTCGACTTTGCCGCCGTTGGCGGTGACGAAGGCATTGGCGATCCACAGCCCGAGACCTGAGCCGGACGTGGTCACCTTATGACGCGGCCCGCGGAAGAAACGGCCGCCGACCTGGCGTCTTTCGTCAGCCGTCAGCCCGGAGCCGGCATCGTGGACCGAGAGCATCACGGTCTGGCCGTTGGGATGGGCGGCGACGCGGATCGGCGAGCCGGCCGGCGAATATTTCGCGGCATTGTCGATGATCTGCACCAGCGCCTGCTCGACTTGGGCCGGATCGACATGGACGATCGGCAGATTGGCATGAAGATCGAACGTCACCGGATAGCCGCTCAGGCGACGGCGGCGGTGCTCGAATGCGGCGTTGACGATGTCCACCGGCTCGACCCACTGCAATTTCGGCCGTACCTGCTGGCGGCTGATGGTGGTGGCATCGAGCAGGTTCTGGATATCGATGTTGAGGCGCTCGGCTTCGTCGCGCACCACACCGGTCAAAGCCAACAGCCGCGAATCCCCGGCCAGCGCCGGCGCGTTGTGCAGGATGGTGGCGGCGCCGAGGATCGAGGCCAGCGGCGTGCGCAATTCGTGCGACACCGAGCCGATCAGCGCTTCGCGCAACAGCTCGGTCTCGGAGCGCATCTTGGCCTCGTTGAGTGCGCGCGCGACGTCGAGCCGCTCAAGCGTCGCTGCGGCGTCGGCCAGCGCGTCGTCGATGCGCTGGCGCATGTCGGCCAGCGGCTGGCCCGAGACATTACCGAGATCGACGGCGACCAGGCCGAAATCGGTCGTCTTCGGCGACACCCGGCGGATGAGCCAGATATTGCCCTTGCCGTCGTCGACGGTGCGCTCGAGTCCTTCATCATGCTCGACCCGCGTCACCGCGGCGCGCACGCTCTCCGGCACGTCGTCGCCGTCGCCGGTGTCGGCGATGCCAAGCAGCACCACCTTGCGCTGCACCAGATGGGCGAGATGGTTTTGGATGGCGACGAAAATCTCGGCCGCGCTCGGCGCCATGGCGAGGCGGCGCGAGAACGCATAGAGATCGCTCACCTCACGCTCGCGCTTTTGCGCGAGCAGGATGTGCTGCTTGGCTTGGCTGGAGAGGTGAGACACCACCACTGCCACGACCATGAACAGCATGAGATTGAGCGCTTCCTGGGGCGAGGCGACCTGGAAGCTGTAAAGCGGGGCAAAATACAGATACCCGGACAGGATCACGCCGGCGATCGCGGTGACCAGCGCTGGAATCATGCCGAGCTGATAGCCGGCGATCATCACCGGCAGGAGGTAAAGCACTGCGCCGCGCAGGATGCCGAAATAGTGCCGCAAGAAGAAAAGCACTGCGGTCGTCACCGCGACCAAAACCAGCGCGATCAAGACGCCGCGCGCTTCGCGCCGCAACACCGAAGGCCTGAGATTTATTCGCACCCTAAAGCGTCGTCCAAAAGCGATTGAGTCTACCCTTGGCCGGACAATAGGCCGCTGCCGCGTTGGCGGCCATCGTTTTCCGGTATCAGCGCCCTGCGCGGTACGCAAAGGCGAACAAATTTTCGTAATCGCAGGAGCCGCAATCGTTAACGGCAGGCTGGATTACGCCGGAAATTTACAAGGAATTTATGAGCGTGTTTTCAGCGCACGGCGATTATGGCGCTATTTGCTGCGCACCACCTCGGCATAGTCGGGCGCGTCCTTGAGAAAACCGCGGTCGAGCATCCAGTCGACTTTTTCCTGGAACTCCTCGGGGCGGTAGGTTTTGACGCCGACCAGTTCCGGCATCAGGCCGTTCGCGCGCTGCCCAGGCTCGAGATCGCGCAGCACCTCCGCTCGCGAGCGGTCTTCGTTCTCGCGCAGCCAGACGATGGCGCGGTTGAGCGCGCGGCGCAGCTTTGCGGCCGTTTCCTCGTCGACGTCGTTGCCGGCGACGATACCGCCGCGCCAGCGCAGGTCGGCGATCTTGCGCGCGCCGGCGGCGAGCGCGCGGCTCACCAGCGGCTCCATCAGGGCGGCGGCCTGGGTGGTGCCGCCGAGCAGCGCTTCGAGCCGGTCGTTGGCGTGCACCAGCGTGATCTCGTCGAACGGCACGCCGGCCGCTTCCAGCACTTCGATTGCGGCATAGAACGTGCCGGCATGCCAGGTGACCGCGATCGGCACGTTGCGCAATTCGGCGGGCGATTGAATCTTGGAATCCTTGGCCACCATCAGTGCACCGGTGCGCACCGTGGTGTCGAGCCCGATGATCTTGCCGCCGCCGAGCGCCTGCACCCGCTCGATCGCGCCCCATTCGCACACCGGATAGACCTCGAGCGCGCCCTTCTGCAGCTGCGATTCCTTCCAGCGCTGGGAGAAATCCTCGACCCGGCCCGCGGCGCCCTTGGGATTGTCCTCGTGATATTCGACGTTCAGTCCCTCGGCGGCAAAAAAGCCCTGCTCGACGGCGACCCGCCAGGGCCGGTCGTGGGCGTTGCTGTCGCTTTGCAGGCGAATGGTTTTGGTCATCGGATCCTGGTCCTCTTTGCTGTCAATGCCCGCTTAGTCGCGGTCGGCTTGGGGCGGTTCGTCGTAGCCGTGGCGACTCGAGTAGAACACCAGCGCCATCAGCCCGCATCCGATCACGACCGAGAACACGATGCCGAGCGTCATGGCGATATAGCCGGCTGGCGGCATCGGCGGGCCGGCGACCGAAATCCAGGCGCGCGCCGCAAACCACATCGCCGCGCCCAGTATAGCAAACAGCGGTGCGACGATGGCGACGATACCCAATATACTCAGCCTGGCTTTCGGGGCTGCCATGTTCGACTTTACCATAGCCGATACATAGGCCTTGGCGCGCCGGTCGCCAATCCACGTGGAACTTCGCCGCACCCCGATTTACGCCATCGCGGCCTTGAGGTTGGCATCCACCTTGTCGAGGAAGCCGCCGGTCGAAAGCCACTTCTGGTCTGGACCGACGAGGAGCGCGAGGTCCTTGGTCATGAAGCCGGATTCCACCGTGCCGACGGTCACCTTTTCCAGGGTGGCGGCGAATTTCGCCAGCTCGGCATTGTTGTCGAGCTTGGCGCGGTGGGCGAGGCCGCGCGTCCAGGCGAAGATCGAGGCGATGGAATTGGTCGAGGTTTCGCGGCCCTTCTGGTACTCGCGGTAGTGCCGCGTCACCGTGCCGTGGGCGGCCTCGGCCTCGACCACTTTTCCATCGGGAGTAGTGAGCACCGAGGTCATCAAGCCGAGCGAGCCGTAGCCCTGCGCCACGGTGTCGGACTGCACGTCGCCGTCGTAGTTCTTGCACGCCCAGACGTAGCCGCCCGACCATTTCAACGCCGCCGCCACCATGTCGTCGATCAGGCGGTGCTCGTAGGTGATTTTCTTTTCGGCGAACTTGTCCTTGAACTCCTCGTCGAAAATGTCCTGGAAAATGTCCTTGAAACGGCCGTCATAGACTTTGACGATGGTGTTCTTGGTCGACAGATAAAGCGGATAGCCGCGGTTATAAGCAAAGTTCATCGAAGCGCGGGCGAAATCGGCGATCGACTGGTCGAGATTGTACATCGCCATGGCGACGCCCGAGCCGGGGAACTGGAACACCTCGCGCTTGATCTCCTGGCCATCGTCGCCGACGAAGGTGAGATAAAGCTTGCCCTTGCCCGGCACCTTGAAGTCGGTGGCGCGGTATTGGTCGCCGAAGGCGTGGCGGCCGATGATGATCGGCTTAGTCCAGCCCGGAACGAGGCGCGGCACATTCTTGCAGATGATCGGCTCGCGGAAGATGACGCCGCCCAGAATGTTGCGGATGGTGCCGTTCGGCGAGCGGTACATTTCGTGCAGATGGAATTCCTTCACTCGCGCCTCGTCCGGCGTGATGGTTGCGCATTTCACCGCGACGCCGACCTTCTTGGTCGCTTCGGCGGCATCGATGGTGATCTGGTCGCGGGTCTCGTCGCGCTTCTCCATGCTGAGATCGAAATACATCAGGTTGATGTCGAGATAAGGATGAATGAGTTTGTCCTTGATGTCCTTCCAGATGATGCGGGTCATCTCGTCGCCGTCCATCTCGACGACGGGATTGGTGACCTTGATTTTCGCCATAAAGATTTGATCCCGTTGGAGCGCGGTCGGTTGCGGGTTCGGCGTCAGAGCGCGGCGAGCGCGGCGTTCAGCGTGGCGCTCGGCCGCATCGCGGCCGATGCCTTGGCGGAATCGGGCAGGTAGTAGCCGCCGGTGTCGGCCGGCTTGCCTTGCGCGCCGATCAGTTCGCCATTGATCTTGGCCTCGTTCTTGGCGAGCGTCTCGGCCAGCGGTTTGAAGCGGGCCTGCAACTGCGCGTCCTTGGTCTGCGCGGCCAGCGCCTGAGCCCAGTACAGGGCGAGGTAGAAATGGGTGCCGCGATTATCGAGTTCGCCGACCTTGCGCGCAGGAGAGCGGTTGAACTCGAGGATCTTGCCGATGGCCTCATCGAGCGTCTCGGCGAGAACCTGCGCCTTGGCGTTTTTGTAGGTCTGCGCCAGATGTTCGAGTGACGCGCCGAGCGCCAGGAATTCGCCGAGCGAATCCCAGCGGAGATAGCCTTCCTCTTGGAACTGCTGCACGTGCTTGGGCGCCGAGCCGCCGGCACCGGTCTCGAAAAGACCGCCGCCCGCCAACAGCGGAACGATCGATAGCATCTTGGCCGAGGTGCCGAGCTCCATGATTGGAAACAGGTCGGTCAGGTAATCACGCAGCACGTTGCCGGTGACGGAGATCGTGTCCTGCCCCTTGCGGATGCGTTCGAGCGAAAACTTGATCGCTTCGACCGGTGCCAGAATGCGGATGTCGAGCCCCGCGGTGTCTTGAGCCTTCAGGTACTTCTCGACTTTGGCGATCACCTGAGCGTCGTGCGCGCGCTTGGCGTCGAGCCAGAACACCGCCGGGGTGTTGGTGAGGCGCGCGCGGCGCACGCCGAGCTTGACCCAGTCCTGGATCGGCGCGTCCCTGAGTTCGCACATGCGGAAGATGTCGCCGGTCTCGACCGGACGCTCCAGCAGCACCTTGCCGTCATCGGCGACGACGCGGACCGTTCCGTTCGTGGGAACTTCGAACGTCTTGTCGTGCGAGCCGTATTCCTCGGCCTGCTGCGCCATCAACCCCACGTTCGGAACCGAGCCCATGGTCTTGGGGTCGAACGCGCCGTGCGCCTTACAGTCCTCGATGACCGCCTGATACATCGTCGCGTAGCTGCGGTCCGGGATCGCGGCGATGACGTCGTGCAGCTTGCCGTCGGCGCCCCACATGCGGCCGGATTCGCGGATCATCGCCGGCATCGAAGCGTCGATGATCACGTCGCTGGGCACGTGCAGGCCGGTGATGCCCTTGCCGGAATCAACCATGGCGAGGCCCGGCCGTTTTGCGTACTCGGCCGCGATGTCGGCCTTGATCGCTTCTTTCTCGGCCGCCGGCAGCGTTTCGATCTTCGTCAGCAGATCGCCGAAGCCGTTGTTGAGATTGACGCCGAGACGCTTCAGCGTGGCGGCGTGCTTCTCGATCACATCGGCGAAGAAGACGGAAACGGCGTGGCCGAACACGATGGGATCGGCGATCTTCATCATGGTCGCCTTCACCTGCAGTGAGAACAGCGCGCCTTCCTTCTTTGCGGCTTCGATCTGCTCGGCAAAGAAGGCGCGCAGCGCCTTGCGGCTCATCACCGCCGCATCGATGATTTCGCCGGCCGCAAGCGGCGTCTTCGACTTCAGCACCGTGACGGCGCCGTCGGCGCCGACAAGTTCGATGCGGGCGTTGGTCGCCGACGCGACGGTGGTCGCGATTTCCGAGCCGTAGTAATCGCCGCCCGACATGTACGCCACATGCGATTTGGAGTTAGAACTCCAGGCGCCCATCTTGTGCGGATTGTTGCGGGCGTATTGCTTGACCGCGCCGGCCGCGCGGCGGTCTGAATTGCCCTCGCGCAATACCGGGTTGACGACGCTGCCGAACACCTTGGCATAGCGAGACTTGATGTCCTTCTCGGCTTCCGTCGCGGCGTTGTCCGGATAGTCCGGAACGCTGTAGCCCTTGCCTTGCAGTTCCTTGATCGCGGCCTTGAGCTGCGGGATCGAGGCGGAGATGTTGGGCAGCTTGATGATGTTGGCCTCGGGCCTCAGCGTAAGCTCGCCGAGTTCGGTGAGTTCGTCGTTAATTCGTTGCGCAGGGGTGAGCTTGTCGGGGAAAATGGCGAGGATGCGACCGGCCAGCGAGATGTCCTTCAACGTCACGGACACACCCGCTGCGCCCACGAAGGCTTTGACGATCGGCAGCAGGGAATAGGTCGCGAGCGCCGGGGCTTCATCGACCTTTGTCCACATGATTTCGAGATCTGGCATGCTTGCACCTTTGGTCGCCGTGCTTGTATGGGCCGACCGGAAACTGAACATTGGCGGGCGCGGTGGAATGGTTCCTTCCGGGCCCTCAAATGGATTGTTCTCGGCGCGGACATCGCCAACCGGGAATTCGACTGACGGGAGTTCTGCGCGCGCCCTATAGCATCCGTACTCCGCTGGTCAAAGCCTTGTTCAGCAGGTGCGAGATAACCGCCGGCGGACCAGAACGCAGCTGGCGGAAGAGTAAGAAGGCGGAAAGCGGCGCGTGTGGCGATCTGCGGCCGCGGGTGGGCTTTTGCGCGAAATAGCGGCGCAGGTGGTGACCTAGCGAGACGAAGCGAAAGTTCCGGCGAGAGCCGCCGTGTGTTTCGGCCGGATACGGCGCTGCCGCTTGACGCAAGCGGCCGGCTTGGGCAGGGGCTGCGCCTTCAGGGCATTTGCCCGCCGAGGAGCACTGCATGCCCGGGGCTGGGACCGATAAGAGCAGAGCCTTCAGCGCGTCGCCTGGCCCGGTCATCGTGCTGGTCGAGCCGCAGCTCGGCGAGAATATCGGCGCGGCAGCCCGCGCCATGGCGAATTTCGGCCTGTCGCGGCTTCGGATCGTCAAGCCGCGCCAGTCCTG
>JBEKKM010000186.1:0-9310 GCA_050010715.1 Xanthobacteraceae bacterium | reverse complement strand
TCAGCCGGATTTGGTGTCGAATTGACCACGAGCCGTCCGCATAAGTGCATTATACTTCATGCAATATAGTGCACTTATGCGCGTGCTTTGGCAAGTCGCCCCGGCAAAATTCACTCGAAGATTTTCCGCCAGCCGCTGGGTTTTGCGTCCGGCTCGGGTTCGGTCTCTTCGACAATCTCGGCTCCGGGCCCGGGATCGTCGGGGGCGTGGACCAGGGGGATCACTGGGTCGGACTTCGGCCTTGCCGGCTGCGCCTGCAGCGGCGCTGGCGCGGCGTCATGCGCCGGAAGAGGTAGTGCGTGGTCGCGGTCGCGCGGCTCATTCGCGGTGGGCTCGGCCGTGGGCTTGGCCGGCGCGACCAAGACAGGCTCCGACTCGATCACAGGCGCCGTGCTCGTCATTCCGGTGAGCGGCACCCGCCATTCGAAGGCGTCGATCCGGCCGGTGACGGGCGACAGCGGCAGCCAGCGGTCGGAGACGTAGCCGTCGGCAGTCCATGCCGGATCGGGCGCGGCGTGCAGCGCGCGCCCCAGCCATTCGCGGGCGCGGCCTTCGTCGCCTTCCGCGCGCTCCAGCGCGGCCATCAACAGCGCGACGCGTTTGCTCGGCGCGTCGAGATACGGCGCCAGCGCTGAGCGGGCGCGGGCGAATTCGCGGGCATCGATGGCGGCGCGGGCGACGGCGAGCGCCCCCTCGACATTGCCGGGCGCGCGCTTTGCCAATGCGTCGATCCGCTTCAAACGATCGCGCGCGGACTCGCCTGAGCGCAGCTCGGCAAAACTTTGCGCCAATTCCGGATGTGGGTTGGCGCGCCAGGCGGTGTCGATGATGCGGTTGGCCTTGCGCAAGTAGCCGCCTTGGGCGAGGAGCCGGGCGGCCAGCGCCACCGCCGGCACCAAAGTCGGCGCCAGCTTGACCGCTTCGAGCGCGTCGTTCTTGGCGGCGTCGCGGTCGGAATCCTCGGTGGCGAGCGCGCGTGCGGTCAGCAACACCGCGCGCTGGCGGCGGTAGCTCGCTTTGTCGAGCGCGCCGCGATGGCGTTCCAAGAGCGCTAGCGCACTGGACCAATCGCCTTCCTTGCAGCGCGCTTCCAACACCGCCCGGCCGGCCCAGCCCAGCGTCGGTGCGGTGGCCGCGGCTTCCTCGGCGTGGGCGCGTGCGCTTTCGTGATCGTCGCGGCGGTGCGCTTCGATGAACAGGCCATGCAGGCCGAGCGCTTTGGTGTCGGCGCGGCCTGCCATGGCGCGAAATGCACGCTCGGCGCCGTCGCGGTCGCCGGAGAGCTGGGCCGCCTGCGCGCTCAGGAGCAGGGTCAGCGGCTCGCCCGGCGCGAGACGATTGGCATCGGCCGAAAGTTTGAGTGCGGCGTCGATATCGCCCGAGCCGACCGCGATCAAACCGTCGGAGATCGCCGCGTAGGCCCGCGCGCCGCGGCGCTCGCGCCGCCGCCTGGCCAGCACGGCCGGCGAACGCACGATGGCGCGAACGATGCTCCAGACGAAGACCAGCACCGCCACCGCGACCAGCAGCGCCGCAGCCATCACCAGCGGCGACGTTTTCATGCGAATGCCCTGCCAGGTGACGATCAAGTCGCCCGGCCGGTCGGCGAGCCAGGCAGCGCCGAGTGCCAGCACTCCGACGACAATGAGAAAGAAAACGATGCGGATCATTGCGGGTTCGGCTTGCTGAGCGCCGCGAGCGCGTCGGCGGCAAATTTTCGGCTCGCCGCGATGGCGGCATCGCGCGCCTGCGCTTTCTCGACCCACGCCGCGACAACCGGCTTTGCCGCGTCCGGCAATTTGGCGATATCGGCAAGCGCCGCGGCAATGTCGGCATGCGCCGCATCGACGCTGATCCGCGTCACCACCGAGGCTGGATCGTCGCCCGGCGGCGCATCGACCGGCGTGATCTCGACGAGGCGCCGTGCGTTGTTCTCGAGCCGGCCGAGAAAGGAATTGTTGCTCGCCGCCGGCTCGGCCGCCTGCTGCAGGGCCGGCATAAGGCTTGCAAGCTCGTGCGCCTGCGCCGCGGCTCTGGGCACACCGGTTTCGGCGAAAGCTTCAAGCGGTGCCGTCGCGCTCGAGTCGGCGCCGAGCGATTTCACCGCGGCGAGCTCGGCTTGATACGGCATGCCCCGTTCGACTACGGCGCGCAATGCCTCGGCGGCGACCGCCAGCCGCGCCGCGCGGTCGTCGGCAGTCGCGGTCTCGTGCTTGATGTCATCGGCAAGCGTCTTCACGGTGCTTTCGAGTGGCGCGATGCGGGCCGCCAGCGCATCGAGATCGCTGCGCGTCACGCCGGACTGCCCGGCGCTCGTCGCCGCGTCGGCCGCGGTCGAGGCGCTCTTGGCCTGGGCGAGGGCATTTTGCGCCGCCGCCGCAGCGTCATCGACGCGGTGCGTCAGAGCGGCGAGTGAATCGCTGAGCGATTTCGTCGCGGCTTCGGCGGCTGCCAGACGGGAGACCAGCGCCGGGTCGGGCTGCGGTGGCGCAGATGGCTTTTGGGTCGCAATAGCGCCTTCGATTTTGTTCAGCCGCGCCGAGATGTCGGCAATCGCCGAGGTGTCCGTCGGCGGCGGACTTGGTGACGCCGGCAGCAGGCCCGGCGGCACGTAACCACCGAACCAAAGCCCGGCGCCGATCGCCACGACCGCAATTACGCCCGCGGCAGTTCCGGCGACAGTCGTTTTGATGCGCGAACGCGGCCGGCCGGGAGCAGCTTCGGCCGTTTGTTGGCCCGCTGGACCGTCGGACGCCGCGCTGTCGGCGGCCGGATCCTTTGCCGGTTCCTGCACCGTAGGGGGCTTTTCCGCTTCGACTTCCGTCGCCGTCAGGTCGATGGTCGGCGGTCGTCGCAGCGGTGTGCTGTCTGGCTCGCTCATGCAGTCCCCAAGCAGTAACTTAGGCGTGTGCCGCCAGATCGGCCGATCGGGCAAGGCCGGCCGCCACGGCATAGTACGGGCCAAGGATGGCGGCAACAGATCAGGCCGCGTCAATAAGCGCGAGTAATACGGCTTCGTTTGGACGCTCGGCGACGCGAATGTCGGCGGCGCCGGCCCGGGCCAGCGGCTCCGCGATCCGCGTCGACAGGCAGAAATGGACAGCTTGCAGCGCGCTTTCGAGCACGCCTGCGGCCCGCGCCGCATCGACAAAAACCTCGGCGCTGCGGCGCGAGAAGTGCAGCACGCCGTCGATGCCGCCGGCCAGCGCCTCCGCTGCGGCCGGTGGCAGGTTTGAGGCGGCGACGGCGCGATAGATGATCGCGGTCTCGACGGCAAAGCCGCGGGCGCGCAGGTCGCCGGCAAGATCGCCGGAGCGGTCTTCTCCAGCAAGGTATAGGAGCGGGGCTGCCGGGTGCAGCCGCGCGGCGACGAGGCGCGCCAGGTCGCTCACATTGCCATCGGCGGAGGTCACGTCGGCGAAGCCGGCCGCGGCCATGGCGTCGGCGCTGCGCCCGCCGACGGCGAAGACCGGCAGCGCGAGCAATTCCGCGGCGCGCGCGTGCGCCACGACGGCACTCGCGGCGTTGGAACTGGTGATCAAAATCGCGGCCCAAGGCCCGGCGCCGATTTCCGCATCGGCGACCGGCGCGATGCGCAGCAGCGGCGCGATGATCACGTCGTGGCCTTGCGCGCGTAGCGCGGCGGCGGTCCGCTGCGCGTCGGGCTCGGGGCGCGTAAGCAAAAGCCTCACTTTTTTTAATCCCGCACGAAGAAATCGGCGCCGCCGCGCGCTTTAAGCTCGCGGCCGGCATCGGCGCCGAGCTCCGCCGCCTGGGCACGGGAACCCTCGCGCGAAACCTCGAACGCCGCGCTGCCGTCGGGTTTTACGATCATGCCGTGGAAACGGATGATGCCGTTGTTAATCCGCGCGTGGCCGCCGATCGGCGTGCGGCAGGAGCCGTCGAGCACGGCGAGGAAAGCGCGCTCGGCGGTCACCGCGGTCGCGGTATCGGCGTCGTCGATCTTGGCGACCAGCGCGCGGGTCGCGGTGTCGTCAGTGCGGGTCTCGATGCCGATCGCGCCTTGGCCGACGGCCGGGAGGAATTCGTCGACGTCGAGCAATGCCGCCGCGGCGTCGAGTAGCCCGAGCCGCTTCAAGCCGGCGACCGCGAGCAGCGTTGCATCGGCCTCGCCGGCTTCGATCTTGCGCAAACGTGTCTCGACGTTGCCGCGCAGCGGCACGATGGCAAGATCCGGCCGCAGCCGCTTGACCAAAGCCTGCCGCCGCAGCGATGCCGTACCGACCGCCGCGCCGCGCGGCAGATCACGCAAGGTTTTGGCCTTAGCGCTGATGAAGGCGTCGCGCGCATCCTCGCGCGGCAAAAACGCTGACAGCACGAGACCAGGCGGCAGCACCGTGGTCATATCCTTCGACGAATGCACCGCGAGGTCGATGGTGCCGCCGAGCAGCGCCTCTTCGATTTCCTTGGTGAAGAGCCCCTTGCCGCCGAGGTCGTTGAGCGGCCGGTCCTGAACGACGTCGCCGGTGGTGCGGATGATTTTGATCTCGATCCGCGCGGCATCGAGGCCGCAGGCCGCGGCGAGGCGGTTTTGCACCTCGCGCGCCTGCACCAGCGCCAGCGGCGAGCCGCGCGAACCGATACGCAAAACGGGGGTCGAGGATTGTGCCATGAGCCCTTCAGGTGCTAGGCCGCGCCCAGATGTTGGCAGCCTTATAATATAGAAATGGTCATCCTCGGCATCGAGACGACGTGCGACGAGACCGCCGCGGCCGTGGTCGAACGGACCGAGGACGGCAAAGGGCGGATTCTGTCCAATATTGTTCTTTCACAAGTGAGCGAACACGCCGAATTCGGCGGCGTAGTGCCGGAGATCGCGGCGCGCGCCCATGTCGAGGCGCTCGATGCCATCATCGCCAAGGCCATGGCCGAAGCGCAGATGTCGTTTGAGGCACTCGACGGCATCGCCGCCGCCGCCGGGCCCGGCCTGATCGGCGGCGTCATCGTCGGCCTGACCACGGCGAAGGCCATCGCGCTTGCCCACGACAAGCCGCTGATCGCGGTCAATCACCTGGAGGCGCATGCGCTCACCGCGCGGCTCACCGACGCGACGCCGTTTCCCTATTGTCTGTTTCTCGCCTCCGGCGGCCACACCCAAATCCTCGCGGTGCGCGGCGTTGGCGATTATCTGCGCTTTGGCGGCACGGTGGATGATGCGATCGGCGAGGCTTTCGACAAGACCGCAAAGCTGCTCGGCCTCGGCTATCCGGGCGGGCCTTTGGTCGAGAAAGAGGCCGCCCGCGGCGATGCCAAGCGGTTCGCGCTGCCGCGGCCAATGCTTGGGCGTCACGATGCCAATTTTTCGCTGTCCGGACTGAAGACGGCGCTGCGGCTTGAGGCCGAGAAGATCGCGCCGCTGAGCGACCAGGACGTGGCCGATCTGTGCGCCTCGTTCCAGCAAGCGGTGGTCGACGTGGTGATGGACCGGCTGCGCGCCGGAATGCGCATGTTCCGCGATCGCCTCGGCACGCCGACCGCTCTGGTTTGCGCCGGCGGCGTTGCGGCCAATCAGGCGATCCGCAAAGTCTTGCACCGCGTCGCCTTCGAGGTCGGCACCACGCTGGTGGCGCCGCCGCCGGCCCTGTGCACCGACAACGGCGCCATGATCGCCTGGGCCGGCGCCGAGCGCCTTGCTCTCGGTCTCACCGATCCGCTCGATGTCGCGCCTCGGGCGCGCTGGCCGCTGGATCAGGTGACGAAGGCGGCATCCTGAGCCGGTTTCCCGGGCGCTGCGCAGCACGAAGCGCAGCGTAGTGATGCGCTGCAGACCCGGGATCGTCACAAACTCCGAGCCTGCGACGGTCCCGGATCAGCGGTGCACCACTTCGTGCTGCACCGCATCCGGGACACAAGGTCTACTGCTCAAAGCGATCGATGAACCACTTGAGCAGGCGCGTCCAAATCTCGTCCTTGCCGACGACGTCCTCGATGCCATGTTCGAGGTTCGGGTTGTCGTTGACTTCCATGACGACGATGCCGTTGTCGGTCTGCTTGAGGTCGACGCCGTAAAAACCGTCGCCGATCGGCCGTGCCGCGCGCACCGCGATGTCGATCACTTCGTTTGGCGCCTGGGCGAGATCGAAGGCGCGGAAGCCGCCTTCATGGGACGAGCCGTCGGCCTTGTACTTCACCACCTGCCAATGGCCGCGCGCCATGCGGTATTGGCAGACGAACAGCGGCTCGCCGGCCAGCACGCCGACCCGCCAATCGAAATCGGTCGGCAGGAATTTTTGCGCCAGGAGGAGATCGGTCTCTTCGAACAGTTCCTCGCAGATGCGCTTGAGCGCCGCCGGCGATTCGATCTTGTGCACGCCGCGCGAGAACGAGCCGTCCGGGATCTTGACCACCAGCGGCAGGCCGAGCTCGTCAACCACCTTGGTCAGGTCGGTATCCTCGGCGAGGATCACGGTCGGCGGCGTCGGCACCTGATTCCCCTGCAACAGCTCCATCAGGAACACTTTGTTGGTGCAGCGGATCATCGAGATCGGATCGTCGATGACCGGCATGCCTTCCTGCCAGGCGCGGCGGGCGAAGCGGTAGGTGTGATTGTCGATCGAAGTGGTCTCGCGGATGAACAGGCCGTCGTATTCGGCAAGCTCGGCGAGCTGGCGCTTGGTGATCGGCTCGACATCGACCGACAGCTTCTCGGCGATGCGCGCGAAGTGCTTGATCGAGCTCGGCGACGACGGCGCGGTTTTCTCGTTCTCGTTCGGGTCGTATAGCACCGCCAGATCGTATTTGGCGACCGAGCGCGCCTTGGGGTCGCGCCATTCCCGCTTGGTGTGATTGTTCAGCGACTCGCGGAAGAACTCCCCTTCGCCATTGGCGAGCCGGGTAATGGCGCGCGGGCGGATGCGGTCGATCGACAGCCGGGCGCCCGGCTCGACGATGACTTCCAGCGCCGGGCAGCGGAACCAGTCGAACAAGAGGCGGCCGAACGGCTCGAAGCGCAGGTCGCGGGCGATGCCGAAACAGACCAGGAGCTTGAACTCGCCCTCGGGCTGGAATTCTGCGCGGCGGGCGCAGCGGTTGAGCTCGTCCTCGAGATCCGGCAACGCGTGCTCGTAGAGCTTTTGCTCACGCAGTTCCAGCATGGTCTCGACGGTCGGCACCACGCGGTGGCCGCGCGCCTCGGCGAGCAGCGAGGCGTAATAGCCCTTGGACTGGTAGGCGTAGGAGCGGGCGAGGTTGACGATTTTCGGCCGCCCCATGTCGAACAGACGCGGCCGCGCCAGATATTCGCCCGTGGAGATGACCTTGTGCGGGGTCTCGGCGTTGGGCAGGTCGCGCCCTTGGTCGACAAGGATGACCCAGCCGGTCATGGGCTGGTCCCCCAGTCGACAGCGTTGTGCAAAATAAGGCCGATCATGCGTTCGAAATCAGGCACGGCACGATTCGTCATAACCGGATTCAAATCCGTTGGCGACAGCACCGGTGACGATGTCCACCGTCTAAACCGATTCGGCTGTCACAGTCAGGCGGGGATTTTGGTTCCGCCGAGCGGCTTCTCGAAGCGCAGCGCGTCGCCGCCGTCGTCATAGTAGCGATGGAGCCGGCCGAACAGCCGGTAGCCCGACTTTTCGTAGCGACCGATGGCGCGGGCATTGTGCTCGTGGACTTCGAGCCGCATGGCGCGGCGCCGTCGGCGCGCGGCCGCCGCTTCCGCCTCGGCAAGCAGCAAGGGGCCGATGCCGCGGCTCGTGATATGCGGGGCAACCGCGATGGAATAAAGCCGGGCGAGTTTCGAGTGCGCCGGATAAAGCACCAGCGCGTAGCCGGCGAGCTTGCCGCTGTCCTCGGCAACGATCAGCGAGCTCTTCGGCGAGGTAAGAAAGTGGCGAAAGCTCCGCCGCGTCAGGATGTCGGTGGTGAAGACGGCGTTTTCGAGCGCGACCAG
Source organism: Xanthobacteraceae bacterium (assembly GCA_050010715.1). Taxonomy (GTDB): domain Bacteria; phylum Pseudomonadota; class Alphaproteobacteria; order Rhizobiales; family Xanthobacteraceae; genus BOG-931. The sequence continues at coordinate 1,392 of JBEKKM010000186.1, read as the reverse complement.
CGCATCGAGATCGCGGAGGCGGCCAGGGCGGAGCTTTGCCGGCGGAGCAGCGTGCCGCGCGTGGGATGCGCTCACGCGACGCACCCTTCCTCGATCCGCGCGATCATGGTCTCCAGCCGCTCCAGGCGGTCGGCCTCGCCGGGCGGCTTGTCCCAGCGCAGCCGGTTGATGCGCGGGAAGCGCATCGCCAGCCCGGATTTGTGCCGGGTCGAGCGTTGCAGCCCCTCGAACGCGACTTCGAGCACCAGGCCCTGGTCGGGTTCATGCACCACCTCGCGCACCGGGCCGAAGCGGTCGGTGGTGTTGCGGCGAACGAAACGGTCGATCTGCAACAGTTCCTCGTCGGTGAAGCCGAAATAGGCCTTGCCAACCGGCACCAACTCGTCGCCACCGTCGCTGCGTGTCCAGACGCCGAACGTGTAGTCCGAATAATATGACGAGCGCTTGCCGTGGCCGCGCTGGGCATACATCAGGACCGCATCGATGATGAAGGGGTCGCGCTTCCATTTCCACCACGGGCCTTTCGGTCGGCCCGGCAGGTAGAGCGCATCGCGCCGCTTGAGCATGACGCCTTCGACCGCTGCGGAGTCCTCGCCGGCGCCGGCGGCGGCCGGATTCTTTCGCGCCGCGGTGAGTTCGTCCCAGCTCGCGAATGGGACGAGGGGAGAGAGATCGATGCGCTCATCGTTGAGCCGCGCGACGAAGCTTTCCAGCCGGGCACGCCGCTCGATGAAGGGCCGCTCGCGCAAATCCTCGCCGCCGTCGGCGAGCAGATCGTAGGCGCGCAGATGGGCGGGGAATTCCGCGATCAGCTTCGGCGTGACGGTTTTGCGATTGAGCCGTTGTTGCAGCACGTTGAACGACTGCACCCGGCGATCGCGCATGATCAGCAATTCGCCGTCGATGGCGCCGGGCAGGTGCAGCGCGTCGAGGAGATCGGGAAAGCTTTTGGAAATGTCCTCGCCGGTGCGCGAATAGAGCCGAGCGATTGTTGTGTCATCGTGTCGGGCGGCGACCGCCTGGATGCGAATGCCGTCCCATTTCCATTCCGCCATGAAGTCGCCCGCCTCGAGCCCGGCAAGATCGGCATCGTCGAGCGCGTGCGCCAGCATAGGCGGCCGGAACTGCGCCGGGTCGTTGCTCGCCGGTTTTTCCGCGCGGCCTTCGAGCCAGGCGAACAGGTCGAGATAGGGCGGCGTCAGCCCCGGCCACAGCAATTCGATGTCTTGCGCGTCGGTGCCAGAGAGCGCCGCGACCGCGGTCTTGGCGAGCCGCGCCGAGACGCCGATGCGCAAGCCGCCGGTGACCAGCTTGATCAACGCCCAGCGCCCGGTCTCGTCGAGCGCATCGAGCCAGCGCGCCAACTGCTTCGGCAGTTGCGCCTTGCCGAGT
>JBEKKM010000185.1:0-9345 GCA_050010715.1 Xanthobacteraceae bacterium | reverse complement strand
TAGCGCACGAACTGCAGCGTATCGCCGTAACCTTGCTCGGCATGCAAGAGAATGGTCTTGCCGTCGAGCGGTGCCTCGCCGAGCCAAAGCGGCGCGGTAAAACTGCGCTGATGCGACGCCAGAAAGCCAACGCCCCAGCGCGCTTCGTAGCCGCGCCAGCCGGAAAAATCGCCCAGCGTCAATTGGGCGACGCCCTCGACGAATCTGGCCTGGGCGAAATCCGGCCGGCCGACCAGCGCGCGGCGCGCGCTCATCACCGCCTCGTGCGGGCGATCGAGCCGGCGCAGTGCGGCGGCGCGGTTGGTGAGAAGCTGGGCGTTATCGGGCGCGAGCGTCAGTGCCTCGTCGTAGCTGGCAAGTGCGTCCGCGGGACGATTGAGCTTGATTAGCGCGTTGCCGCGGTTGCCGAGCGCTTCGAGATGATCGGGATCAGCCGCGAGCACGCGCTCGAAATTATCCAGCGCCTCGCGCGGCCGGCCAAGCTCGAGCAACGCCACGCCGCGCCGGTTGAGAAGCTCGGTGTCGCCCGGCGCAAGGCGCAGGCCTTCGTCGTAGCTCTTGAGCGCTCGCTCGAATTGCTTGAGCGCGTGAAAGACGAGGCCGAGGCTGGAAAATCCATCGGCGCGGTCGAGGTCGGCCTTGAGCGCCGCCTGGATCAGCGCCAGCGCCGCGTCCAAGCGCCCACGCCGATAATTGATGAGGCCGAGACCGTGCAGCGCGTCGAAATTGCCGGGCTGAATATGCAGGACCGCGGTGTAAAACCGCTCCGCCTTGTCGAACTCGCCGTGCTCGTGCGCGCGCAATGCGCGGCGCAACATCCGGTTCTGCTGCACGCCGTGTCACCCGCCGGTCGGTGGTTAACGACGGGTAAGCAAACATGGTGAAAAAAGGATTAAGGAGCGCGCGGGCCGCCTAGTCGTCGCGATAGACGCGTTCGCGGCGCTCGTGGCGCTCCTGGGCCTCGATCGACAGCGTCGCGATCGGCCGCGCTTCGAGCCGCTTGATCGAGATCGGCTCGCCAGTCTCCTCGCAATAGCCGTAGGTGCCGTCTTCGATGCGCTGCAACGCCGCGTCGATCTTGGCGATCAGCTTGCGCTGCCGGTCGCGGGCACGCAGCTCAATGGCCCGGTCGGTCTCCGAGGAGGCGCGGTCGGCGAGGTCGGGATGGTTCTGGCTCTCGTCCTGGAGATGCTGCAGCGTCTCCTTGGCTTCCTTGAGAATGTCCTCGCGCCAGTCGAGCAGTTTTAAGCGGAAATACTCCCGCTGACGCTCGTTCATGAAAGGCTCTTTGTCGGTGGGCCGGTACAGCCGCTCCATCGGCAGCACGCTCTTCCCGTTCCTACCGTTCTTGTCGTCGGCTTTGCCGTTTTTGCTTTTGAGCAACTGCATTTCCCTACTCCGCACACGCGACTGGTGCGAGGTCCTCCCCGCGAGGCTGGCCTATATATCGATGCTCCGTGACAGAGACAATAATGATGATGATGTCGCGGGCCGCGCCCTGCGACGGCGCCCGGCGAGCGGCGTACCGCCCTACCCAAATTCATATTTATTCAATTATCTCAATAACTTAAGTTCAGTCCATGCCGGCTTTGGCGAGTTCGACCGCGACGCGGAGGTCGATCTCGGCCAGCACGGAATCGAGCTTTTCGTCGCCGGAACCGTCCTTGAAATCGGTGGCGATGGATTTCAGCCGCAACAGCGTGCCCTGATCGAGCGTTCCGGCCAGGAGCCCGAGCTTGAGCTCGTCGAGAGCGTCGAGCGCGCGGCGACCATGCTTGACCGCGCGCCGGCGCCGTTCCACCGGCTCCTCGATTCCCTGCAATGCGATAAGCGCGTCGATGCCGCCGAGGGTCCGCAACGCCACCGCCGCGCTTTGCGCCTGTGGCGGCTCGGAATCCGATAATGCGAATGTGCCGCCGGCGCTGCGCCGCGCCGGGGCTGATGCCGTCGCAACCGCGGTACCGTTGGGTCCATAGACGCGCATGACATAGAAGGTGTGCCCTTATGGTTAATGGCCGGTAAAAACCCGGCAAAACTTGCCGAAACCGGCAAGGGCTGCTCGCCGCGCCGCATAGGCACGCCGACCCCTCGAATAAAATATTGTTTTATTTCAATGGCTTATCGCCGCACGCTACGTGGCACGCAATTGGCATTGTTGCTGGCGTCCGACCTCTTGGGGAGCAGGAGATGACTAGGACGCTTAGAGCCACGCTGACCGCGTTGGCTGTCCTCGGCTGTGCCGTTTCGACGGCGGCAGCGATGTCGCGCATCAAGGATCTCGCCAGTATCGAGGGGATACGGCAGAACCAATTGCTCGGCTATGGCCTCGTCGTCGGCCTCAACGGCACCGGCGACACGCTCAACAATACGCCCTTCACCAAGCAATCCCTGCAGGCCATGTTGGAACGCCTCGGCGTCAACATCCGCGGCCAGCAGATCCGCACCGGCAACGTCGCCGCGGTGATGGTCACGGCCAACCTGCCGCCGTTCGCCACCCAAGGCACCCGCATCGACGTCACCGCTTCCGCCATGGGCGACGCCAAGAGCCTGCAGGGCGGCACGCTTCTGGTCACGCCGCTCTTGGGAGCCGACGGCAATGTCTATGCCGTGGCACAAGGCTCGCTCGCCATCGGCGGCTTCGAAGCCGAGGGCCAGGCCGCCAAGATCGTACGCGGCGTGCCGACCGTCGGGCGGCTGCCGAACGGCGCCATCATCGAGCGCGAGATCGATTTCTCGCTGGCTTCGCTCGGCACGTTGCGGCTCGCGCTGCGCAACGCCGATTTCACGACGGCCAAACGCATCGCGATCGCGGTCAACGACTATATCGGCTCGCCGGTCGCCGAACCGCTCGATCCTTCGACGGTGCAGCTGACGCTGCCGAAAAAATTTCCGCAAAACGTCGTCGCCATGCTGACCGAGATCGAGCAACTGCAGGTCGAGCCGGACACCGCGGCGAAGATCGTCATCGACGAGCGCTCCGGCGTCATCGTCATCGGCCGCGACGTGCGCGTCTCCACGGTGGCGGTTGCGCAAGGCAATCTCACCGTCACCATCTCGGAAACGCCGCAGGTGAGCCAGCCCGCACCGTTCTCGCGCGGCCGCACCGTGACGGTGCCGCGCACCCAGGTCGGCGTGCAAGAGGAAGGCAAGCGGCTCGCATTGGTCAAGGAAGGCGTGTCGCTGCAACAGATCGTCGACGGGCTCAATGCACTCGGCATCGGACCGCGCGACCTGATCGTTATATTGCAAGCGATCAAGGCCGCCGGCGCCATCCAGGCCGACATCGAGGTGATGTGATGAGTGGCGCGGCCCAGCTCGGTGCTTCGATGTCTTCGCTCGACAGCGCGCAAAACGCACAGGTCGAGGCCATGCTCAAGATCAAGGGCAAGGCGAAGAGCGCGGCGAGCGAATTCGAAGCGATGTTCCTCAATTCGATGTTCGAGCAGATGAACACCAAGGTCGACGGCGACGGCCCGTTCGGCGGCAGCGGCGCGCTGAAAGTGTGGCGTTCGTTCCTGACCAATCAATACTCCCAAATGTTTGCCAAGGCCGGCGGCGTCGGCATCGCCAAGCACGTCTATGACGAATTGCTCAAGCTGCAAGGCGTGAGCGCATCATGAGCCCGATCACGACAACGGCCGAAGCCGAGCGGGCGATCGACGATTTGAGCACGCTGATCGAAAAACTCTCCGGCCTGATGGAGCAGGAAACCGCCCTCGTCCATGCCGGAAAGGTGTCGCTTGCCGTCGGCCTTGGTCAGACCAAGTCGGAGTTGGCGCACCAGCTCTACACGGCGGGCGAACGGTTGAAGGTGAACGCGAAATTCTTGCTGCAATCGGTGCCGGCGCGCTGCGCGGCGTTGGCGCGCGTGCAGGAGGCGTTCCGAGCCGTGCTGCAAAAGAATCTGATCGTGCTGGCGACGACGCACGCGGTATCCGAAGGCATCATGCGCCGGCTGTCGGGAGACCTGGCCCGCAAAAGCGCGCCGCAAATCTATGGCGCGTCGGGACGGGCCACGGCACCGCATCCCAAATACGGCCAGCCGCTCGCCATCAGCAAAAAACTCTAGGCCTCGTCGTCAAGTCCGCGTCACGGGGCGGCGGGCGACGTCGGCAAGCTCCTGGCGCAATTTCTCGATCGGCGTGTTCCAATCGCCGGTCACGGGCTGCCTGAAGAGCCGCATCGACGGATACCACGGGCTGTCGGCGCGATCGAGCAGCCAGCGGAAATCCGGACAGAACGGCACCAGCATCGCCACCGCCTTGCCCATGGCGCCGGCAAGATGCGCCACCGACGTATCGACGGTGATCAGAAGGTCGAGCATTGCGACGACAGCGGCCGTGTCGGCGAAATCCTTGAACTCCTGACCGAGCGCAATGACGCCGTGCTCGCGCAAGATCGCCGCTTGCGCCGCGCTGACTTCTTTCTGCACGCTGATGAAGTCGAGATCCGGCACCGTAAACAGCGCCGCGAAGCGCTCGAGCGACATCGAACGATTGCGGTCGTTCAGATGCATGGTGCTGCCGGCCCAGCAGATGCCGACACGCAGCCGGCCGTTGTTCGGCAACAGGTCGCGCCATTTGGCTAGCCGCTCCTCGTAGGGCCGGATGTAGGGAATATTGACGGGGATGGTTTCAAGCTCGGTATTGAACGCCATCGGCAGGCTGAGCAGCGGGCAGTAACAATCGAAGTCCGGCAACGTCTCGCCGTCGCTGAACACCTGGGCAACGCCGGGAACGGTCGGCGCGATCGATTTGAGCGGATGCTGCACGCCGAGGATCACGCGGGCGCCGCGCGCCGCGACCAGCGGCACGTAGCGGACGAAATTGAGCGTGTCGCCCAGTCCCTGCTCGGCGATCAGAAAGATGGTTTGGCCGGAAATATCCGTCTCGCCGCGCCACAGCGGCTGCGGATAGTTGGGCTTTTGCGCGACGAAATGCTTTTTCTGCCAGCGGTATTCGTATTGCTTCCACCCCTGGCGGAAGTCGCCCATGGTCAGCTTTGAGACCGCGGCGTTGAAATTGGCTTCGGCGTTTTCCGGCTCGAGCTTGAGCGCCGCGTTGTAGCATTCAAGGGCCTCGTCCATCCGCGCGAGTTTCAACAGCGCATTGCCGCGATTGACATGGGCGGCGAAGACATTCGGCGCGATGCGCAGCGCTTGTTCATGGGCGACGAGCGCCTCGTCGAAACGGTCCAGTTCGGCCAGCGCCACGCCGCGGTCGGTGATTGCCGCCGCATGACCGGGATCGATCGCCAGCGCCCGGTCGTAGCTGCCGAGCGCTTCGGCGAAGCGCTTGTCTTTGACGCAGGCATTGCCCCGATTGATCAGGGCGGCGAGGTTTTTCGGATCGGTCGCGAGCGCGCCGTCAAAACTCGCCAGCGCCTCGTCGAAGCGTTCGAGCTCCAAAAGCGTGGTGCCGCGATTGATCTGGATGTCGACGCGATCCGGCGCCGCGGCCAACGCCGCATCGTAGCTTACGAGCGCCTCCTCGAAGCGGCGCAGCTTTGCCAGCACGACGCCGCGGGTATTGAGCGCCTCGATATGCGCCGGATTGCCGGTCAAAACCGCGTCGCACGGCACCAGCGCGGCTTCGAACGAGCCAAGTTCAAAGAGCGCATTGGCGCGGTTGTGCAGCGTGCCGATATCGTTCGGATCAATGGCCAGCGCCGCGTCGAATTTTTCCAGCGCGTCACGGTACTGACCGAGCGCAAGCAGCGCCAGGCCAAGATTATTGAGCGCATCGGCGCGGCGCGGCTCGCGCGCAAGCACTGCGCAATAACTCGCGCAAGCCTCCTGGTGTCGCCCGAGCGCGCGCAGCGCATTGCCGCGGTTATAGTGGGCATCGGCGTAGTCGGATTTTATCGCCAGCGCGCGGTCGCAGCTTTGCAAGGCATGGTCGAACCTTTCCAGCTTCACCAGCACCACACTGCGATTGTTCAACGCCTCGGCGTTGTCCGGGGCGATCTGCAGCGCCGCATCATAGGCCGCCAGGGCCTCGCCGGGCCGATCGAGCGCGACGAGCGCGTTGCCGCGCCGGTTGAGCGCCGCGATATGCCGGGGCTGCAGCGCCAAAACCTTGTCGTAATCGGCCAACGCGTCCTGGTGGCGTCGCTGCACCGTGAGCGTATTGCCGCGATTGTAGAGCGCATCGACATAGTCCGGCTTGAGCGCCAGCGCGCGATCGTAGCTCGCCAAGGCCGCGGCGCTGCGTCCCAATCCTTTCAGCGCATTGCCGCGATTGTAGTGGGCGCCGGCATCGTTGCCGCGCATCGCCAGCACTTTGTCGAAGTTTTCCAGCGCCTCTTCATGGCGCTTGAGCGCGTCGAGGATGACGCCGTAATTCGACAGCACGTCCGGCGAGCGCGGCTGCGCTTTCAGCGCGGCGGCGACCAGTCGTAACGCTTCAGCCGAGCGGCCCTGCTGGTGGTTGAGCACGCCGCGCAGATGCAGGGCGTCGACATGCTGCGGTTCGGCGGCAAGGACGGCGCCGTAGAGCGCGTCGGCTTCGACGAGGCGCCCCTCTCGGTGCAGCGTCAGAGCCTGTTGGATGCAACGCGCGGCATCCGAGCGCGCGGTGGCGTGCTTGGTCATAGCTCCAAGTCAGCCTGGCTTTAAGTCGGGCGAAATATCGACATCGGTCCGGCAGGGTCGGCCAAGATGGTTAACCGAATGTGAATTTCGCCTCCTTGGATACCCAATATTAACCGCGGCGCGCCATCAATGGCTGGGGCTTCGTTTTAGTGCAAAAGACTCGATGAGCAGCATCGGCAGCGTCTCATTCTGGCAACAGGACCAGAATTATTGGTCGAAGACTCAATCGGATGCCTCGCAGCAGGCCACGAGCGCGAGCGTCATCGACAACATGTTCGGTGCATCGACCACACTGGCCACCGGTCTGGCCAGCATCGCCAACCAGACCGCTTTGAACCGCGTCAACACTGCGCTGACGGCAGCGGTGCAAAGTGCGCTCAATCCCTCGTCGACAAGTTCGTCGTCGTCGAGCTCGACCAGCTCCTCGTCGAATTCCAGTGTCGCCAGCGCGGCAACGCCGCCCCTCGTCACCCCGCCGTCACCGGCGACCGGCACCGGCACCACGACGCTGACCGGGGGCGCCTCGCTTTACGGTCTCGATTATACCATCAGTGGCACCTTCACGGTCAGCGACGGCAACAACACGACGACCTACACAATGGCGCAAGGCGATACGGTCGGCGATGTCATCAACGCCATCAACTCCAACGCTGCCGGCAACGCCAACGCCTTCGCCTATCTCAATGCCAACGGCAACCTGGTCATCACCGCAACGAATGCCACTCAAAGCATCACGGTCGGCGGCGACTATGCGGCGGCGCTCGGTTTCGGCGGCAGCAACAGCTTCTTTGCGCCGACTGCCGGGTCGTCAGGGGCAAACGGCGCCTCGAGCGGCTCGAGTTCTTCCACCACACCGTCGAGTTCGTCGTCGAACACCTCCTCGACTGGCAGCAGCGGAAGTAGTTCGAGCAGCAATTCCTCGGGGATTTCGGGCAATTCGGCGTTCGCCCTGCAAACCGGCGGTACGGCCGAAATCCTTCTCGCCGGCAACGGCTCGGCCGGCAGCCTTGTCAATTTGCTCGCTTAGTCGGTCTTTCAGGTCGCGAAGAACTGCGACGACAGATCGCCGTTGAACGTCATTGGGCCGACGTGGCCGAGGCGGCTGTTGAGATCGGCCCAGATCTCGCCGCCCATGTCGGTCCAGCGCTTGCAGAAGGCGAAGTCCTCGCTCAGGTAAGTGCCGTCCTCGGCGATCATGCATTCGAATAGCGCGAAGCGCTTGCTGCTTGCGGTCGCGGCATCGATCGAGTGATCGCGCTTGTATTGCAAGAGCGGATATTGCGCGCACATTTTTTCCAGCGCCTGGCGCCGGATCATGAGGAAGCCGGTGCCGGCATAGCGCACCTTGACGAAGCCCGACTTGGCGATGACCGCATTGGGGTCCTCAACCTCAAATACATATTGTAAAGATGCCGCGGCGGGATTGGGCCGCGCGCCGTCGATTGTCTTTTTGACTTTGTCCCAGTCGATCCGCTTCACCGGATAGACCGCCGCGCACATCTCGGCGCCGCACTGTACCAGGCGCATAACCTGCTCCGGCTCGAAACCGATATCGGCGTCGATGAACAACAAGTGGGTCGCGCTCGGATCGTCGAGGAATTGTGAGATCAGGCTAGCGCGGGCGCGCGTGATCAATGCATCGCCGTCCTTGAAGATCAGCTTGAGGTTGAAATCGCCGTAGGCGCGCAACTGCGTCTGCAGCTTGAACAGCGACGCCGCGTAGAGCACCGAAATCTGGCCGCCGAAGCAGGGCGTGGCAACGACGAGATTGATCGCCGCGGACGCCGTCGCGCTCGATCTCGACGCGCCCGCTTGCGCGGCATCGGATCTGGCGCCTGGCGCGGCGGCGCTACCCGGCAAGGCGCTGCGTGACGAGCGGTGCTCGGCGACAATCGGCTCAGTTCTCATTCTGGCAAAGGCGGGCATGGCGGATCACCCCTCGGTCGGTCGGCGCAGCCGTCGCGGCCGCGGCGTGGAACGGCGGCGCTTGTCACGTTGGCGGGCGCTCGTTCCAAGGCGTGCCGCGCGACTTTCCAATCATGGTTAAGCAATTACCAAGAGAAATGGTTAACGGCCGCTTAAGCGGACGCGCGAAATCTGCCGAATAGATGGAAACGCTTGTGGAACGGGCGTGGCGAGCGTTTGGCGGGGCGTATCAGCCGCTGCCCGCCGCAATGCACAAAACCCCAAAGACTACGCAGATTTACGCGTCTTTAAGTCGATTGAGGCAATCGTCTAGCAACCCGATCATGTCGATCGGTACGAGCACTCGCCAGTACGGCACGTACAGCAAGTGCAAGCCAGTACGGCCTGTAACCAGAAGGGTACGCTACCATGTCTAACATCACTCTGACCGCTGGCATTCGGCAGAACTTGCTGTCGCTGCAGAATACCTCCGCGGAACTGACCACGACCCAGGAGCACTTGGCGACTGGCAAGAAGGTCAATACGGCCTTCGACAATCCGACCAGCTATTTCACCTCGCAATCGCTGAACAACCGCGCCAGCGACCTGAGCTCTTTGCTCGATTCGATCGGCCAAGCCCAGCAAACGCTCGATGCGGCCAATAACGGCCTCACCAGCCTGACCAGCCTGCTCGAACAGGCGCTGTCGACCGCGCAGCAGGCGCAGCAGACCACGCCGACCGCACCGGCGGTGACGACCGGTTCGGTCGCGCTGACCACCCCCACTGAGGCTGCTGGCAACCTGCTGGTCAACGTCGGTGCCAGCACCTACACGGTCGCGATCACGGC
>JBEKKM010000184.1:0-9441 GCA_050010715.1 Xanthobacteraceae bacterium | reverse complement strand
CAACAAGGCGAAAGCGCTATTCCGCGCCGCCGAAGAGGCTAAGCGTTTCGCCAGCGCGGTGCGAAGGGGGCAATAGCCCGCCGCTAATCCTGCCGGCCGCGATATTGCCCGCCGGCCGTTGGCCTTCGCGTTACCATGCAGCCAAAGGTGAGAAAGCCGGCCATTGCCGCAAGAAGAGCCCAAAGCACCATATCGACAGCCATGTCGTCCTCCATGGCCGCCCCTGCTCTATTAATCGTGCATCGGGTCGATAGGCTCCGTGCCCGAATGTCGCAGCGGCAAAAGTGCTACTATGGCGACACGAGACGCGGCCCGCAGCAGGGGAGATGACCATGAGCACGCAAGCGTTCGAGGTGTCGCAGCGACCATCGCAATTGCGCACGCGCGCGCTGGCGCCGGCAATCGGCGCCGAAATCATCGGCGTCGATCTGAGCGCGCCGATGAGCGATGAGACCTTTGCCCAGGTGCTCGACTGCTGGCACCGCAATCTCGTGATCCTGTTCCGCGACCAGCATCTCACCGAAGACGACCAGGTCCGCTTCGGCGAGCGGTTTGGACCGCCCGCCGTGAGCCACACACAGCGCTATACGACCAAGAACCCGGCGGTGATGCTGATTTCCAATATCCGCGAAAACGGCCGCGCGATCGGCGCCTTGCCCGACGGCGAGATGCACTTTCACACCGACCAATGCTACCAGGAACGGCCGGCGATGGCTTCGATTCTGTATGCGCTGGAAATTCCAAGCCAGGGCGGCAACACGCTGTTCGCCAACGCCTACCTCGCCTACGAAACTCTGCCAGCGGCGATGAAAAAGAGCATCGAAGGCCGTAACGCGCTCAACGCCTACGACTACGACAACGCCTCGATGAAGCGCGGCACCAAGCTGGGCGAAGGCGTTCCGTCGTACTGGCATCCCATCGTCAGGACCCATCCGGCCACCGGGCGAAAGGCGCTCTACGTCAACCGGCTGATGACGGTTGCCGTCGAAGGGCTGCCGGACGCCGAGGGCGAAGCGCTACTCAATGCGCTCTTCGATCATCAGGAGCAGCCGCAATTCATCTACGAGCACATCTGGCGGCCGCACGACCTCCTGATGTGGGACAACCGCTGCACGCTGCACGCCCGCACCGACTTCAGCGCCGCCGAACGCCGCCTGATGCGGCGATTGACCATCCTCGGCGAAAAGCCGGTTTGATGCGCGCGCCCACGGTGCGCGCCGGGCCGGGATCGTGATAAAATTGGTGTCATGATAAAACGATCCGGCGCGGCTTCGATTGCCTGCGTGTTGGCCCTGTCGGCGCTTGCGCTCGCTGCCGCGCAGACGCCTGCCCGCGCGCAATCGGCCGACCTCGTGCTGTGCGACCGGCTCGCCGCCGACCCCACCGATCCGGACAAGCCGGCGGACGTCAAAGGCGTGGCCGATATCGCGCCGTCCGACATCGCGACCGCGATCAAATTCTGCAAGATCGCGGCGCCGTCGACGCGCCGGGCGCTGTTTCAGCTCGGCCGCGCCTACGCCGCCAACGGGCAAGTGGCCGATGCGATCGCCGCCTATCGCAAGGCGATCGACAAAGGCAGCTCCGCCGCCATGGTCGAGCTCGGCATCCTGTACGCCGCCGGCTCCGGCGTCGACAAGGACGAAGCGCAGGCACGCCAACTGTTCGAGCGCGCCGCCGCGGCCGGCAATCCCCGCGGCGTGACCCGTCTCACCGCGCTGTCCAGCAGCGGCACCGCCGGCCGGCCGGAAGATCCGGCCCAGGCCAGGGCGATGCTGATGAAAGCCGCGGAAGCCAATTCCGCCGAGGCGCAGTTTCAGCTCGGCGTAATGTATGCGGAAGGCACCGGCGGCCCGAAGGACGACGTCGCGGCGCGCGCCATGTTCGAAAAAGCCGCCGCCCAAAACCACGCCGAGGCGTTGGATTGGCTGGGCTCATTCGTGCTCTCCGGACGCGGCGGACCACAAGATACCAAGGCCGCCAAAGGCTATTACGAGCAGGCCGCCGCGCTCGGCAACGAAGACGCCAAGGCCGCGGTCAAGCGGCTCGAATGTTCCATGATCATCAAAGACAAGCGCGGCAACGTCGTCGGCAATCTCTGCTTTTAACGGCGGCAACGCGGCGCGACGTTCAGGATTTCACCGCGCCATCGCGGTGAATCGGGTCGACCCACAGCACGGTTTCCGGCTTCTCCACCGGCTCGATATCGAGATTGATGGCGATCGCTTCGCCGTCGCTGCGCACCAGCACGCATTCCAGCACCTGATCGGGGCTGGCATTGATCTCCTGGTGCGGCACGTAGGGCGGGATGAAGATGAAATCGCCGGGGTTGGCCTCGGCGGTAAATTGCAGATGCTCGCCCCAGCGCATGCGTGCCTTGCCGCGCACCACGTAGATGATGCTTTCAAGATGGCCGTGATGATGCGCGCCGGTCTTGGCGTCCGGCTTGATCGTCACCGTGCCGGCCCACAGTTTCTGCGCGCCGGCGCGGGCAAAATTGATCGCGGCCTTGCGATCCATGCCCGGCGTCGACGGCACATTGGGGTCGAGCTGGTTGCCGGGAATGACGCGCACGCCGTCGTGCTTCCAGCGTTCGGTTGCGTCGGCGGAGTGACCGGTATGTTGCTCGTTCATGGGTTCTGCTCCACGAATTTGAAGCCATCGCCCCAGCGCCGCACCCGGCCGGTCGACGGCGCGGGAAAATGGGTCGCGCACATGACGGTCGGCTCCTCGCAGAAGCGGTCGAACACTTTGCGCCGGGTTTTTCCGGCCTGCGGCGAGTCGTAATCGGCCATCATGCCGAGCTCGGGATATTTGCCCTGCAGCGGTGAGTGAATCATATCCCCGGTGATCAATGCGTCGGCGCCGGCGCGGCCGACCAGCACAGAGAAATGGTCGATGGTGTGGCCGGGCGTCGGAATGAACTGCACCTGCTCATTGAAAGTGAAATCGCTTTTGACGATCTGCGCGCGCTTGGCGGCGATGATTGGGAGTACCGAGTCGGTGATCCACGGCACGCTGTCCGGATTGTCCTTCTGCCGCGCCGTCCAGTGCTCGAGCTCGCGGTCGGCCATGATGTATTTCGCCTTGGGGAATGTCGGCACCCAGCGGCCGTTTTCGAGTTTGGTATTCCAGCCGACGTGATCGGTGTGCAAGTGCGTGCACATCACGTAGTCGATGTCGTTCACCGTAAGGCCCACCGCGGCCAGCCCCTTCTCGAACCGGTCGCTGTTCATCATGTGCCAGAACGGCCGCGTCGGCCGCGGCTTGTGATTGCCGACGCAGGCATCGACCAAAATATTGTGGTGCGGCGTCTTGATGACGAAGCTTTGGATGCAGAGCATCAGCTTGTCGGCCGGATCGACGAAGGCCGGCTGCAGCCAGGAGCGGTTCTCGTCGAGCAGCTCCTTCGTCAGCTTGGGGAAAAATCCCATCACGTCGAAAAACGGTCCCTGTTGCTCGATGACAGGGTGAATGGTGATGTCCTTGAGCGTAATCGGCATGGCCATTGGAATGCTTTCCGTGGACGGCGCTGCCGCGATGTTAGTCGCCCAGCACGCGCGCGCAAGCGGTATAGGCACAATCGGTACTTGTGCCGGGCGCCCGCCTGCCCGATCATGGGCGGCGCTAAAAAACAAACACCGGGAGGATTTTATGCACGCGCAACTCGCCGCTTTCACGATCCTTGCCACAGCCGTCACGTCTCCGGCATGGGCGCAAACCGCGGCGCCGGCTTCGGTGTTCATGAGCGACAAAGACATCATGGCCCTTGTCGACAAGGCAAAAGCCGACCGCAAGGGTGACGCACCGGTGACGGCCGAGCCCATCCTGCTGCTGGCGCCTTACCGGGCGCAGCTTGAATACCGCCCCGGCAATGCGCCGGCGGCACTGCACGAGCACGACGCCGAACTGATGGTCGTGCTCCAAGGCGCCGGCAATATCGTCACCGAAGGCAAGCTGGTCGATGAGAAGCGCGTCAACGCCAACAATCTCAGCGGCTCGTCAATCTCGGGCGGCGTGTCACACCAGGTGGTCAAGGGCGATATGATCCTGATCCCCAACAACACGCCGCATCAGGTGATCCCGAGCGGCGGCGCGCCGATCGTGCTGATGACCATGCACGTGCCGGATCCGGCCGCGGGTTGGCCGCCGGCCAACTAGGCCGCAGGCGCTACCAGCGACTGCCCCATCGCCGGCGATAGCCAAAACCACCGCCGCTGACCAGGCGGAGGATGAGGAGAAGCACGACCGCGCCGATAAAAGCGTTGATGATGAGCGCGACCATGCCGACGCCGAGATGAATGCCGAGCTGCGGCAACAGCCAGTCGCCGATGAAGGCGCCGATCAGGCCGACGATCAAGTCGCCGATCAGGCCGAAACCGCCCCCGGCCATGACCCGGCCGGCAAGCCACCCGGCGACGATACCGACGACGAGAATGACCAGAAGACTTTGGTTGGAAAGGTTCATAGCAAAAATCCCCAGGACAGAGGTGCCCACGGGCTAATCCGGCGGAGTGAGAAAAGTTCCACGCGCGCGTTTGAAATTTCCGAGTTCGGCCGTAATTGCCGCTTTGCGGCAATCGGAATGACGAGGCGGCTCACTCCCCGCCGTTCTCCTCGCCGCCCTCTTCCGTCAGCCGCTCCACCGACGCCACCTTTTCGCCCTCGCCGGTCGAGAACACGATGACGCCTTGCGTCGAGCGGCCGGCGATGCGGATGCCGTCGACCGGGCAGCGGATCAGCTGGCCGCCGTCGGTGACCAGCATGATCTGGTCGCTTTCCTCGACCGGGAACGAGGCGACGATGCGGCCGTTCTTTTCGGTGATCGACATGGCGACGATGCCTTTGCCGCCGCGGCCGGTGGTGCGGTATTCGTATGACGAGGTGCGCTTGCCGAAACCTTTTTCCGAAATGGTGAGCACGAACTGCTCGGCTTCGGACATGACGACGTAGCGCTGCTCGCCGAGCTCGATGGCGCCCTCGGCCTCCTCGCCGTCGGTCGCGCCGTTGTCCTCGGCTTCGCCATTGCTGCCGCGCCGCACCGCGTTGGCGCGCTTGAGATAGGCGACACGCTCGTCGGCCGTGGCCTCGACGTGGCGCAGGATCGACAGCGAAATCAGCTTGTCGCCGTCGCCGAGATTGATGCCGCGCACCCCCATCGAGGTGCGACCCTGGAACACGCGCACGTCGTCGACGGCGAAGCGGATACACTGGCCGGCGGCGCTGGTGAGCAGCACGTCATCGCTCTCGGTGCAGATCTGCACGTCGACGATGGCGTCCCCCTCATCGAGCTTCATGGCGATGATGCCGGAGCGGCGCACGTCGGCGAAATCCGACAGCTTATTGCGCCGCACCGTGCCGCGGGTGGTGGCGAACATCACGTCGAGCTTGTTCCAGGTCTTTTCGTCCTCGGGCAGCGGCATGATGGTGGTGATGTTCTCGCCCTGCTCGAGCGGTAGAATATTAATTAAGGCCTTACCACGCGCCTGCGGCGCCGCCAGCGGCAGCCGCCAGACTTTTTCCTTGTAGACCTGGCCGCGCGAGGAGAAGAACAGCACCGGTGTGTGGGTCGAAGCGACGAACAGCCGGGTGACGAAATCTTCCTCCCGGGTCTGCATGCCGGCGCGGCCCTTGCCGCCGCGTTTTTGCGCGCGATAGGTCGACAACGGCACCCGTTTGACATAGCCGGCGTGCGACACGGTGACGACCATGTCCTCGCGCTGAATCAGATCCTCGTCCTCCATCTCGCCTTCCTGATCGATGATCACGGTGCGGCGAGGCGTGGCGAATTCGCTCCTGATGGCGGCGAGCTCTTCCTTGATGATCGCCTGGATGCGGGCGCGCGAGCGCAGAATGTCGAGATAGTCGGCGATTTCGGCCGCAAGCTTGTCGAGCTCGGCCTTGATCTCGTCGCGGCCGAGCGCGGTGAGCCGCTGCAGGCGCAGATCGAGAATGGCCTTGGCCTGCTCGGCGGACAGCCGCGTCATGCCGGCCGGCGACACGCTGTGGCGCGGATCGTCGATCAAGGTGACCATGGTGGCGACGTCCTTGGCCGGCCACTCGCGGTTCATCAACGCCTCGCGCGCCTCGTTGGCGTCCTTGGCGGCGCGAATGAGCTTGATCACCTCGTCGATATTGGCGACCGCGATGGCAAGCCCGACCAAGACGTGGGCGCGGTCGCGCGCCTTGTTGAGGAGATGTTTTGTGCGCCGGTAGATCACCTCCTCGCGGAAGGCGATGAACAGCGTCAGCAAATCCTTCAGGTTCATCACCAGCGGCCGGCCGTTATCGAGCGCCACCATATTGGCGCCGAACGAGGATTGCAGCGCGGTGAAGCGGTAGAGCTGGTTGAGCACCACGTCGGGCACCGCGTCGCGGCGCATCTCGATCACGACGCGATAGCCGTCGCGGTCGGATTCGTCACGCAGCGCCGAGATGCCTTCGAGCTTCTTGTCGCGCACCAGTTCGCCGATGCGCTCGACCAGATGCGCCTTGTTCACCTGATAGGGAATTTCGGAAATGACGATCGCTTCGCGCTCGCCGCGCAAAGTTTCGAACTCGACCTTGCCGCGCATCATGATGGAGCCGCGGCCGAGATGGTAGGCGGCGCGGATACCCTGGCGGCCCAGAATGATGCCGCCGGTCGGGAAATCCGGACCGGGAATAATGCCGATCAAATCCTCGATCGAGAGCGCCGGATTGTCGATCAGCGCCACGCAGGCGTCGATCACCTCGCCGAGATTATGCGGCGGGATGTTGGTCGCCATGCCGACGGCGATGCCGCCGGCGCCGTTGACCAGCAAATTGGGGAATCGCGCCGGCAGCACCACCGGCTCGCGCTCGGAATTGTCGTAATTGGCCTGGAAGTCGACGGTGTCCTTGTCGAGATCCTCGACCAGCGAGCCCGCCACCCGCTCGAGCCGCACCTCGGTATAACGCATGGCCGCCGGCGCATCGCCGTCGACCGACCCGAAATTACCCTGGCCGTCGATCAGCGGCAGGCGCATGGAGAAATCCTGCGCCATGCGCACCAGCGCGTCGTACACCGCCTGGTCGCCGTGCGGATGATATTTGCCGATGACGTCGCCGACCACGCGCGCCGACTTGCGATACGGCTTGTTCCACTCGTAGCCGTTCTCGTGCATCGAATAGAGGATGCGCCGGTGCACGGGTTTGAGCCCATCGCGCGCATCGGGCAACGCGCGCGCCACGATCACGCTCATGGCGTAATCGAGGTAGCTCTTCTTCATCTCCTCGGTGATGGAAACCGGGCGAATGTCGGAGGGGCCGCCGTCGGTGGGCGGGAGATTGTCGTCGTCTGCCAAAGCTGAAATTCCTGCACGAATCGCTAGTGAATTTCATAGCCGATCGGGCGCCGTGACGCCACCTTTATCGGCTACTTCTAGATAGGATTTTCCGTATTATTTTCAAGGCGTTATTGCCACACTTTGGGCCGATTTGGAGGTCCGGTGACGGCTGTCTGGCAAGTGCGCCATACGAGGCTTACACAATCGCGCGCGACCCCTATGATGGGCGCGAAAAAGGAAGAAGCGCTTCATGGTTCAGCTTGCCGACGGCGACATCAAGACCCGCGAGGTGCTCGGCTGGAAGGGCGTGCACGTGCTGCACTTCATGGGCTCGTCGTGCTCGCAGAAGCTGCGCATCTTCCTCAACCTCAAGGGCATTCCGTGGCAGTCGCATCCAGTCGACCTGCCGGCCTATGAGAACATGCAACCGTGGTTTCTCGGCATCAATCCGCGCGGCCTGGTGCCGGTGCTGGTGCACGACGGCGCCGTGCATATCGAGAGCAACGACATCATCCAGTATCTGGAACGCAAATTCCCGGCGCCGCGGCTGATCCCGGCGGGCCATGAGAACGAGGTGGCGGCGCTGCTCAGGCACGAGGACGACCTGCATCTCGATCTGCGGACCTTGAGCTTCCGTTTCGTGTTCGCGCCGCCCGGCCCGCCGAAGCCCGCGGCCGCGCTCGAAAGCTACCTCGCCAACGGCTCCGGCACCGTGCAGGGCGCCAAGGACCACGAGAAGCAAGTCCAGATCGAGTTCTGGCAGCGCGCCGCCAAGGAAGGGTTCACCGACGAGCGGGCCCGCGCATCGGCACTGAAGTTCCGCGCCGAGTTCGACGCGCTTGATAAAAAGCTCGCGCAACAGCCCTATCTGATGGGCGACGATTTGAGCGTACTCGACATCGCCTGGCTGATCTACGAGCACCGGCTGTCGCTCGCCGGCTATCCGTTCGCGCGGCTGCATCCGCGCGTGCATGCCTGGGCCGAGAAACTACGCGCCATGCCGGAATTCGCCAAAGAGGTAGCGCAGCTGCGCCATTCGCCGGATCAGCTCGACACCGTCCGCCGCGCCCAGGCCGGCAAGACCTTGGAAATGGTCGCGGGGTTCTAGAGCATGATCCGGAAAATGCCTGTCCCCGGACTTGATCCGGGGGATGGAATCCGGTTTTCCGAAAAGATCATGCTCCTCTAAAATGCCGCTGCAACTGATCGTCGGGTGATGCATGCCGCTCGACTACGCAATTTCGGCGCTGCTGACGCTGCTCGTCGTGGTCGATCCGGTGGGCCTGGTGCCGACCTTCCTCGCCGTGACCGAGGACTTGCAGCGGCCGGCCCGCCGCAGCGTCGCGGTGCGCGCAAGCATCATCGCCGGCGCGATCCTGATCGGCACCGCGCTGATCGGCGATTGGCTCCTGCACACGCTGTCGATTTCGCTGCCGGCGTTCCGCATTGCCGGCGGGCTGCTGCTGTTCTCGATCGCTTCCGAAATGGTTTTCGGCGTGCGGCTGCGCCGCGAGAGCCGGGAGGCCGAGGAAGCGGTCGAAGAGCATGTCCGCAACATCGCCGCCTTCCCGCTGGCGATCCCGCTGTTGGCCGGCCCGGGCGCGATCGCCGCCACCGTGCTGTTGGCCGGGCGTGCCGGCGGCAATCCGTTGCTGATCGCGATCCTGATCGGCGTCGTGGCGCTGGTCGCGGCGTCGTGTTTTGTCGCCTTCCTGTTTGCCGAGCGGATCGGCCGCGCCATCGGCCGGACCGGCAACATCGTGCTGTCGCGGCTGCTCGGCGTGCTGCTCGCCGCGCTGGCCGTGCAATATGTGGTCGATGGCGTGCGCACCATTATTGCCGGATGAATTTTCATCCGAACACCGCACAACGGGGCGGATCGCCTGCTTCATCCCGCCGCGTTGCGCCGCGCCGCCCTCACCGCACCTCGAAGTGAAATGGACGCCGCGGCGCGGCCGCCATGGCCCGCGGCTGGGCCAGCAAGCCGTCACGGGTGCGCACCTCGACGTCGTAATGCGCGTTGTCGGCCACCGCCTGCGTAAGCCCATGCAAGCCGATGAACGCCTTGGCTTCAAGGTGGGTCTGGCAATTTGCGCAGCCCGAAACATGCCAGCGGCTCAACACCGCCTCTGTGCCG
>JBEKKM010000183.1:0-9666 GCA_050010715.1 Xanthobacteraceae bacterium | reverse complement strand
AGTCGAGAAAGACCGGATCGAGCGCCTGCAAGGTGACGATGACGGTACCGGCGGCGAGATATTGGCCGAGATCCACCTGGCGCAGGCCGAGATGGCCAGCAAACGGCGCGCGCAGGTATTTCTTTTCGAGGATCGCCTGCTGCTGCGCCACCTGCGCCTTGGCGTTCTTCAGATTTGCCGCATCGGTATCGAGCGTGGCCTGGCTGACCGCCTGGAGCTTGATCTGTTTCAGGTCGCGGTCATAGGTGATCGTGTAGAGATCGGCCGTGGCCTGCAACGATTCGAGCTTGGCAATATCGTCCTCGGCGCGCAATTTTAGCAGTATCGCACCCGCGTCGACGTCGTCACCCGAGTTGAATGCGAGCGTATCGACGACGCCGGAGACTTCCAGCGACAGATCGGCGCCGTTCACCGCGCGCAGGCTGCCGACCGCGGTGATCTTCGGCTGCCATTCGCTCATATCGGCCTTGCCGGCGGTCACGGTCTGCGGCGGCTGCGCCATCGTGCTCATGAATTTCTTGATCATCGCGGCCTTAAAGGCCTGGAATCCGAAGACCCCGCCGAACACGATGGCCACCGCCGCCAGCATGATCACCATGCGTTTCGTCATTGCCCGGCTTCCTTCGCCGCCGGCGTACCGGGAACAGTGTTCGGCGCGGCCACCGCCGCCGGGTCGGGATCCGGCGTGTACGGGTTGGGCGCCACGTCGGCGCGGTTCCACCAGCCGCCGCCGAGCGCCTGGAACAGCGCCGCGCTGTCGGCGTAACGCGCGGCCTGCGCCTGCACCACGGCGAGCAGCGCCTGCTGATAGCTGCGTTGCGCGTTGAGCAAAGTGAGGTAAGTGATGGCGCCGAGGCGATACTGCCCGCGCGAGAGGTCGAGCGTCTCCGAGGCGGCGCGCAGCGCGGCGCGTTGCGCTTTCAAGGTCGCGGCATCGAGTTGCAGGGCCCGCAGCGCGTCGGCGACGTTCTGGAACGCCGTGAGCACGGTGCTGCGATATTGGGCGCCGGCTTGATCATAGGCCGCTTCCGCGGCGCGCTGTTGGTGCAACAGCGTAAAACCGTGGAAAATCGGCTGCGTGCCGCTCGCCGCCGCCGACCAGATCAGCGCGCTCGGCGTGAACAAGGCACCGGTGGTGACGGCGGCACTGCCGTAATCGCCGGTGAGCGTGAACTGCGGCAGCCGGTTGGCGATGGCGACGCCGATCTGGGCGCTGGCCTGATGCAATTGCGCTTGCGCCGAGCGCACGTCGGGGCGCTGCTCGACCAGCTGCGACGGCAGGCTCACCGGCAGATTTGTCGGCAGCCGCAGCGACGCCAGCTTCAGATGATCGTTGCGCGCATCGTTGGGGAAGCGGCCGATCAGCGCCAGCAGCACGTGGCGCTGCTGCTCGAGCTGTTTCTGCAGCGGCGGCAAGGTCGCCTGCGCCGTCGCCACTTCCGATTGCTGCGTCAAGACGTCGGTCTTCGCCGCGGCGCCGGCGTCGAATTGATTGCGTACGACGGTGAGCTCATCGGTCTCCGACTTGATGATGTCGAGCGTGGCATCGATCTGGCCGCGCAGCGACGCCTCTTGCACCACCGCCGTCACCACGTTCGCGGTCAGCGTCAGATAAGTCGCCTCGAGCTGGAAGCGCTGATAGTCGGCCAGTGCCGACTGCGCCTCGATCAACCGGCGCTGGCCGCCGAACACGTCGGGCGTAAACGAGACGTTCACCGTGGTCTGGAACAGATTGAAGATGAACGGCGGGCCGGTGCCGCCGAATTCCGCCGGCGAGAATTGCTCGCGCGTCGCCGACGCATTGGCGTCGAGCTGCGGCATCAGCTTGCCCTCTTGGGCGTAGAGATTTTCCTTGGCCTGCCACAGCGCCGCCTGCGCCGCCTGCAGGCTCGGATTGGCCTGCAACGCTTCGGCGATCAAACCGTCGAGCTCCTTGGAATGAAAAACCTTCCACCACTCGCCGGGAATATCGCGGCCGATGTCGAACTTTTGTGCGGCACCGCTGGCGATATCGACCGACGTCGTGGTCGCCAGCCGGCCCTCGGGCGTGTAACCGGAAACCTGCGGCGCCGGCGGCACCGCGAAATCCGGCCCGACCGCGCATGCCGACAGCGCCAAAAGCGACAACGCCGCGCCGGCGGCCTTCGACGCGAAAACGCCGAAACCACGCACGCCAAATGCTTGTCGCGCGAGCGCCGACGGGCGCATACGCCGCTGCCACTGACCGAACAAGACCACTTCTTCCTCTACCCCAAACAGGGCAGCCTAGTTATTTACTATCCGGTTAGTCAATAACTTGACATTTACCATTTTCGGCGCCTAGCTGACCGGATGGTCGAAGTCTTGGAAGCGCGGACGGAAACCCGGCGGCGGCGCAAAGCCGAGCGCCCGCAGGAGATTCTGGAAGCCGCCTTCGTCGAATTTTCCCGCAACGGCTACGCCATGACCACGCTCGACCAGATCGCCGAGCGCGCCGGCGTCACCAAGGGCACGATCTACGTCTATTTCGAGAGCAAAGAACACCTGTTCATCTCCATGGTGCGCGAAGTCACCAAGGCCGCGCTCGACACCGTGCAGGTGATGCTCGAGACCCACGAAGGCTCGACCGCCGATCTGTTGCGCGCGCAATTCAGCTTCATCTATCAGCACATCGTCGAGGACCGCCGCCGCCGCGAAGTGTTGCGCATGCTGATCGCGGAAGCGCCGCGATTCCCCGAGCTCGCCGACCGTTATCACCAGGAAATTCTGCGCCCCTGCCTCGACATGCTGCGCCAGGCGATCCGGCACGGCGTCGAGCGCGGCGAGTTTCGCAATTGCGCGATCGTCGACTTGCCGCAAATCGTCATTGCGCCGATCGCGCTGGTCGATCTGTGGATGATGATGTTCGACGACCGCCAGCCGCTGGACCTGAAAGCCTACTTCAACGCCCACCTCGATCTGGTGCTCAACGGGTTGTTGGCGAAGTGAAAATGCCGAGTGAAACTGCCAAGTGAAACTGCCAAGTGAAACTGCCAAGTGAAACTGCCAAGTGAAACCGCCATGACAAACCGATTCACAATCGTGACTCTTGCGGCCACGGCTGTGCTGATGGCGCTGACCCCGCCCGCTGACGCCGCGGCGAACCATCCCGCGCACCCCGTCGAGGCGACGGCCCCGCGCGAAGCCGGCGAGCCGATCATGGCGATCGTGTCGATCAAGAGCCAGCAGGTGACGATCTACGACGCCGAGGGCTGGATCCTGCGGGCGCCGGTTTCGACCGGCATCAAGGGACGCGAGACCCCCGCCGGGGTCTTCAGCGTCGTGGAGAAGGATAAGGACCACCACTCCAACCTCTACGACGATGCCTGGATGCCGAACATGGAGCGCATCACCTGGTCGGGCATCGCGCTGCACGGCGGACCCCTGCCCGGCTATGCGGCCTCGCACGGCTGCATACGCATGCCCTATGACTTTGCCGAGAACCTGTTCGGCAAGACGCAGATCGGCATGCGCGTGATCATCGCGCCGAACGATCCGGAGCCGGTCGAGATTTCCGATCCAAAACTGTTCGTGCCGAATGCGGATGCGCTAGCGGCCGCGCCGGCGCGCGCCGAAACGCTGGCGCGAGAGGCAGCAGACGCCGCCAAGGCGGCCGACGAGGCCAAGGCCGCCGCAGCCGCAGCGGCGCGCGAGGCGGCGACGGCGCCTGCGGCCGTGCGCAAGCTGGAATTTCTCAAAACCCGCGCCGACGCCGAACTCGCCTTCGCCGAGAGGATGCTCGCCGCCGCCAAGACCGACCAGGAGAAGGCCCGCGCCGAAGATTTACAGCAGACGGCCAGTGCCAACGCCGCGGACCTCGGCACTCAGCTCGACGCCGCCAAGGCCGACGCCAAGGCGAAGCTCGACGCCGCCGCGGCGGCGAAGGACGCGCTCAAGGCGGCCGAGGCCAAGCGAACCGAGACGGCAGCCGCGGCGCGCGACGCAAAACTCGCGCTCGAGCCGGTCGCGGTGTTCATCAGCCGCGCCACCAAGAAGCTCTATGTGCGGCGCGGATTTGCCTCAACCATCGAAGTCCCGATCACGATCCGCGATCCCGACAAGCCGATCGGCACCCATATCTTCACCGCGATGGCGCGCACCGACGCCGGTTTGCGCTGGACCGCGGTCACCATCGACAACGGCGACGACGCCAAGGACGCGCTCGACCGCATCAGCATTCCGCAGGATGTGCTCGACCGCATCGCGCCGACGGCCGCGCCGCGATCCTCGCTCATCATCTCGGACGAGCCGCCGAACCGCGAGCAGAACTACCGCACCGAGTTCGTCGTCGTGCTCAACAACCAGCCCCAGGGCGGCCTCGCCATGCGCAAGCCCGCGAGCGATATGGTCGCGCGCGGCAACGACTTGGGCGGCTACGGTTACGGCTACGGTTATGCGCGCCAGTACGGCAGCCCGTACGGTGGCACGTCCTATTATTATCAACGCTGGTGAAAACGCGGCGCGGCGCATGAGGCTGCGCGGGGCGCAGAAAGCGTAGCTTCACGAAACGCTTTGGTGGGCACGGCGCGGAGCTTGTCATCGGGCCGCCTTTGCGCGGACCCGTTGGCGCCTTTGCCAACCCTACGCTTGCTGCGCCGGCTAAAACGGGCATCAGGGTATCGAGCTAAATCAATGCTGCCACTTTTAGCTACGGTCTAATACGTAGCTCAAAGCGGACGTGTCAGTGCGCGTTAGTCGCGCCAGCTTTTTCGCGGCTAAACAGCTTAGCCTCTGGCTTCGTCGCGCGGCAGCTCATGTTGAGTTCGTTTTTCAACAATATCGACCCATAAGAAATATAGGTCCGCAAGAGACATGTCATAATTTGGCAGTGCGTTAGAATTCCGCAAACGAGGCACGCGACCTTGAAGAAAATTCTGCTTTTTATGATGACTGCCTGGTTTTCGATTGGACCGGGCGGCGGCCTTGCGGAGGCTCAGCCACAGACTGCGGCCTTCTACGAAGCCGCCAGCCAGATACGTCCCGAAGGCGCGCTGGGGCAGATTGTTGCCCGGGAATCGATAGCGACTCCTGTCGCCGGGGCGCAAGCTTTGGCGCATCGCGTACATCTCCTCTGACGTAATGGGGCGTAAGACCATCGCCACCGGACTGATCGTGGCCCCCGTGGGACCGGCGCCGGCGGGTGGCCGCCCCATCGTGGCGTGGGCGCACGGCACCACGGGAACCGCGGAGAACTGCGGGCCGTCCCAGGTCCTGAGCCCGGCGCAGGGGCTCAACGAGTACTTCCTTATGAATGGCGACTCCTGGACGGATTATGGACTGCCGAGCGTCGAGGCCTTTATCAAGGAAGGCTACGTCGTTGTCGGCACCGACTATCAAGGGCTGGGCGGCGGCGGCCGGCATCAATACGCTGTCGCTGCATCGCAGGCCCGGGACGTCATCGATTCGATTCGCGCAGCCAGTTCCATGAAGGCCAGTGGGGCGGGCAATAAAGCGATTGTCTATGGCTGGTCGCAGGGCGGCGGCTCGACCATCGCTGCCGCAAGCCTGCCGGATTACATCGCCCGGCAAGGCACGGCATCGGACAATATTCAGCTTCTGGGATTTGTCGCCCTGGCGCCGTTCGACACGGCCGTGTTGGCTGCCGGAACGTCCCCGGACCAATCCGGTTCGGAGAAGCTCATCGCCGAGCTAATGGCCAAGTTTTCCGACAACGTGTTCAATTTCACCCATTTTGCAATGAACATGTGGGGGACGCAGGCTGCCTTTGCGGACCTGTATCTGAATGACCTTTTCACGGATGTTGGGACGAAAGCTGTCGACAGGGTGTTCTCGAACAAGTGCATGCATGCGGCGGCCGACACCCTCAACTATGCCTATGCGTCGGAATACAAAACGTTGCTGAACCCGAAGCCGAAAAACACACTGGCATGGACGGCGGCGCTTGTTCGAAGCAGCGTTGTCCCTGTGAAGCCGGTCGCACCCGTCATTATCTATTGGGGAACCAAGGACACGGTGGTACCGCCCGTGATGGGGAAGCTCTATCAGGATCAGATGTGCGAGCTGGGCGGCAATGTGGAACGGGTACAGTTGGCGGGAGAGCAAACGCATTTTTCAACGCCGGGCGCCGCGGCGCCGCTTTATCTGCCCTGGGTGAAGGAGCGAGTGGCCGGCCGACCGCTCGCAAACGGCTGTCCTGCGGACTAGGCGATCTGCATCGTACGCTCTCGCCTACGTCCGCTTTGGATCAACCAAAACACTTGATCGAATTTCGGAAAGACGAGGTGGTCTTTCTGTTGGCAGTGTTTCGTGACGTCTCACAGGATCATGCAAAAACATTTCTCATGTCATTAAAATGTCATTAAAAAAAGTCATCAGGTCATTACAATAGGTGATTGTCATTAGCCTTTTGCCAAAGTTAAAACGGCTGATCGAATCTGCGGCGAGCGTTAAAAATGCTCCCACGATCAAATTCGACGTCCTACAGAGCGCGCGCTGCGATCAGCGCTTGGTGTGCCGAGCAAACCGCTTCGACTGAGACCGCAGCCGCACTGCTTTATTTAGAGCAAATGTGGTTTCTCGTTGCAGGTGTTGCGGAAATAATCGAGGGGAACAGGTCGCACGCCGCGCTCGGCAGCGACCCGCATCATTTGTCGCGGCAGTAATGCAGCGGCATGCCCCGTAATTCTAGCGCTCAATAAGGGGGCGTTCATTCAAAACGAAGTTCAACAGAGCCTTTTGAACTTCCAGCCTGCCATTGTATTTGATCAAACCCAATTTCCGAAATTTGTTCATGAAAACACTCACGCGAGGCCGCGTCGTCCCGATCAGCGCGGCGAGCGTCTCGTGGTTGACCTTTACGGGCATCGGTTCTGGACCAAGGTCGTTGCCAAAATTGGCTAACAGCAGAAGAGCACGTGCCAGACGCATCTCGCTGGAATGAAACAATTGGTCGGCCAAGTCCGCTTCTACTCGGGCAGTTCGTGTCAAAAGATGGTCGAGAAAATAGTCCGCAAACTTACCAGTCCACCGGCGGGTTGGGATCGATGGGCATGCAACGCGTGCGAAGCTCGATCACCGCCGGGTTCTGCCGTACGTCCACCGGGCCGGACGGGACGAGACGTTCGATATCGTCGGCCAATTGGCGCTGGCGGGCGAGGCAGGCGCCATCGTGCGCCGACGGGTGCGCTGAGCCGCGCCGTATGGCGTTGATCGCGTCGTCGAAGACTGCCTTGAACCCGGGCGGCATGACGGCCGTTAGCGGTTCGCCGATGCTGGCGCTGTTGCTTGCCACCGATCGATGCGCGGGATGATACGGCACCGTGTGGGACGCGGCCTGCGCGCCAAGCGTGCTCACGAGCAATGTCGCGGTGATGATGACGATGTGCCTCATGGGCTCCTCCATCGCGCGCCGAGTGTTGCCTCGCTTTGTTGGTCGCGGCGAAATGGAAGCGGTTCGAGACCTTGCGTTATTGTAATCTCTGCGCGCTCGGCACCTCGACGAGATCGCCACGCGCTTTCAGCAAGCAAAATGCGAAGGGCGCCGGCCCGGGGCCGGCGCCCATGTCGCTTCACATGTCGCTTCACATGTCGGCAATCGTTCACATGCCGGCATTGATATCCATCTGCACCATCGCGGCGTTCGCCGCATCGTTTTGTTGTTCGGCCGCGGCAATGCTGGCGTCCAAGTCTTGCATGGACTGGTTCGCCTGCTGCATGGCTTGGTCCGACGCGTCGATGGCCGCCTGTGACTGACTGTTATCGACGACGACCGGGGGCGAGGGTGAATCAAAGGTCGGGTCGTAGCCGCCAGTGTCGCGCGCGGATCCCCCGGAGCCCACATACTTATGCGAAGCCGCTCCTCTCACGGCGTTTTGGACGATCCGGGCGTACTGCGGCGGCAAGGAACCGCCGAACATGGCTTGGATAAATCCGCCCACGTCGAAACCGAATTGTGCGGGTGGCCCGGGCCTGCGCGCGACAACGTGAGTGGCGACACGCGGATGGACAACATGCGTGGTTGCCGCGGCCTTGTGGACCGGGAGATTGGCAGCCATTGCGGCGTTTCCGGTTAACCCCAGCGACGCGACGATTAGTCCGGTGGAAATAAGCGAGGTGGTTTTCAGAGATTTGGTGTTCAGCAAGTTCATGGCAACCTCCTAATTTATCGGCCTGGGGCCGAGGAGAATTCCCGAACGCTACGCACCTAAGCTAGGCTACGTCGGATGAAGACCGCGTGGCCGGCCAATGAATTCGCGTCCATATTTTCGGTAATGGGGTAGGCCCCGCGCGGATGCGGTTTTTGCCGCAACGCAGCGCGCTCAATTCATCTGCCTGTTGCATCGCAACCGGAATTTTGCCCCGCCTCATTCACACCAGCGGCCAAGCTCGGTCACGCCGTTGCCAACAAGGCGGCCACTGGCTCGCGGTCATAGGTCCGAGGATCGCGGGCGCCGGATTTTCCGCGCCCCTTTTGTGTAGCCCCTAGGATGGGTAGAGCCCTTGCGAAACCCATCATTTTTTCGCGCGAGAAACTGATGGGTTTCGCTTCGCTCTACCCATCCTGCGCGCTGCCGGGAGACGATCACGCGCCGGTAGGAGACGCCAAGCGTTTGTTTGACGAGATCGAGGAATTCTTCACCGGGGTCACTGGGCCTCAGCGTGAGGATTATCGCGGGCGAACGCGTCCGCCGACTCTTGGGTGTAGCATTGTCGCATCCGCTGCACGGAGGGCAAGGGAATCGTGCCGCCGTAAATGCCCCAGACGTAACTCATGGCATTGTCTCTCGTTATCAAGATCTCGTGGCACGCGCGCCCATTCACGACCCGCAGGTGCTTCTTGGCGGGAGCGGCGTGCGCGCTCAGCGCGCTTGCCAGCAGTGCCGCAGTGACGACGATTACGCGCTTCACGGCATCCTCCGTTTCGTTTGCCGACATCGCTCATTTGTTGGTTGGCGACAAAACGCAGGAGGTTCGAAACGTTACCGGATTGTAATCAGACGGTATGGCGACACTTTGTGGTCAACGACAACGGCAAACGGCTCGGTGACATCAAGCGCGGCTTCGCTTCCGCATGTCGGGTTGCCCCGCTCGCCGACTGAGATACTAACCGCTGATCGACGACGAGGAGTCAGCCTCGATCATATCATCGCACCGTGATGTTCACGTGGGCCTCAGCTCTATTCCCCCGCTCCGAAACATAGTGGTAAACGATGTAGTCGGTGCCGTGGAAACCAGGTTCGGACCGATATACGACCCGCTTTCCCATGATCAGCGTGCCGCCGCAGGGTCCGGGGCTACCGAATCTTGGATTTGGATTGGCCGTGTTCAATCCCGCCACGACCGAAACCGTCCCATGGGCCGGGGGTTGGGTCACGGTCACCGCGACGCCCAGGGGCTGGCACGCGCGGTCCCAGAAGGTCGGCCGCGAGAGCACCAGGTCCGCGCCGGAGTCGACCGTGAGCCAGATCGGATCTGGCACGGGGTGGTCGGCAAAGGCGCTGTCGGCAACGAGCAGAGAACCCGTCGCGCCGCCGAGCAACAATGCGGCAACGATGATTGCGCGTATCATGATCGATCCTTCAGTGGCGCCGAAAGGCCGGCTTCCAATTTAGTCGGCGAAGATCTGGAGGGGGTTCGAGACGTTACGATAATGTAACGTCTACACTCGCCAACGTGCCTTACCAATTC
>JBEKKM010000182.1:0-9808 GCA_050010715.1 Xanthobacteraceae bacterium | reverse complement strand
CGATGATGTAGTCGCCGCGCTTGAAGGTGATGTTTTGCTTCTTGGCGGTGAGATCGAGATCGGCGCAGGTGATGCCGTAGCCGTCGTCGAGGCAGTCCTTGCCCAGCGCGCGGGCGACGTCGAGGAACACGCCGCGGCCGACCATTTTGCTTTTGGTTTTCTCGATTCCGCACTTTTGCGCGCCAAACGAGGACACTTCACGGCAATCGTAGCCGTTCCACATATTGTTCTCGTAGAACACGTGGCCGAGGCCGTCCCATTGCGTGCCGCATTGCAGCGGCATCACCACCATGTCGTCGGCGGCGCGGATACCGCGCTTGTCGAGCACGCCCGAATAGGCGTCGGTGCCGGTGCGCAGCATGGTGTGCAGCGGATTGATGCGGCCGAGCGCCGGATAATTGGTCTTGCCGCCTTGCGGGCCGTTATTGTCGAAATTGAGCGCCAGCGAGATTACCTTGCCCTTTTTGACGAGTTGCGCCGCGGCGACGATGTCCTCCGGCGAGGTGTAATTGAGCGTGCCGATCTCGTCGTCGGGCCCCCATTTGCCCCAGTTCTTGTACTTCTCCGCGGCTTGGCGGAGGTCGTCTCGCGTTACTTTGCGCCCGGCCATTGGCTGTCCTTTTCTTGTGCTCGCTGATCGATGAAAACACGTTGTCGCGCACGCTCCCCGGAGCGGGCGGAGGATGATAGCATCGCCCATAATCTTGAGGAGGACCGAATGACAATAATAAAAGTCTGCACGCGTCTCGCTGCTTTATACGCGGGCCTCGTGATCGCAGGGGCGGCCTGGGCCGCGGACAGCTATCCGGACCACAAGATCCGCATGATCGTGCCGTTCGCGGCCGGCGGCCCGACCGACGTGATTGGGCGCCTGGTGGCGGAGCGGCTGTCCGACGTGCTGGGCCAGCAGGTCTATGTGGAAAATTTGCCCGGCGCCGGCGGCAATCTCGGCGTCGAGACCGCCAAGCGCGCCGCGCCCGACGGTTACACCATCGTCGCCGTCTCGACCGGCTTCATCATCAATCCGAGCATGTACACGACCATCGGCTACGATCCGCTCAAGGATTTCGTGCCGATCTCGCTGGTCGCGGCTTCGCCCAATGTGATCACCGTGCACCCATCCGTGCCGGCGAAAAACCTCAAAGAGCTGATCGACCTGATCAAGGCCAATCCAGACAAAATGAGCTACGCCCAGCCGTCGACCGGCTCGACCCCACACCTTGCCGCCGAGCAGATGAAACAGACTTACGGGCTCGACATAGTGATGGTGCCGTTCAACGGCGCGCCCCTTGCCATCAATTCCACCTTGGGCAACCACACGCCGATGGCGTTCACGGCGCTGCCGCCGGCGATCGGCGCCATCAAGGACGGTAGCCTGCGCGGCATCGCCATCCTGGCAAAACAACGCGTCGCGGCGCTGCCGGATCTGCCGACCAACGGCGAGCAAGGCGTGCCGGGGCTGGAAAGCGACACGCTGACCGGCATTCTGGCGCCGGCCGGCACGCCGCAGCCGATCATCGACAGATGGCACGACGCTATCGCCAAGATGGCCGCCGACCCCGAGGTGAAGAAGAAGCTCGATGCGCTCGGCTTTGTCCCGGTCGCCAACACCCCGGCCGAATTCACCGAACGCATCAAGACCGAAGCGGCGCGCTGGGACAAGGTGGTGAAGGCGGCTGGGATTCATATGGACTGACTGTCATCGTCCGCGAAGGCGGACGATCCAGTAATCGCCGCACAACAATGTAACGCTGGCAATGTTCGTGTTTACTGGGTGCCCCGCCTTCGCGGGGCATGACAATAAAGAGAAAATACCATGCGCATCGCCGACATTCGCGAAACCGCGGTCCCGCTGAATTCGACGCTCGCCAATTCGAGCATCGATTTTTCCGAAATGACCACGTCGGTGGTCGCCGTCATCACCGACATCAAGCGCGACGGCAAGCCGGTCTGCGGCTTTGCTTTCAATTCCACCGGGCGCTATGCTTGCGGCGCGCAAATGCGGGCGCGCTTCATTCCGCGCGTGCTCAAGGCCGATCCAAAATCGCTGCTCGACGAAACGGGCGATAATTTCGCGCCGGAGAAGATACTCGCCGTGATGATGCAGAACGAGAAATCCGGCGGCCACAGCGAGCGCTCTGTCGGCATTGGCACCATCGAGGTCGCGATCTGGGATGCGGCCGCCAAGATCGCGGGCAAGCCGCTGCACCGGCTCTTGGCCGAGCGTTACAACGGCGGAAAAATCTCGGACAAAGTCTTTTGCTACGTCGGCGGCGGCTGGTACGCGCCGGGCAAAACCACCAAGGATTTAACGGACGAGATGCAGCGCCATCTCGACGCCGGCTACACCATGGTGAAGATGAAGGTCGGCGGCATGAAGCTTGCCGACGATTTGTCCCGCGTCGAGGCGGTCAAATCCATCCTGCCGCGCGGCGGCAAGCTCGCGGTCGATGCCAATTCGAAATTCGGCCGCGACGAGGCGCTGGCTTATGCGCGCGGGCTCGAGCCGTTCGGGCTGCGCTGGTTCGAGGAGCCGTGCGATCCGCTGGATTTCGCGCTCCTTGCCGAGATCGCCGACGCCTATGACGCGCCGCTGTCCACCGGCGAGAATCTGTTCTCCACGCAAGACGTGGAGAATTTGGTGCGGTTTGGCGGCCTCAATGCGCGGCGCGACGACGTCATCCAGGTCGATCCGCCGCAGGCCTACGGCATCGTGCAATATGCCCGCACGCTCGACATGCTGGCGCGGCATCAATGGCCGCGGCGGCTGGTGTTCCCGCACGGCGGCAACCAGATGTCGCTCGCCGTCGCCGCCGGTTTCGGCCTCGGCGGTGCCGAATCCTATCCCGGCGTGTTCGGCGATTTCGGCGGCTTCGCCGACGACGCCGAGCTTAAAGGTGGCTATCTGACGCTGAGTGACCGCCCCGGCATCGGCTTCGAAGGCCAGGCGCGGCTTTATCGGATCATGGCGGAGCTGGCCGCTTAGCTTTGCGCTTGTTAGCCGCGGCTGCGCAGCGGCCGTGGCGGCAGTTCCGGCGCGCGCTGCCAAATCGTGCCACTGTCGAACTGCAGGGTAAAGCCGTCGGGTGAAAAAATTGCGCCCTGGTCCGCCCAATCGATCCAGATATGACCAGGATAATCGATCCAGGCGCGTGATGCCATGCCGGCCTCATTGACGACGTTGAGGTCCCAGCCATTCTGCGTAATGAAGCCAAAGCTTCCAGGAGGCGCCGGACAGTTCTGTATGCATTGCCATCGGCCGGTCAAATTTACGCCCTGCGCCGACGCTGCGGACGCTATCATGCTCAGCGCTATTGCGGTCAGTACGCTTTTCATTGCTCTTCTCCTGTTCGTTGAACCGCTCTCTACTTGCCGACGGATTTGCCGAATGTTCGAGAACAATCAGGACATAAGGTCGACATTTATTCCTCCAACCCGCGCGCCATTGAGGCTTCTTTGACGTAAATTCACCCGCGCGGCCGGCGTCTTGCAAAATGCCGGAATTTACGAAATGCAGCGGCCGGCGACGCGCGCCAATTCGGAATCTGCAATGGAGCTCACCAGCGCTTCGCAGCCATCGGGCAGTTTCGCTTCGGGCGTTGATGTGCGGGCTTTCAGTTCAACAGGCGGGCGCCCGGCGTCCCGATGAAATGCAGGTATGAGCGGCAGGCGATCGCCCTTGAGGCTGCGGTTCACGATTTGCCCGACTTGCCCGGCCGGATCGAGCCCGGTTCGCGCGGTCAAGTCCGACATGCCGAGAGCCATGATGATTGCACTCAGTGCGACTGCGCCCGTGAAGCCGCCCGCCAGAAATTGCCAGGCGCCGAATGCCGATCGAGGTCTTATAAATGTACGGGCCAGCATGGTTGATGCCCCCTTTATCGCTTACCCCATGCTTAGCTGTCAGGCGTCGAGACAAAAATTCAGATAATCCCCCTAAGGGGAATACCGGAGGCTGGTCGTACGACGCTGAGGGGTTCTTGCTAGGGCAGCAAGCCGGCGGCCCGATAGGCCGCTTGCGCGCCGGGATGCAGGGCGACGCCGCCGAATTCGAGCGCGGCGGCGCCGTCCGAGCGCAACGGCTCGAATAGCTCGGCAAGGCCGTCGAACAGCGCGTTCAATTGCGGCAGCTCGTCGCGCGCGTTGAAAATCGCCGCAGCCACCTCGCCGACAAGATTAGCAGGCGTACGCGCATGGGCGACCAGCACATTGACGACCGCGGCTTGCGCCACGTCGGCATCGAGGCCGCGGATCGCGCCTTTGCGCATCACCGTGCGGCGATAGAACGGTACGGCGCGCAATACGGCGTCGAGATTGGCGGGTGCGTAGGGCAGCACGCGCAGCAGAACGCGCGCGGCGAGCGCCGTCATCACCTTGTTGGGGATCGGGCATTGCAATTGCGCGTCGGCCTCGCCGCGCGCCAGCGCCTCGCCTCCGGCGGCGAAGTCGAGAAAGATTGGCGTGACGTCGGCGAAGGTCAGGCCGAGCGCGCCGAGGATTACGCGGGCGTGCTGGGCCATGCCGCTTTTTTCCGGACCGACCACGAGGCGCCGGCCGCGCAGATCGGTCACGCTGCGCAGATCCGAGTCGGCGCGGGCAATGAAGAACAGCGGTCCGGCATTCATCGGCGCTACCATGCGCAGGTCGATTTTTTGCGCAAACGGCGCCTCGCCGTTTTTGGCGCGGCCGATCCAGTTCGACGCCATGAAGCCGAAATCGATGGCGTTCGCTTCGAGCCGGTTGGCGTTCTCGACACTGGCGTGGGCCGACGTAGAGACATCGACCGGCGCCAGTGCTGGATGGCGTTCCAGCACGGTCTTGAGCGCAAAACCCTGACTCAAAAACGTACTGTCTGGCTCCGCCGTGCCGATGCGCACGCCCGTCATGTCATTCGTCCGTGATGCCTTTGTCGCGGATCACCTTGCCCCAGCGGGCGATCTCGGCGCGCAAATAATTATCGAACTCCTCCGGGCTGCTCGGCGCCGGCGTGGTGCCGGCATTGTGCAGCCGCGTGCGCACCTCGGGATCGTTCACCGCCGCGACCAGCGCGGCGTTGAGCTTGGCGATGATCGGCCGCGGCGTGCCGGCAGGCGCCAGCACGGCGTCCCAGTTGTCGCCGACCACGTCGGCAAAGCCCTGTTCGACGAAGGTCGGCACGTCCGGAAAAATATCGGAACGCTCCGACGAGGTCGCGGCCAGCGCTTTCAGCTTGCCGGCCTTCACCTGCGCCATGATGGTCGGCACGTCGCCGAACAGGCCATCGAGATGGCCGGCCAGCATATCGGTCAGCGCCGGCGCCGCGCCGCGATACGGCACGCCTTGCAGCTTGATGCCGGCGGCGTCCTCGAACAATTGCCGGCCGAGATCGGAAATCGCGCCGCGGCCGGTGATGCCGATGGTGATGCTGTTGGGCTTGCGCTTTGCGAGCTCGACAAGTTCGCGTGCCGAATTGACCTTCATGTCGGCATTGACGACGAGGATGGTGGAATTCACCGCGGCCTTGCCGACCGCGACGAAATCCTTCAGCGGATCGTACGGCAGGTCGCTGCGCAGCGCCGGATTGATCGCCACCGCGCCGACCGTGGTGAAGAACAGCGTGTAGCCGTCGGGGTCGGACTTCGCCACGTATTCGGCGCCGATGGCGCCGTTGGCGCCCGGCTTGTTCTCGATGACGACCGGCTGGCCGAGAAAGTGTTGCATCTTGTCGGCGATGATGCGCGCGGTGAAATCGGCGGTGCCGCCGGGGGCGAACGCCACGATCATATGCACGGGGCGCGTCGGAAAATCCTCGGCGAAGCCAATGCCGGAACCGCACGTCGCGGCGATCAGGAACGACGCGATGCGAAGGACGGTGGTGGCGAATTTCAGCATGGAGCAGTGTAAGTTGGTGCGTCCCCGCGTGAATGCGGGGGCAGCCGGACGTTAGCAATTTGCCGATTAGCCCGACAGGCGCTCAATTGCCGCGCCGCAGCGGCCGAGCTTGTCTTCCAGCCGCTCAAAACCGCGGTCGAGGTGATAGACGCGGTTGACGATGGTCTCGCCCTCGGCGGCGAGCGCCGCGATGACGAGCGACACCGAGGCGCGCAGATCGGTCGCCATCACCGGCGCGCCCTTGAGCGCCTCGACGCCTTCGATGGTCGCGCGTTCGCCATCAAGCTGGATGCGCGCGCCGAGCCGCGCCAGCTCCTGCACGTGCATGAAGCGGTTCTCGAACACCGTCTCGATGATGTGCGAGGTGCCGCGCGCCCGCGTCATCAGCGCCATGAGCTGGGCCTGCAGGTCGGTCGGGAATTCCGGAAACGGCGCCGTCGTCACTTCGACCGGCGCGAGGTGGGTGCCATTGCGGGCAATGCGGATGCCCTGATTGGTCGGCGTGACGGTGACGCCGGTGCGCGCGACCACGTCGAGCGCGGCCTGCAGCAGCTCCGGGCGCGCGTTCTGCAACAGGATATCGCCGCCCGCCATGGCGACCGCCATCGCATACGTGCCGGTCTCGATGCGGTCCGGCAGCACGGCATGGCGGGCGCTGTGAAGTTTTGTCACGCCTTCGACCGTGATGCGGCTGGTGCCGGCGCCGGCAATGCGCGCGCCCATCTTGTTGAGGCAATCGGCGACGTCGCCGATCTCGGGCTCCCGCGCGGCATTCTCGATCACGGTGGTGCCGTTGGCGAGCGACGCCGCCATGATCGCGGTATGGGTGCCGCCGACGGTGACTTTGGGGAATACGATCTCGCCGCCCTTGAGCCCGTGCGGCGCCTTCGCCACCACATAGCCGCCGTCGATCTCGACTTTGGCGCCGAGCTGCTCCATCGCCATGATCAAGAGGTCCACCGGCCGCGTGCCGATGGCGCAGCCGCCGGGCAGCGACACCCGCGCCTCACCCATGCGCGCGACCAGCGGCGCCAGCACCCAGAAGCTCGCGCGCATCTTCGACACCAGCTCGTAGGGCGCCGTGGTGTCGACGATGCGGGACGCCGAAATGTGCAGCGTTAGGCCGTGATCGGCGGTCTCGCCGGGGCGCTTGCCGCTGGTCATGATGTCGACGCCGTGATTGCCGAGGATGCGCTCGAGCAGGCCGACGTCGGCAAGGCGGGGCACGTTGTCGAGGATCAAGGTCTCCTCGGTGAGGAGGCTCGCGATCATCAGCGGCAGCGTGGCGTTCTTGGCGCCCGAGATCGGGATGGTGCCGTGGAGCGGCCGGCCGCCGACAATACGAATGCGATCCATTTTTCAGCCCCCGCGGCCCGTTGCGGGCCCAGCCGATCCGTCGCCTAGTTTCCCGCCCGGATTGCGGCGAAAGTCGGGAGCGGTTCCGATATCGGCATCGGCGGCCGCCACATCCTCGGCCTTGCGGCCGCGGGCTTGCTCCTTGCGCCGCTTGAGGTTTTCCCGCAAGCGCGCCGACAACCGCGCGCTCCGCGCCGCCCATTTCTCGGCTTTGCCGGGTTTCGTCATGGCCAATTTTCCGTCACCCTGAGGTGGCCGCGAAGCGGCCCATCCAAGTCGGCTGTTGCCGACTTGGACACTTTAACCCGAAATCGGGTAAACCCGATTTCGCTAGGGCGACGGCCCGGGCCGTGCATCCTTCGAGGCTCGCTTCGCTCGCACCTCAGGATGACGGTGAACGTAATACGAAGCAATGTCCGCGCCGCAGACTGGCCCGGGGGGCGCGCTTGCGCGGATTCCCCCCATATGGCAATGATCGCCGCGGTTTTTTGCGCGTTTATTTCGTCCGGCTGCTGCCGTAGCTCAGTGGTAGAGCACCCCCTTGGTAAGGGGGAGGTCCTCAGTTCAATCCTGAGCGGCAGCACCAGTTTCCACATATACTCTCAATAAGTTATTGCGTTCTTGTGCTCACGGTCCGTCGAGTGATGAAGCCACCAAAACAGCGTTTTCAAAGGTTTGCTGTTGAATGGAAGTTGAATGCCTGTCGGCACTCCTGTTGAGCGGAACATAGCTAGAGTTCGCAAACGTTCGCGACGTTATGTGAGTTTGATTTCGAGTTAAGGGGATGACCTGTCATTCGAGCTCGACATATTTCTTTGCAATAATTAGTGTTTGAGCTTGCAATACAACCTAAAATATGCTACACTTATTACAGTGGGCTCGGGTCCACATTTTCAATCCAACAGATTAGCAAAATAGATTTGGTAGGCGGCCAGCACCTGCCTCGCCGCTATTTCATAGAAGGAAACAACAAGAAAATGAATGATCGATATTCCAAATACGATTTTAGAAATATACGCGAGCGTCCTACGGACGAGCTAGAAGAGCAATTAGCAGACGAGGAAGCAGACCAAGAAGCTGCAAAATTCCTGGAGAAGTATGGTAGCAGCCGCAATTTCAGGCGACGGGTACTCACCAAGTTAGCGAAGAGGGAATTGGACGCCGACGGAAAGGAGCCTGCGGATAATGGGCTCGGATAAAGATTATAATCTCAAAGTATTTTTAGATGAGGAAGGGACGCCACCGTACAAAGGCTTTTCCATACTGAGACAGCGGCCCCATTTTCTCTTTGAAAAATTAAACCGCGTGAAGGCTTCGACCTTCCGGCTTCGCTGTCAGGTAGATTCACCAATTCGGAACTATTGCATCGGGCAATAGACCAGTATCTTGCTGAACCTGATAACTCCATGGACACAGCTTACACTCAGACAATTACGAGGCGCCCCAGAGGCAGACCTAGAAGGAAAATTATCGCGAATGAACATACACGAAATCACTTACGGCACGGCGTCTAATGGCGAGCGAGTAGTCATCGTCCCGTTGTCTAACTCACACCTCAGGGTAAGGCTGCATGAGAAGGACTATAGGGACCTGGAGGATTTAGGTGCTGGCCTGCCGTGGAAGCTGGTGCAAGGACAGATAGTTGTCAGGAATAACAACAAGAACCTCAACGTTGCGAGACTAATTGTGGACGCTGGTAAGGGCATCAAGGTTTGGTTTGCCGATAGAGATACCACCAACCTCCGCAAGTCTAATCTGATTAAGACGCCCGGCAACGGACTACACCGCACTAGGGACCAATTAGAAGACGCGGCATTTGCTAAATTCAAACGTCAACGTACCGCAAGCGAATACGGAAACAGAACCCCCACCTTCATTTTCGGGACGTTGAGAAAATCGTCGATGCTATATTCGACGAAATTACCGATTCATTGGCGCGAGGTGAGCGCATCGAGCTACGCGGATTCGGAGCGTTTTCTGTCAAGGTCCGCGAAGCCCGAACTGGCCGAAATCCCAAGAGTGGCGCGCTGGTCCAAGTTCCAAAAAGAGCAGCCCCTCACTTTAAGACGGGGCTGGAAATGAGGGAGCGGCTAAATCGGCGCGAAGAGTAAACCGCGGGGCGTATCAAAATTTTTGCCCGATATTTTTGGGGTGTAATTCATAGCTGCTCGATAGCCCCCCAACCCCCCTCCATGGGGCGGCACGAGGTGGGATCAAAGACCCAGAAAATATTTCATTTAGCTGGGATCACACCGAAGCAATCAAAGCTGAGGCTTGGTCGCCTACATCAAGTATTGCGGCCTGCTCCGAAGCTTCAAACGAGTGCAAGCCAGAAGGCCTTTCCTCCCCCACTACGATACTTCGCAATGCCGCAAAGACGGCCCGTAGTGCGTTTAAATCGTCGTGGGGCACTTGGGAGCCTGAAGGCTAATAAGCTATTGATTCAACGAGCATTTCCAGCTCATAGCCCTTGACTGATTTGAACATATCTCATAAGTTTTGTTCAGTTCAGAAATGGCCGCTTTGCAGGGGTTTCTTCTGAACATATGTCATGCACATAATGGGAGATAGCCATGGCAAT
>JBEKKM010000181.1:0-9838 GCA_050010715.1 Xanthobacteraceae bacterium | reverse complement strand
TCCCACAGAAACGCGTTGTAGCCGCGGCGGACCGCCGCGGCGCCGCCACCCCAGTAATAAAGTTCCTCGCACGTCGTGTCGCCGCCGCCGAGGATCATCACCGTCGGACGCGGGCGGCCGGTTGCATCGGCGCGCATAAAATAGCCGGGCAACGATTTGCCGTTCTCATAGGGAATGCCGACCGGCTCGATCTGCGGATTGAACAGCGCTGCCGCTTGCCTGAAGCATGAGCGGTGGCGCTTGTACATTTCGAGTTGTCTCGGGTCTTTGCTGTCGAGGTAGAATTGACCCGTTTTCCAGTAGGTGGAAGCTCGGAGGAACGCCTCGCGCGCACTGACAATATGACCGCCACTCAGACAGTCATGAGCAATGCGTTCGACCCTTTCCGCGGTGTGACGCCATGCGACGGTCCAACCCTCTAAATCTCCGTCCACGATCTGCCGCGCTGTCGAGTAAATCTCACCGACAGCCCCGCCATCGCCATAGGCGCCGGTGCACATGGCTCTGACGAGTTGGTAGTCGAAGTTCGACTTGAAGACTCGGGGCATCCCCGGCGAGTTGCTGAATATCGCTCCCGCTGCCGTCGCCGGCTTTGCCGAGACCGTCGTAGCGGGCGCCTGTTTTTGAATTATGTTCATTTCATTCATCTCCCGACGATCTCTTCGTTTTCCAAATTGTTGATTATGCAAGTTGAAAGCGTTGACACGCGCGCTCGGCGGCGTCTGAGCAAAATTGCTCACTCTGAAGCGATGGTGGCCACGGCCAGCGCTCCGAGCCGCGATGAACTTTGATGCGTTCCTACATCCGCCTGTCACACATGTGCGCTTTCTTAAATTGAGCCCTTCTGTTGTCAGGGCGCAGCCTCCGGGCGCTGTGGCGCTCGTCCTTCGGCAGGGCTTACACAAGGGGATAGTCTCATGGCGAAAAAAAACAAAAAACAATTAGTGCGCCGTACGAAAGTATCGCGTCCGACGCCGAAGGACATGCGCCGCGATACTAAAGACGCGGAACGTCTTGAAGCTTTGACCGAGCAATACATCAGCGAGGGAATGGACGCCGAGCCTGCGCGTCAGCGTGCCTTCAATGCGAAGTACGAACGCCTGGTGGATCGCCAATAGCCGGATTAAGGCGTGGTGGCCGGGGCCTTTGATGGATGTGTCGTCATACGATTGGTTGCGAGGTTTGATGCCGAAGGTTCTAGTGCCGGTGCAGGTGCCGGTGCTGCCGGCGCATTCGTCGACTTGACGATGATGTCCAGCGCCAGCGAGCAGAGCAATAACAGTAACGCTGCAAACCACCACATCATCGGCGCCCCTGGCGCGCGTTGCTCTGCTATGCGGCCATTTTCGCCAGTCGCAACTTTCCTATTTCCTATTTGCGGCGTTTTGTATGACAGGATGATGAATGGCGCGCGCTGCGTAGGAACCGCCGCGGATGCAGGGGCGTTTCGGTCGCTTTGAAGCGGCAACTCTGGCGTAGTCGGCAGGCAGCAGCTTTATTCTCTATACCGACCTGCCTCTTACGGTAGCGCGCTGAAGGTCGCGCGGATTTGAATCCGTAAGGCTATTTGTAGGCAAAGACCTCGACAATGCCTTCCTGCTCAGCGATCCCTTTGGCTGTATGAACAGCCGTCAAGAAGGAAAGCTCGCTAACAGTCTTCGACTGTTGGCGGGCAACCGTAATGGTAAGTCCAAGGGGGTGTCTGTTTTCCGCATATTCCTCACCATACATGACCAGCACATAATTTTGCCCGACCGGAAGCTCGTTCGGCGACGCGATGTATTTTACTTTTGCCATATCTGAGCCCTTGATCCTTCCGCATATGCCAAACGCGGTTTGTCGTTTTCAAAGACAATCGTCGTTACAATCATTCAACCGGCTCGCCTTAGCTAAGCCACTATGCAGCTAAAGCGAGGGCTCTTGAAAAAAAAGAAAGTTAGCTATGAACATTTGCGAGTTTGAACTGGTTAAGCGATCGCCAGCCGACAAATGACTGCTCTTGGAGCAGATTTTACGGTTTCACGACGTAATGCCTGCTAATGCACCGGTTCGGATATTCGATCTGAGCGGCGTGCGGCACGGCTGGTACTGGCACCGACAATAGGGGCGGCAGGCCGAGAAATGGGCACAATCGGTACATGAGCAAGCTAAAACCTGCACCGTTTTACTGTCCCCAGTGCAAAGCAAAATATGAAATTGCAAGGATGGAGGCTCCATCTGTTGCGGAGGATCCCGAAATAACATGCATTAGTTGCGGGACGCATTTCGCTGCCCGCGAAGGAGCATTCATCGTCAAGTACGTCCTTGTGGAACGCCCTGAATAGGGTGCGCGCCATTGTGGAACCAGCTAGATCGTCACGCAATTGTCATGAAGGTCGGATCGAAATAGCCTCCGCGCAAGCTAAGGTCTTGCGCGCACCCTAGACAAGGCACCATGAGCCTCTCCCCGCACGC
This sequence comes from Xanthobacteraceae bacterium, assembly GCA_050010715.1. Classification (GTDB taxonomy): domain Bacteria; phylum Pseudomonadota; class Alphaproteobacteria; order Rhizobiales; family Xanthobacteraceae; genus BOG-931. The sequence continues at coordinate 7,384 of JBEKKM010000181.1, read as the reverse complement.
GGAGAGGGAGCCGCGAGGCGAGAGCGCTTGGCGACGAAACACGCCGAATAAGAAGAGCCGCAATCGCCCTACAGCGGATCGAGCCCCTTGGCCTTGAAGATCGGCTTTGCCGACGGCGCGGTGAAGGCCTGGATCAGCGCCCGCGCCGCGTCGGGTTGTTTGGCGCTGGTGGTGATGCCGGCGGAATACATCGTGATCTGCTGCAAGTCCGCAGGCAGCATGCCGATCACGTCGACGCCGGGGTTCGACAGAAGCTCGGTCACCTGCTGCAAACCGATCTCGGCTTCGCCGCTCGACACCAATACGCTGACCCTGCCGTTCGGGCCGCCGGCGGAGAGTTTTGTCTTCGGCGCCATCTGTTCGGCGATGCCGAGTTTTTGGAATATCTTCTGAATATGCGGCCCGACGATGCTGCCGCCGGCGGGCGAGGCGTAGCCCACGGTTTTCGCCTCGAGCATGGCGCGCTTGAATGCGTCCGGCGTCGATACGTCCGGCTTCGGCGCGCCTTTGCGCACGCAAATGCCGATGCCGGTGGTGGCGAGATCGATGCGGCCCGGCACGATCTTGCCTTCGCCGATCAACTGGTCGATCGCCTCGCGGCCGGTGAGGAAAATATCCGCGGGCTCGCCGGCTTCGAAATGCTTGAGCAAAGCGCCCGGCGGCGCATAGAGCGCGCGAACGCTGTGACCGCCCGCGCGCTCGAACGGTGGAATCACTTCGTCGGTGACCGTCTTGAGCGCGGTCGAGATGAAAGCGTTGATCTCGGCGGCGTGGGCGGTGGTGGTTGCGACGAACATGGCGATTGCGATGGCGAGGATGCGCATGGGGCTCTACGCCATCGCCGCTTTGACGATATTGCCGCTCGATCCGATGAACCAGCGCTCGCTGGCGAACGGCTTGCCCTCGAGCCGCGCCGCCATCCACTCGGCCTGATACTGCCGTGGCTCGGGCCCGTTCTGCGTCGCCGTCGTGAAGGCGATGCTGTGATTGCCGCCTTCATAGACCAACAGCTGCTTCGGCCCGCCCAGTGCCTTCATGAAGCTTTCCGTGTATTCGAGCGGGCAGAGCTGGTCGTATTCGCCGCAGGCGACCAGATAGGCGCCTTTGACTTTTTGCGCGTAGCCGTTCCAGTCGATGGTCTTGCGGAATTCGTCGAAGTCGCGCTCGTCGGTGATGCCGGACATGAACATGAAGCGCTTCTTGAACGTCGGCGAGGCGCGGTTGAAAATCGTTTCGCCGCCCGGCTCGTAGCAGGTGCCGGTCACCGCGCAGGCTTTGTAGCGCGAGTCCGCCGCCATCATGATCGCGGTGAAGAACGAGCCGTAGCTGACGCCGGTCATGCCGATCTTGCCGGCATCGATCTCCGGCCGCTTGGCGAGCCAATCGGCGACAATCTTGCCGGACTCCGCCCAGCCCGGCACGTCGACATAGATGCCGCGCAGCGGCGGCTCCCAATAGCCCGGCCCCTCGAAGGCCAGCACCGCATAGCCGCGCTCCATCCAGGAGTCCTTGTAAAGCGCCACCGAGCGCTCCTTGTAGCCGTCCATGCCGGACAGCACCACGATGACCGGCACCTTGGCGCCGCTTTGGTAATTGGGCGGCAGATGAAAGATCGCCGGCAGCGATTTGCCGCGATAGGGCAATTCGACCCATTCGATGTGATGGTCGGCGAGCGCGGAGTATTTGTCGAACGCCGCGCGTTTCTTGTCGTTCAAGGTGGTGAGCTTCCGGTTGACCTCGTCGATGGTCCACATCGCCGAGGCCCAATAATTGGCGGCCATAAAATAGTTGTCGCGCGCCGCGACTTTGTCGCCGGCTTGCTCGGCCGCCTTGGCCATCGCTTCGCGCTTATTGGCCAGCGCTTCGAATGCCGGGCAGATATCGACCAGCCGCTTCACGCGCTTACGCAACTCGTCCATGTCCGGCACGGCGCCCGGTCCGAGGCCGCGGATGGTGGCGCCAGTGCGGCCCTGATCCCAATCGATGCCGTTCGCCTGGATGACGTTGTCAAGCACCCAGCGCTGCTCGTCGAAGCGCTTGACCACCGGCTCGCCTTGCGGCCGGCGGTTCGACCAGTCGCGGACGTGCGCGGCGGTGCCGGCGCCGGACGTTTCGGCGGCGGCGGGTGTGACGGCATTTGCGATTGCTGCACCCGCGGCGGCCGCCAACGGACCGGATTGCAGGAATGCACGACGATCCATGACGCTCCTCCCAAGATCGATGTTGTCGCGGGCGTAGCCGCCCTGTTTTCTGCGTCCATCATAGGAGCCGGGCGCGGCAGCTTGAAGCGGCATTTCCGGCATGGCGGTTCGCTGACTCGAAGCCTATTGCTGCGCAATGCCCGCGGCTTCGCGGACTGCGTTCCAGCGCTTGTACTCGCTCGCCATGAAGGTGCCGAACTCCGCTGGCGTCGAGCCTTTGACCACCACGCCGACCGTGACTAGGCGCTCGCGCACTTTGTCGTCGGCGATGATGTCGTTGAGCGTCTTGTTCAACTTGCCGACGACGGCTGCCGGAACGCCGGGCGGTCCGAACACGCCATACCACGTCGTGACGTCATAGCCCGGCAGCACGCCGGACTCGACTGCCGCGGGAATATTCGGCACGGCGGGAAAGCGATCCTTGCCGGTGACGGCCAGCGCCTTCAGCGCGCCGGACTGCACCTGGCCGAGCAACGCCGAGACCGTGTCGAACAGCACGTCGGCGTGTTTGCCGAGCACCGCGTTGATGGCCTCGGGCGAACTACGGAACGGCACGTGCAGCAAATTCACGCCGGCGATTTGTTTGAACAATTCGCCGGCAAAATGCTGGGTGGCGGCGAAGCCGGGGCTCGCGAATACGATCTTGCCCGGATCGGCTTTGGCGGCTTCGACCAGCTCTTTCACGGTGTTGGCGGGAAAATCCGGCCGCGTCACGATCAAAAGGCTGGCGCTGGCGACTTGCGCCACGGGCGTCAACGCGGCGGTGTCGTAGGGCATGTCCTTGCGCGTCACCGCGGCGATGATCTGACCCGCGGTCATGATGCCCAGCGTGTAGCCGTCGGGCGCGGCATGGGCGACCAATTCGTTGCCGAGAATACCGCCGGCGCCCGGCTTGTTCTCGATGATCACCGGCTTGCCCAAACGCTCCTGCATGGCGTCGGCGAGGATGCGGCCGATGATGTCGGCGCCGCCGCCGGCGCCGAACGACACGATGATATGGATCGGCTGCGCCGGCCAGTCCTGCGCCGATGCGGGTTTTGCCGTCGCCAACAGGCAGAGGCTTACGACCGCTGCAAGGATCGACTTTTTTAGGGACATGCCAAGCGTCCAGCGCGCCGCCGCGACGATGTCGGTGACGCCGCCGGTTGCCGCCTGCTGCCAGGTGGCTCGTCATCGCGCGTGGCGTTGACTGACATGAAATAATTATCGGCGATGACGCCTTTGATCACCGGCGTCAGCGCGTTGTCGGGCACGTAGCCGACGAGGCGGACGTCGTTGTCTTTCAATACGCCGAGGAAAGTGTCGGACCAGGTCATTGCAATCATACCGGCGTTGATGCGGCAGCGTGACACGGCGCATGACAAGCGAGCGCGCCACAGGATAGGTTACATTTATCGGCCGGCATCGGCAGGTGCTGCAACAAAAAAGTGGAGGACACTTTGAGCGGGGAGGGTGTTTTGGCGCGGCTGACGGCAGCCGTTGCGATCCTTGGGGCGATCCTCACGCTCGGAATGTCCAGTCCGGTCGCGGCGGACGATTACCCGAGCCGCCCGATCGTCCTCGTTATTCCGCTGCCGCCCGGCGGCACCAACGACATCATGGCGCGCTCGGTCGCCGACAAGATGAGCGCAGCGCTGGGCCAGCAGATCGTCATCGAGAACCGCAATGCCGGCGGCAGCGGCACCGTCGGCACGCGCCAGGTCGCCCACGCCGCGCCGGACGGCTACACCATCATCCTCGGCTATACCTCGACCTTGGCGACCGGCCCGAACCTCTACAAGAACGTCGGCTACGATCCGCGCCGGGATTTTGCGCCGATCGGCCTGATCGCCTCGGCACCGGCGCTGTTGCTGGTGCACAGGGACTTGCCGGTTCACACCGTCGGCGAACTGATCGCCTTGATGAAGAGCGCCAAGGAGCCCTATCAGGTCGGCACGCCGGGCATCGGCACGGTCAATTACCTGGCTTCGGTGCTGTTCGCGCAACAGGCCGGCGTCAAGGTCGAGCAGATTCCGGAAAAAGGCTCGAACCCGCTGAACACCGATTTGATGGGCGGCTTCGTCAAGGTCGGCTTCAATCCGATCCCGGTGTCGCGCGCCGCGCTCGACGGCGGCTATATCCGGGCGCTCGCGGTCACCTCGGCGAAACACTCCACCCTGATGCCGCAACTGCCGACGCTGGCCGAATCCGGGCTGCCGGGCTTCGACGCGACATTGAGTTACGGCCTCTTGGCGCCCGCCGGCACGCCGCGGCCGATCATCGAGCGGCTGAACAAGGAGCTGCGCGCCGCGCTCGCCATGGAAGAAGTGCGCAAGCGCATCATCTTCGAAGGCGGCGAACCCGAATCGACCACGCCCGAAGAGCACGCCGCGATCATCGACCGCGAAGTGACCAAATGGTCGGCGGTCATCCACGGCGCCGGCATCAGTCTCAGCGAGTGAGCGGCAAAGCGAGCAAAGCCGAGGCCGGCCTCAAATAGGAGCTCACTATGACCAAACTGATCAAAGTGTCCGTCCTGTCGCGCCGCGGCCTCGTCAAAGCCGCCGGCGCGCTTGCCGCCGGCATCGCCGCGCCGGCGGTTTTGCGCGTGCACTCGGCCTATGCCGCTTATCCGGATCGTCCGGTCAAGTTCGTGGTCGCCAACACGCCGGGCGGTCCGTCCGACATCGTCGGCCGCTTCGTCACCGCGGCGCTCGAGCAATCGACCGGCAAGACCTTCATCGTCGACAATCGCGGCGGCGCCGGCGGCAATATCGGCATGGAATACGTGGCGCATGCCGAGCCGGATGGTTACACCATCCTGCTCGCCACCAACGCCTATTCGGTGAATTACGGGCTGTACAACCAACTGCCCTATGATCCCCACAAGGATTTTGTCGGCGTCAGCGAGCTGGCGACATCGCCGAACACGTTCGTGGTCAAGTCGGAACTGCCGGCGAAGAGTATAAAGGATTTCATCGCGCTCGCCCGCACCAATCCCGAGCAATACAATTGCGCGACGCCGCCGATCGGCACCACGGCGCAGCTGCAATTGGAGCTTCTGAAAATCCGCGAGAATCTGCCGAAACTCTCGGACGTCGTATTCAAGGGCGGCGGCGACGCCATAACGGCGCTGCTCAGCGGCACCGTGCAGCTCAGTTCGGGCTCGCTGGCGCCGGCATTGCCGCACATCCAGGCCGGCACGCTGCGCTGCCTCGCGGTCAGCGCCGCCGGCCGCTGGCCCAGTCTGCCGGATGTGCCGACCATGGAGGAGGCCGGCTACAAGGACTTCGTCTTTGCGGTCGATTGCGTGTTGCTGGCCCCGGCAAAGACGCCGCCCGAAAACGTCAAGTGGCTGGAGACGGAGACGCTCAAAGTCTTGAGCACGCCGGACATGAAGGACAAGCTGTTCAAGGCAGGCTTCCTGGTACGCCCGCAGGGTGCCGCCGCCGCCTGGGCGCGTGTCACCAAGGAAATCGGGGTGTTCAAGCAGATCATCGACCAGGCCGGCGTCAAGAAGCTTTAGGCGCCGTGAACTTGTCACAACGAACTTGCACCTGTAGCGCGGTCGTCGCCGCAGCGTTTGTTGCGGTCGCCGCAATCACGATTGCCGTCCAGCACCGCGCCGAAGCGGCCGATTATCCGACGCGGCCGATCACCTTGATCGTTCCCTACCCGGCCGGCGGCGGCAACGACGTGATCGCGCGCCTCGTCGCAGCCAAGATGAGCGCAAGTCTCGGTCAGCCGATCGTCATCGAAAATCGTGGTGGTGCCGGCAGCACCATCGGCACCCGCGACGTCGCCCGCAGTGCACCCGATGGCTACACGTTGTTGATCGCGACGAGCTCTTTGGCGATCAATCCGTCGCTCTATCCCGACGCCGCTTACGATCCGAAAAAAGATTTTGCGCCGATCGGTCTGATCGCGACGAGCCCAAATTTCGTGCTGGTGAATCCTTCAGTGCCGGCGCATTCGGTCGTGGAATTGATCGCGCTCGCCAAGAAAGAGCCGGGCAAGCTCGATTTCGCCTCGACCGGAACCGGCACCAGCACACATCTTGCGGCCCAGCTGTTTGCCAGGATGGCCGATGTGAAGTTCACCGCGGTTCCTTACAAGGGCGTCGCACCGGCCATCACCGATCTCCTCGGCGGTCAGGTGGCGCTGATGTTCTGCCCGATGGCGAGCGTGGTCGGCCAGGTGCGTGGCGGCAATTTGCGCGCGCTGGCGGTGACCGGCGCCAAGCGCTCGCCACTGTTCCCGGACGTGCCGACTGTCGCCGAAGCAGGACTGCCCGGCTATGCGGCGGAGCTGCACTATGGTCTCGTGGCGCCCGCCGGCACGCCGCCGGAGGTCATCGCCAAACTCAATGCCGCGCTCAATAATGCGCTGGCCGACGGCGACATCCGGCAGCGGCTTGCCGCCGACGGCACCGAGACGCTGCCGGGAACGCCTACTGCCTATGCCGCCGATATCGCCAGCGAGGAAGCCAAATGGGGCGCCATCATCAAACAGACCGGCGTGACAGCACAATGAGCCCGCCATGAACTTCGTGTATCCCTCGCTTCGTTCTGCCTGATTCGATGTAGCGCCTCCGTTGGGGTTGGTAATTCACCCTTTCCGCGGGTCGTTAAAGTAACGGCAAAATAACGAAAATCGCGCAGCCAAAGATTGATTTAAAGTCTTGCGACTATCTCCCGAAGATTTCGCATTCGATCGGTCGCACAAGTCTGTAATGTCGATTTTGCGCATGTTCCGGGCCCATACTTGAAAGTGATATTCACTCTATTTGCAGTGCGATCGAATTCATGTCGTTCTTCACGCGAGGCATTGCAGCGATGTCTGAGCGCCGGCGCTGCGCTTTGACGGCTGCGAGTTTTTTTTTGGCTCGTCTCAACCGCGCAATACGCCCGTCACGTTCGCGTTTGACCTGGGTCAGGATTTGATCGAATCGCGGATCATCGGGCGGAAAAAAGAACGCACGGTCGAGATCGATACCGACAGCCTGCGCGCGTGAGCGGAGCCGTCGGATGATGTCACTGATATTGACGGTGAAATGGCCAACCAAATCCTTTTCGTCTCGGAAATCCCCGGCGATCTGGGCCAGTGTTCCGTGCGTCACTAGAAGACGTTTTGGCCTTTTCTTCTCGTCATCCCAGCCCGCTGCACCGACGGCCATAAAGAAATCCTGGCTGCGGTCAGCTTCG
>JBEKKM010000180.1:0-9864 GCA_050010715.1 Xanthobacteraceae bacterium | reverse complement strand
GAATGCCGGCGACCGCGGCGATAGACAATGAGACACTGGATCACCTCCTTTCGGTTGTTAGCGATGGGCCCCAATATAGGACCGTTTCCGCGATACGGAAGTACGTTTGTGCGATGGGTCACGCGCTGCATCAGCGCGATTACGGGTACTCTTCTCTAAGCGAGGTCACCTACCCAGCTCCCGCATGGCGTGATCGAGCCCCTCGAGCGTCAGCGGATACATCCGCCCGCCGATGAGCTGGCGCATCATCTTGATCGAGGCGGTCATCTCCCACTCGCGCTCGGGCACGGGGTTGAGCCAGACGCATGACGGGTAGGTGGTGGTGATGCGCTCCATCCACACCTGGCCCGGCTCCTCGTTGAAATGCTCGACCGAGCCGCCGGCCGCGGCGATCTCGTAAGGCGACATCGAGGCGTCGCCGACGAAGATCACCTTGTAGTCGTGCGGATAGGTGTGCAGCACGTCCCAGGTCGGCGTCGTCTCGGTCCATCGCCGCGCGTTCTGTTTCCACACCCGCTCGTACAGGCAATTATGGAAGTACAGATGCACCATGTGCTTGAACTCGGTGCGCGCGGCGGAGAACAATTCCTCCGTCGCCTTGACGTGCCAATCCATCGAGCCGCCGATGTCGAAGAACAACAGCACCTTGATGGTGTTGTGCCGCTCCGGCCGCATGAGAATGTCGAGATAGCCCTTGTGCGCGGTGCCCTTGATGGTGCCGTCGAGATCGAGCTCTTCCGGCGCGCCGGTGCGGGCGAATTTGCGTAGCCGCCGCAGCGCGATCTTGATGTTGCGGGTGCCGAGTTCGACGTCGCCGTCGAGATCGCGGAACTCGCGCTTGTCCCACACCTTTACGGCGCGGAAATTGCGGTTGGTGTCCTGGCCGATGCGCACGCCTTCGGGATTGTAGCCATACGCACCAAAGGGAGACGTGCCTGCCGTGCCGATCCATTTCTTGCCGCCCTGATGGCGGCCCTTCTGCTCGGCAAGCCGCTGGCGCAGCGTCTCGAGAAGCTTTTCCAGGCCGCCCAACGCCTCGATCTGCTGCTTTTCTTCGTCGGTGAGATATTTCTCGGTGAGCTTCTTGAGCCACTCGATGGGAATTTCCGCGGTCAGCGCGTCCTCGATCAGGTCGAGGCCTTTGAAGACGTGGCCGAACACGCGGTCGAACTTGTCGAGATTGCGCTCGTCCTTCACCAAAGCGGCGCGCGACAGGTAGTAGAACGACTCGACCCGGCGGTCGGCCAAATCCATCTCCATCGCCTCGATCAGCGTGAGATATTCGCGCAGCGTCACCGGCAATCCGGCCGCTTTCAGCTCATGGAAGAAGGTCGCGAACATCCCGGCACTTTACTGCGAAATGGGCCCGCCTGACCCGCGCAAAAGACGCGTGGACGATCTCCCTGCAGCGATTCCTTCAGTCAAAAACGCCCTTTGGGCATGGGCGAGGCCGACCACTAAATTTTCATAACCTATTGATATTCAATGCTTTACCTCAAATTATGACGCATCTAAAGATATATCTTGCATTACACCTCCGAGTGATCTATCTAGAGATATATCTTTCCCCAATGGAGAACTGAAAATGCATAGACATTACGAACCCCACGAAGGGCGCTGGGCCGCAGGCCGGCATCATCGCCGCGGCCGCCATGGCGGCTTCGGTTTCGGCGGCCGCCATGGCGGCGGCATGAACCCGGACGATATGCGCGCCGGGCGGATGCTGGCGCAGGGCGACCTGCGGCTGATCGCGCTTGCGCTGATCGCCGAGGAGCCGCGCCACGGCTACGAGATCATCAAGCTGGTCGAGGAGAAGACCTCGGACTGGTACTCGCCGAGCCCGGGCATCGTCTATCCGACGCTGACTTATCTTGAGGAAGCCGGCTACGTCACCGCTTCGACCGAAGGCGCCAAGAAGCTCTACGCCATCACCGGCGAAGGCCGCGTCTATCTCGAGGCCAATCGCGACGTCGTCGACGCCGTGCTCGACCGGCTGACCGCGCTCGGCGAGCGCATCAGCCGCTGGCGCCGCAGCGAACGTGGCGAGCGTAGCAACCGCCGCACGCTGCCTCCCCTCGTCGAGGCCGCGTTCGATCATTTGCGCGAAACGGTCGGCAAGCGCCTTGAAGGCGACGCCGAAGACGAGTCGCGTTTGGTCGAAATCCTCGCTCGCGCGGCGACCGAGCTTCAGCAGCGCCGCTAACCTACGAGCCGGGGGCCGCCTCCGGCGTGTGAATATGCTCGGGGCGAATACCGACGCCGAGCAGGCGCGCCGGAATGCGCTGCAGCACCGGAAAGATCTTCAGCAGCTTGAACACGAGCGGCGGCTTCGGCCGCTGCTCGCTTTTCAGCACGCGGCTAACGACCTCTTTCTGCGCCGTCAGCTGCAGCCATTGGGTGAAGCGCACCGCGAGCGTGCGGCGTTCCTGGATGGCGCGCAGGTCGGCATCGCTCGCCTGCCCGCTCCTGAGCGGCCCGGCGAGCCGGTTGGCGGCCGCCACCGCGTCCTGAACGGCGATGTTGACGCCGACGCCGCCGATCGGCGACATCGCGTGCGCGGAATCGCCGATGCAGATCAATCCCGGCCGCCACCATTTGCGTAAGCGATCGACCGTCACGGTCAGGAGCTTGATGTCGTCGAAGCTTTTCAGCTCGCCGACCCTGTCGGCAAGAAACGGCGACATCCAGGCCACGTCGCGACGAAAGGTTTCGAGCCCCCTCGCCTTTACCTGCTCGATACCGCCCTTCGGAATGACGAAGGCGCATTGCCAGTAATCGCCGCGGTCGAGCATGACCATCATCTTACCCGCTTCGATGTGGCCGAAGGTTTCGCTGTCGTCGGTCGCTTTGCGCGTGATGCGAAACCACAACACGTCCATCGGCGCGCCGTAGTCGTCGCTGACGAAGCCGGCTTTATCGCGCACGGTCGAATGCCGGCCGTCGCAGCCGACGGTGAGCGTGGCGCGGATCGAAAGCGTTCCGTCCGGCGCCTTGGCGCGCAGCCCAACGATGCGCCCGCCTTCCTCGATCAAGTCGGTGGCTTCGGTATTCATGTGCAGATGGAAGCTTTTGTAGCGTTTGCCCTGCGCGGCTAAAAAATTGAGAAAATCCCATTGCGGCATTAGCGCCACGAACTTGCAGTGCGTCGGCAGATGGGTGAAATCGGCCATCGGCACGCGCTCGTCGCCGATTTGCGCGCTGAGCCTTTCAATCTTCTGGTGCGGCAGTTTGAGGAACGCTTCGAGCAGGCCAAGCTCGTACATCAGTTCGAGCGTCGAAGGATGCACGGTGTCGCCGCGGAAATCGCGGAAAAAATCCGCGTATTTTTCCAGCACCACGACATCGACGCCGGCGCGCGCCAGAAGAAAGCCGAGCATCATGCCGGCCGGCCCGCCGCCGGCGATGCAACAGGTCGTGGTGATCGATGAATCCGCCATGACGACTATGTTTACACGCTGATGCCTTGCGGCAAAGCGCCGGAAGGTTCACTCTGACCGCGGCCGTTCGACATAGGCGCGTGCCGGCGCCGCCAGGTTTCCTATCGGTCGCGCGCCACCGCGCCGGAGGCAGGAATGTTTTCCAAGATCAACCACGTCGCCATCGTCAGCGAGAACTATGCGAAGTCGGCGCTGTTCTATCAGGCCGTGTTCGGCATGCGCACCTCGGACAAGACGCAGGTGAGCCGCGCGCAAACGGTCGGCGACGGTTATGTCGGGCTCAACATCAATCCGCGGCGCGCCGGGCGTTCGGCCGGCCTCGATCATTTCGGCATCGAAGTCGAGGACGCCGAAACCGCGTTCGAGCGCATGCGCAAAAAATACCCGACCGTGAAGTGGCTGCAGCGGCCCTCCAACCGGCCGTTCGCCGGCGTCTCGACCCACGACCCGGACGGCAACATGTTCGACATTTCGCAAAAGTCCATGGCCAACCGCACGTCGGTCTATCGCGAGCAGGAGGGCAACGGCGAGGTCAACGCCCGCCACATCGATCACGTGGCGCTGCGCACCATGCGGCCCGACGCGATGGCCGAGTTCTATCGCGACGTGTTCGAGCTGGCCCCGAGCAACAAGGGCGCCGGCGACCGCAACCATTATCTGACCGACGGGCATATGACGCTCGTCATCATGCCCTGGGACATCACCGACTACGAGGGCACCGGCATCATCACCGCCGGCATGGACCATATCGGCTTTAAGGTCGAAAGCGTCGACAAGGTTAAGGAAGATGTCGAGCGCATCGCCGCCAATAACCCGCTGCTGGCGCCGGCCCCGGTCGGCACCGGCGCCGAGGGCAAGAAATTGCTCGAATTGTTTCGCCGCTCCTGCCCGCTCGGCCAGCACCATTTGGCCGATTGCGACGGGGTTTTGCTCGACGTGGCGGCAGATTAATACCAGCGCCTTGGCGTCCCTCACATTTCCGCCGCAAGGCGGGTGCTACAAGGCTTGAGTGCGCCGCCGCCCAAAGACCATGCGTCTTCTCATCCTCCTCGCCGTTTTGATTTCGTTCGCGCCCGACGATGTGGCGTTCGCCCAGCTTTCCGGCACCGGCGACTATCACATCGTCTGGGAGGTCAAGAACCGCTTCCGCCTGTTTCGCCATGAGGCCGATTTCCTGCGCCAAGTCGCGGCGAGCCGCGGCGACGGCGTGCTCGCCGCCGAGCAGCGGCTGGAGCGCGACACCGCGGGGCTGGGCTGGGCCAAGGACGTCGTCGGCAATCTCTGCGTCGACAAGTTCGGCGACCTGATGCAGACCTGCGACCGCGACGGTGAAAAAGAGAATTACCTCTCGCCGCGCGATCACCGCATCGGCGTCGTCGTATCCGGCGACACGCCGCCGGGCGCGATCTGTTCCTGGACCTTCGATTCCGGCCAGGGCCAGTTGCGCCAGAATGAGGCGCCCTGCGAAGGCGAAATCATCCTGCGGGTGCCGTTCGGACGCATCACGGTCGCCACAGTCGACATCCCGCTCGGCGACGGCACCGCGCAACGCGTGGTCGCCGAGATCGCCGTGCGCGACGTGCTCATCGCCGGCTTGGGCGATTCCATTGCCGCGGGCGAAGGCAATCCCGACAAGGCCGTCGAGTTGGACGGCACGTTTTGCTTCAAGCGCTTCCTGCGCGGCAATTCCAGCGGCCAATATTTCCGGCCGGGCCGCGCCGGCTATGGCGACGATCGCTCCTGCGAGAACGGGCCTTCGACTCCGGTCGCGGCGAAAGATTGGGCACGTCACGGCGCCCGCTGGATGAGCCCGGGCTGTCACCGCTCGCTTTACAGCTATCAGCTGCGCACCGCGCTGGCGCTGGCCATCGAGCAGCCGCACCTCGCCGTGACCTTCCTGCCGTTGGCCTGCACCGGGGCGAGCATCGCGGCCGGCATGTTCGGCAGTCAGATGGCCGACGATTGTCCGTGGGTGCTCGGTGTCGATAATTGCTCAGGGACCTCGCCGGCGCAATTCGGCGAGCTCAAGGATTTGCTGGCCGCGGCGCGCAAGCAAAATCCGCTGCGCTCGCTCGACATGGTGTTGCTCACGGTCGGCGCCAACGACGTGAATTTTGCCGGCCTTGTCGCCAATGTCATCGTCGATGGCACCACCGAGCGGGTGTTGCTCCGCCAAGGCGGCTCCATCGCCAGCGCGCAAGACACGCAAAAGCTTCTCGACGGCGACTTGCCCGACGCATTCGCGCAATTGCGCGGCACGCTCAAGCCGCTGGTCGGCGGCAATCTCGCGCGTGTCGTGTTCGTCTCTTATGGCAACCCGGCGATGCAGGCGGTGAACCAGCCTTGCCCGGGCGGCCGCGACGGCCTCGACGTGCATCCGGCCTTCGGCGCCGATGTCGAGCGGCTGCGCGCCGCGGCCGCCTTCGTCGACACCAAGTTTTTGCCGAAGATCAAAATGCTGGCGACCTGCGACGGCGACAAGAATTGCCACGATCCGCTGACCGACCGCATGACATTCGCCGATGCCCATCAGGCGGCTTTCGCCCAGCACGGCATGTGCGTGCACGCGGCGAGCGATCCGGACTTCGATCGCGCCTGCTTTTCCACGACCGGCAATAGTTTTGAAACCGACCTCGCCAAGGCCGCCGACGATCCGATGACCTGCGGGCGGCCGGCCAGCGATTACCGGCCCTATGCGTCGCGGGCGCGTTGGATCAGGACCGCCAACGACAGCTATTTCACCGCCATGACCTATCCCGAAGGCATGCCGGCGATGTTGAAGCCGAGCGACATCCACGACGCGATCTGGGGCGTGCTCAGCGCCGTCTATGGCGGCGCCGTGCATCCAACCGCGGAAGGCTATGCCGCGATGGCGGATGCGGCGCTGCCCGCCGCCCGCGGCGTGCTCGGCCTGCCGACGCCGCCGGTGGTGCGCGCCGAGCCGTTGCCGCCGCCGACACCCTCGGTGACACCTGCAGCGCCGAACGCGCCGGCGCTGAATGCACCGGCGCCCGCGCGGACGCCGTAAATGCGCTGATCAGCGCGGCGTCGGCACAACGCCGAGCTTTTTCTGCAGGCTCGACGACGATGTGGTGTACTGAAAAACCAGCCGCTTGTCCGGATAGATGTAGTGATAGGCCTTCTGCGCCATCAGCGCGCCTTCATGGAATCCGGACAGGATCAGCTTGAGCTTGCCGGGATACCAGTTGATGTCGCCGATGGCGAAAATGCCCGGCATGCTGGTTTCAAATGCTTCGGTGTCGACCGGAATGTATTCGTTGTTCTTCAGCTCGAATCCCCAATTGGAGACGGGGCCGAGCTTCATGGTCAAGCCGAAGAACGGCAGCATCACATCGCAATCGACGTCGGCCATGGAGCCGTCGTTCTTCTTGACGATGGCTTTTTCGATTCTGCCGTCGGCGCCGACGAGCGACGTCACCTGGCCCAGCACCAGATCAATTTTGCCTTCGTTGACCAGCGCCATCATCTTGTTAACGGAATCCGGCGCGGCGCGGAATTCGGCGCGCCGATGGCACAGCGTCAGCTTGCTCGCCAGCGGCGCCAGATTGAGAGTCCAGTCGAGCGCGCTGTCGCCGCCGCCGACGACCAAGATGCGCTTGTCGCGAAAATTCTCCATCTTGCGCACCGCGTAGTGCACGGTGTTGCCCTCGTACGGCTCGATGCCGGGAATTGGCGGACGCTTCGGCTGGAACGAGCCGCCGCCGGCGGCGATGACGACGACCTTGCTCTCGAACACCTTGCCCTGGTCGGTCGTCACGCGGAACAGCGGATCGCCGATCTTCTCGACCTTCTCGACCATTTCGCTCAGGTGGAATTGCGCGTTGAAGTTCTTGATCTGCAACAGCAGCGCGTCGACCAGACCTTGAGCGCTGGTATAGGGAACGCCGGGAATGTCGTAGATCGGCTTCTCCGGATATAGCTCCGCGCACTGGCCGCCGATCTTGTCGAGAATGTCGATGAGGTGGCACTTCATGTCGAGCAGGCCAAGCTCGAAGACGGCGAACAGGCCGACCGGCCCCGCGCCGATAATGACAACGTCGGTTTTGATAGGTTCGCTCATGTCGTATGCGTGCTCGTCTCTAATGGCTGTGTTTGCTGATGCGGGGAGTGTCTAGCGTGCTGACGGCGGCAGGGAAAGAGGATGGAAATGTCGTTGTTGCGGAGCTTTGCCGGATTTCGTTCTAGCGAGACGCGGATTTGTGCCAACTATGCCTGCCGCTCCGGCGTTCGCACGGTCAGCCCGTCGAGTTCCTCGCTCACTTTGATCTGACACGACAGGCGCGAGCTCGGCTTCACCTCATAGGCGAAATCGAGCATGTCCTCTTCCATGGGCGACGGCTCGCCGACCTTCTCCCGCCAGGCATCGTCGATATAGACGTGGCAGGTCGAACAGGCGCAGGCGCCGCCGCATTCCGCCTCGATACCGGGGACGCCGTTCTTGATCGCCGTCTCCATGACGGTCGAGCCGACCTCGCCTTCGACGGTGCGCGCCGTGCCGGCGGTATCGATGAAAGTGATTTTGACCATGGCGGAATGAGGGACTGCAGGCGGGAAGCATGACTCGGAAGCAGAACTTGGCAACGGCCAGATAAGGAGTGGCCGTCGGACCGCCCCTATCTATTGGTTTGCGCCGACCGGCGCCAGTGCGGACGAATGTGTGGGGTCAGAGTTCGCCCAAATCAAGCTTTGGCCGAGGTCGAGGTCGATGGCCGCGCAAAACATCGCCCAAACGGGCGGCGATCGCCGCGCTCGCCTCGACGGTCGCGCATTTAAGTTCCTCGACCGCCTCGTCCAGCGCCGCCGCGCCGGATTTGCCGTTGGCAATGCGTTCCAATTGTTCTGCGGCCCGCGCCACCCGCCAGGCGCCGATCCCGCGCGCCGAGCCCGTCAGCGTGTGGGCTGCTGCGGCAGCCAGCGCCGGCTCGGCACCGGCGATGCGTTCGAGCATGATCACGGTCTGACGGACGAAGATTTCGAGGACTTCCCGCTCGAGCCTGCGGTCGCCCAGCGTCATGCGGCTGAGGTGGTCGTCGTCGATGACGGCGCGCTGCCGGTCCGAACCGGCCGCGCTCAAAGCGCTTGGTGCGGTCATGGCGGTCATAACGGCCTCCCCGTCGGTCCGATCTTTTCTCATTGCCCGCGATTCTGCACGTGAAACCACGAAAACGGGGTGAATCCGGGCGCTCGTTTCACGCCGCTGGTAAGCAATGTCTTACCCGGCATCGCGGCGCGCGCCGGACCATGGATCGCGGGCTCAACCAAAGCTCGGGATTTGGGTGATTTGCCCAGCAATTGGCCGCAAGCTTGCCCCATTGTTGGCACCAGAATGCCAAGTCCGACCGGCGCGGACCGCAAACTGCGGTCATGGTGAGCAAAGCGTTAACGATGATTAAAGGGACGTTACCGCTCCCAGTTTTATTCGATCCGCCAGACCGATAGGATAGCCAATGGCACTATGACTTGAGGGCTGGGGAGCCCCAGGAGTGCCCGATGAGGATCGAAACGATCACGCGCTCGTGGAGCGGCCCGGGTTTTGGGCCGTCCTAGTCCAGCGTAACACCCGAGGCGACGACCGATGGCAAATTACCCGAAAAAGTTGATGGATCCGACGGAAGCAGCCCTCTCCGCGATCCAGGAAGCCCTCAACGTCCGGGACGACGAGGAGCGGCAAGCAGCACCGCCGGACGAGAACGAGATTCCATTGGCGGGTGCAGCCGACGCCGTCCCGCATACTGAGCCGGCAATGCCCGCCTTCGACGAGGCCATCGATCTCGACGACATCGATACCAGCGGCCACCGCGCCGCGGAGCCGCAGCCGTTTCGCGCCGCCAACGACGATCAGCAGTCGATCGGCCGCATCCTGCGCGCGCTGCAAGACCGCCCGGCCCGGACCTCTTATTTCGTCGCCGCCTTGTTCTCAGCCGCCTGGGTTGTCGGCTGTCTGGCCTTGTCGTGGGCGTATCTCGCCGACTTCAACGCAGCGCTCGGCCCGGGCCATTCGCCGGCCGCCGCCATGATCGGCCTCGGTGCTGCGGCGCTGTTGCCCATCATCTTCTTCTTCGGCATTGCGCATATGGCGTGGCGCTCCCAGGAATTGCGCCTGATCACCCAATCGATGGCGCAAGTCGCGCTGCGGCTCGCCGAGCCCGAGAGCGTGGCGCGGGATTCCATCGTGAGCGTCGGACAGGCGATCCGCCGCGAAGTGGCGGCCATGGGCGACGGTGTCGAACGCGCGCTGGCGCGCGCGAGCGAGCTGGAAACGCTGGTGCAGAATGAGGTCGCAGCGCTTGAACGCACGTACAGCGACAATGAGGTTCGTATCCGCGGCTTGATCCAGGATCTCGCCAACCAGCGCGACACGCTCGTCAGCCAGGCCGAGCAGGTGCACTCCGCCATCAACAACGTC